>NVTS01000018.1 GCA_002732995.1 Marinosulfonomonas sp. | reverse complement strand
CAACACTCTCGGCCATCGTCAACGGCCACAAACAAAGCCAGATAGATGATCTCCTGCCTTGGAATTACGTCGCAGCCGTGTGATCGGCGCATCGATTACTATTTGTTCTGGTTAGAGCGAAACCAATCTATGCGCATTCATCACCCCGCCCGAACGCATTCTGCTGCGCAAACGCTGCCTCGGGCGGGAAGATGAACTCTTTTAATCCAATTGGATTGCTTTCGCTTTAGCGAAATCTGCGCCCGGCCGAAAATGAGGCGATGTCGCCACGGGTCAGGCCGATGTCTTCCAGCATATAGTCCGACAATTTTGCCAGTTGCTTGCGGGTTCTGCGGGCACTGTTCCAGTTGGCGAATGTTTGGGCCAGATCGGTCACAAAAGTTGTGATGCGATAGACGCCGCGCGAGATGCCGATGCCCCCGCCGCGTGCACCGTCGATGAGCAGACGGGTGTTTTCATAAGTAGCCATGTTAGCCATCCTTTTGTTGATGCAGCGATATGCTGTTGTTTCTAATAGGCCACTTAGGGGTTGGCCAAGCGTCTAACAAGATAAAGGTATTGCATATCTAATGTGCATTTTATGCATAGCTGGATTTACTGGTTAATACTTTGTAATCTTTGTGAAAATTGCGACATTTGATTGTCGGTTTTGACGTTCTTTATGTCGAATTTCGCCCAGATGCAGCTTTAGCGACACGCGCACCTAATTTTGGCCATTACCGGTTTCTGTTTGGCAAATGTTCGCGTTTCGTGCTAATCGTGGCGCAAAGGCAACAAAAGCCGAAATGTAGCGAGGAGCAGTATGCGTGTTATCGGGATTGATCCGGGGCTGAGAAACCTTGGTTGGGGCGTGATTGACGTGGCGGGATCGCGCCTTTCGCATGTGGGCAACGGGACCTGTCACTCAGTTGGCGATGACTTGGCGACGCGCCTGTTGTCGCTGCATGTGCAGTTAAGCGAGGTTATGGCGCGGTTTGCGCCCGAGGCCGCCGCCGTTGAGCAGACGTTTGTGAACAAGGACGGGGCGGGMACKCTGAARCTKGGSCAGGCRCGGGGCATTGCGATGCTGGTTCCGGCGCAGGCGGGTTTGAGTGTTGGGGAATATGCGCCCAACAAGGTTAAGAAAACAGTTGTGGGCGTGGGCCATGCCGACAAGCGGCAGGTGGCGCATATGGTGCGCCTGCAACTGCCCGGGGTGGAGTTGGCCGGACCGGATGCGGCGGATGCATTGGCGATTGCGATTTGCCATGCGCATCATCTGCAATCGGCGGGGCATTACGAGGCAGYGTTACGAAAGGCAACAGCATGATTGGCAAGATTTCAGGGCGCTTGGAATACCGCGCGGCGGACCATGTGCTGATTGATGTGCGCGGGGTCGGATATATCATCTATCTGTCGGACCGCACCATGGCGTTGCTGCCCAATGTGGGCGAGGCGGTGGCGTTGTTCACCGAATTGTTGGTGCGCGAGGATAATTTACAGCTGTTCGGGTTTACCACATTGCTGGAAAAGGAATGGCACCGGTTGTTGATGTCGGTTCAAGGGATCGGGGCCAAGGCGTCAATGTCGATCTTGGGCGCATTGGGGGCCGAAGGGGTCAGCCGCGCGGTGGCGCTGGGCGATGTGAATGCGATCAAGGTGGCCAAGGGCGTGGGGCCGAAAACCGCGCAGCGGGTGGTTTTGGAGTTAAAGGACAAAGCGCCAGCGGCGATGGCGTTAGGCGGCACATTGGTGGCGGCACAGGGCGACGTGGTGGCGGAAGCCGAAGTGATCGAGAGCGTTGCGGCGGTGATCGAGCCATCAAGTGCTGCGGCACAATCCGAGGCGCTCTCGGCGCTGGCCAACCTTGGCTATGGGCCAGGGGATGCGGCGGGGGCCGTGGCACAGGCGGCGGGTGAGATGCCGGAGGCGGACACGGCCGGGCTGATCCGCGCGGCGTTGAAACTGTTGGCACCGAAGGGGTGACGTGATGAGTGAACCTGACCCTACTTTACGCCCTGATCCGCAACCCGAGGACCGTGATCGTGCTTTGCGCCCGCAGGTGCTGGACGACTTTATTGGCCAAGTCGAGGCGCGGGCCAATTTGCGGGTGTTTATCCAGAGCGCCAAGATACGCCGCGAGGCGATGGATCATGTGTTGTTCCACGGCCCACCGGGGTTGGGCAAAACCACGCTGGCGCAGATTATGGCCCGCGAGCTGGGGGTGAATTTCCGTATGACAAGCGGGCCGGTGCTGGCCAAGGCGGGGGATTTGGCGGCGATATTGACCAATCTCGAGGCCAATGATGTGCTGTTCATTGATGAAATCCATCGGCTTAATCCGGTGGTCGAGGAGGTGCTCTATCCGGCGCTGGAGGATTTCGAGCTGGATCTGGTGATCGGCGAGGGACCGGCGGCGCGCACGGTGCGGATTGAACTCCAGCCCTTCACGCTGGTTGGGGCGACAACGCGGTTGGGGTTGTTGACCACGCCGCTGCGGGATCGCTTCGGCATTCCGGTGCGGCTGCAATTTTACACCGAGGACGAGTTGCACGAGATCGTGGTGCGCGGTGCGCGTTTGCTGGGCGTGCAATGCGAGGATGCGGGCGCGCGCGAGATCGCCAAACGGGCCCGTGGCACGCCGCGGATTGCGGGCCGGTTGCTGCGTCGCGTGGTGGATTTTGCGGTGGTCGAGGCCGGTGGTCAGGTATCGCAAGGTTTGGCGGATAATGCCCTGACGCGGCTGGGGGTTGATCATCTGGGGCTGGACGGGGCGGATCGGCGGTATTTAACGCTGATTGCCGAAAATTACGCAGGCGGGCCGGTGGGGATTGAAACCATGTGCGCGGCGCTTTCGGAAAGCCGCGATTCACTGGAGGAGGTGATCGAGCCTTTTCTGTTACAACAAGGCCTGATCCAGCGCACCCCGCGCGGACGGATGCTGGCGGCCAAGGCGTGGGCGCATCTGGGGATGGCTGCGCCGAAATCGAATACGGATTTGTTTGGTTGAGGTTGGGCAGCAGAGATTCTATGCCTCTGGCGGGGATATTTGGACCATTTGGAAATGATGAAGCCTGAAGAGATCGAGAACTGTTTTACCGGAACGGGGGGCGAGTATGCCTTTGCCCGTTGGGGGCGCCCGATCGTGCCGGTGGTGTTTGGCGTGGATGCGCAAACCCTGTCGGTGGTCAAGGGCGCGATCGAGGCGGTGGTGACATTGGCTGGGCATAAGATGGCCGAGACCGATATGGAGCTGGGTGCCAATCTGATGATGTTCTTTTTCAGCGACTGGGACGAGTTGCTGGAGCTGCCCAAGCTGGGCGGGATGATCCCTGATCTGGACGGGGTTGTGGCGCGGCTGAAGGCGGCGGATGCCAGCCAATACCGCGCGTTCCGGTTCGAGAATGACGGCGGTATTCAGGCCTGTTTCGTGTTTATCCGCATGGCGGGTGCGATGGCCCAAATGCAGGCCGACACATTGGCGCTGGGCCAAGCGGTGCAGTCAATTTTGATGTGGGGCGAGGCGGCGTTTGCCACAAAATCCCCGTTAGCAGTGCTTCCGGACGGTGGCGCAGTGATTTTGCGCCCCGAGATTGCGGCGCTGATCGAGGCGGCGTATGATCCGGTGATGCCGGTGGCGGCGCGCGATAAATCCCACGCGCTGCGGTTATCTGCGRGGATGGGGGCAAGTCAATGACACATACATTAGACATCCGTGTATACTATGAGGATACCGACATGGCCGGTATCGTCTATTACGCCAATTACCTGAAGTATATCGAGCGGGCGCGCTCTGATTGGGTGCGTGGGCTGGGGATTGACCAGCGGGTGATGAAAACGGCGGGGCAGGTCTTTGTGGTGCGCCGCCTTGAGGCGGATTATCTGGCCTCGGCGCATCTGGATGATGAATTGGTGGTGGAAACCGAGGTCACACAGGTCACCGGCGCGCGGCTGATCATGGAGCAGGTGGTGAAACGCGGGGCGGATACGATATTTCACGCCATTGTCACCGTTGTGGTGGTGTCAGACACGGGTCAAGTGGCCCGAATGCCGGCAAACATCCGCCAATTGTTGCATTAATCGCCCAAATCTTGCCCCAAGCGCAAGGTTATGACGCGCAATTGATAGCATTCCGGCGAAATACCCCCTATATCTGCTTTTAATCAGAGCTGCCGTTACGGTGGTTTGCGTTTTATCTAGAGTAAGCACCGGTTCTTCCGCTAGGGGAGAAGCGATACAGATCAAACGCAAATCACTTAAAGAGTGGCCAACCAAAAAAGAGCAGGCATATGGAAACTGAGACCCTTGCGATGGCGCAGGAGATTGATTTCTCCTTTTTGGCGCTGTTCATGCGCGCAACCCTTACTGTAAAACTGGTGATGCTTATGTTGGTGGTGGCCTCGTTCTGGTCATGGTCGATCATCATCACCAAAACGATTGCGTATCGCAAATCGCGGGCCGAGGCCGAGGTGTTTGACCGCGCATTCTGGTCCGGAGAGCCACTGGACGAGCTGTTTGACAAGATCGGCGCCGCGCCTGATGGCCCGGCCGAGAAGATATTTGCCGCCGGCATGATGGAGTGGCGGCGCAGCCACCGCGAAGATGGCGGATTGATCGCCGGCGCGCAGTCGCGGATTGACAGATCCATGGATGTGGCGATTGCCAAAGAGGCGGAAAAGCTGAACACCGGCATGTCGCTTATTGCCACTGTTGGGTCGACCGCGCCGTTTGTCGGGCTGTTCGGCACGGTTTTGGGTATCATGAACGCGTTTATCGAGATCGCACATCAACAAAGCACCAATCTGGCCGTGGTCGCGCCGGGCATTGCCGAGGCCTTGTTGGCCACCGGTCTGGGTCTGTTTGCGGCGATCCCTGCGGTGGTATTTTACAACAAGCTGTCGTCAGACAGTGACCGGATTATTTCCGGCTACGAGGCGTTTGCCGACGAATTTGCCACCATCCTTAGCCGCCAGTTGGACAGCTGATGTCCAGCGTCATTCAAAAAAACCAGAGTGGACGTCGGCGCAGGCGGCGGCGCGGCGGTCATGCGGCGGTTATGAGCGAGATTAACGTCACGCCGTTTGTGGATGTGATGCTGGTGTTGTTGATTATATTCATGGTGGCGGCCCCGTTGGTGACGGTGGGGGTTCCTGTGGAATTGCCACAAACCGCTGCCAGTGCTTTGCCAAGTGAACAGGAAGAGCCGCTGACCATTACGCTGACGGCGGATGGCTTGATCATGGTGCAGGAAACCGAAATTTCCATGGATCAGTTGATCCCGAAGCTGCGGGCGATTGCGGCTGAACGCGAGGATAACAAGGTGTTCCTGCGGGCCGATGGTGCGATTGCCTATGAACAGGTGGTGCAGGTTATGGGCGCGCTGAATGCGGGCGGATTTTCCAGCATCGGTCTGGTGACCGAAGCTGGTGGTCCGACGCTTGACGGCAGCGGCGGCTAGGCTGATGGATTCTGGTCCTCTTATTTCTGGCATCGGGCATGGTGCCTTGCTGGCTTGGGCCTTGATCGGGGGGATGTTTTCGCGTGCGCCCGATGATACGTTTGAAGTGTCGGAAGTATCGATCATTTCAGCCGAAGAATTCGCCGCCCTAAGTGCGCCGCAACCGACCCCCGAAGCCACGCAAAACGTGCCTACGCCGCCGGTACCCGAGATTGAGGATACACCGCCGGAACAGCCTGTGGTCGCGGCCCCACCCGAAGTGCCGGATACGCCAATCAATGAAACACCACCACGCGCCGATGTGGCCCCTGACGTGGCCCCCGATGTGGTCGAGGCACCGCCGCCGATTGCCGAGGTTGACGATACACCGCCCGAAGTGGTGCAGCCACCGGTGCAGGATAATCCCGTGGTGTTGGCTCCGCCTTCTACCACAGCATCGCCACGTCCGGCCCCGCGTGTGGCCCCGACCCCAGTCGAGGCACCGCCCCCCGATACCGAAGTGGCGGAAGAGACCCGCGAGCAGACCACCGATAGCAGTGATGCTCAAACCCAGAGCGAGCCTGAAGAGGCGACGGCACCCGAAGAAGCCAATGACCGTATCGTAACCGAAGCGGACGAGCCGCCAAGTTCGGCTCCGACATCGTCGTCCCGCCCGTCGGCCCGCCCCAAAAGGCCAACGCCGCCGGTGGAAGCCGCGACAAACGACAACAGCACACGCGATGCGATTGCCGATGCATTGGCAGGGGTTCAGACCGAGGATGCTACGGCCCCGGCTTCAGCCCCGGTTGGCCCGCCGCTGACGGGGGGCGACAAGGACGTATTGCGGGTCGCTGTTTCCAGTTGCTGGAATGTCGGCTCATTGTCTACCGACGCGCTGCAAACAACCGTCGTTGTGTCCATGACCATGGGTAAAGACGGCAAACCCGATAATGGATCAATCCGTATGCTATCGTCATCGGGCGGCTCGTCGGCGGCAGCAAAACAGGCGTTCGAGGCCGCGCGACGGGCGATTATCCGCTGCACCAAGGGTGGCTATAAGTTGCCGATTGAGAAATATTCCCATTGGCGCGAGATCGAAATGACGTTTAATCCAGAGAAAATGAGGATCAAATGAACATGAAACACCGAGTGACGACTGCATTGGCCCTAGTGGCGGCGCTTTTCGTGTTGCCGTTTGTTGCAGCCACGCAATCGCAAGCCGAACCTTTGCGCATTGAAATCACCGATGGGGTGATCGAGCCATTGCCCTTTGCGCTGCCGGACTTTGTCGCTGAAAATGCTGCCGGTAGCGAGTTTGCCAGCAAGATCGCCCGCGTGGTTGCGGCGGATTTGACCGGCACAGGATTGTTCCGCGAAATCCCCAAGGATGCGTTCATTTCCACCGTCACCAATTTTGACAGCCCCGTGCAATATGCGGACTGGAAAGCGATCAATGCGCAGGCGTTGATTGTGGGGGCGGTAAATGTGAACGGCAACAAGGTGACGGTAAAGTTCCGTCTGTTTGATGTGTTTTCCGGAGCACCTCTGGGCGAGGGGCTGCAATTTGGCGGCACCACCACCAGCTGGCGGCGGATGGCGCATAAGGTGGCGGATGCGGCCTATAGCCGGATCACCGGCGAGGGTGCGTATTTTGACAGCCGCGTGGTGTATGTGTCGGAAACCGGCCCCAAGAATGACCGCAAGAAACGTCTTGCGATCATGGATTACGATGGCGCCAATGTGCAGTTTTTGACCGACAGCCGGTCGCTGGTGCTGGCCCCGCGGTTTTCACCCACGGGTGATCGGGTGCTGTATACGTCTTACGAGACCGGGTTTCCTAAGATTTACGTGCTGGATGTAGCGTCCGTTGGTCGCCGTGCATTGGCGGACCAGCCGGGCACCATGACCTTTGCTCCACGGTTTTCGCCGGACGGGCAGACAGTGGTTTATTCGCTGTCTTCGGGCGGCAATACCGATATTTACCGGATGAACATCGGCGGTGGTGCACCTGTGCGCCTGACGTCTGAGCCATCAATTGAAACTGCGCCGAGCTTCTCGCCCGATGGCAAACAGATCGTGTTTGAAAGCGACCGCTCGGGAAACCAACAGCTATACATCATGCCGGCAAACGGTGGCGAGGCCCGCCGGATCAGTTTCGGATCGGGGCGTTACGGCACGCCCGTCTGGTCGCCGCGTGGTGATCTGATTGCGTTTACCAAACAGAACAAGGGCCGGTTCCATATCGGGGTGATGCGGGTGGATGGATCGGAAGAACGGCTGCTGACGGCATCGTTTCTGGACGAGGGTCCGAGCTGGTCGCCGAATGGTCGGGTGATTATGTTTATGCGCGAAACCGCAGGGGCAGGCGGGGCGGTTGGACTATATTCAGTCGACATTAGCGGGCGTAATTTGCGCCGGGTAAAAACCGACGGCGGTGCATCCGATCCGGCATGGTCGCCATTGTTAAAGTAAGCACGGGTGGGGGTGAAAAACATATCTACTAAACTAGTTTAGTAGATATGTTAGCGCCCTTTGAGAGCACGAGAAATGAAGCAGCGTTCCCAAACAGGGCGCGGGATGATATGTAATCGGCAATCGAGCCAACAAAAACAGAGCAAGGGACAACCCATGACACATCTTTACAAAGCGATCCTCATCGTTGCTACGCTGGGCCTTGGGGCCTGCACCAACCCGGGTAATTTGGCCGGAAACGGTTCTGGTAACGGCACTGGCACAGGATCGTTGACAGCGACTGATCCGGCGTCGGATCCGCGTTCACCTGCTTATTTCAGCCAAACCATCGGGGATCGCGTATTGTTTGCAGTGGACCAACATAYGCTGACTGCGCAAGGGCGTGCAACTCTGGCGGGGCAAGCCGTTTGGTTGCAGGCCAATCCTGAATACGCCGCCATCATTGAAGGCCACGCAGACGAGCAAGGCACAAGAGCTTATAATATTGCGCTTAGTGCTCGTCGCGCCAATGCTGTCCAAGAATTTCTGATCTCGCAAGGGGTTGCTGGCAGTCGCTTGCGCCCAATACCATATGGCAAAGAACGTCCAGTCGAGGTTTGCTCGGCCGAGGCGTGCTATGCCAAGAACCGTCGTGCTGTGACTGTTATTACTGTAGGTGCTGGCGCGTAACTGAAGGATGACGAAATGACACGGATACTCGCGCTACTTATTGGATTGACGATTGGCGGGGCGGCCCCTGTGGTGGCCCAGGCCGATGATCAAACGCTGGCTGACATCCGCCAGGAACTGTCGGTGCTGTTTGTCGAAGTGCAGCGGTTAAAGCGCGAGCTGTCCACCACGGGCGCACCCGGCACCAATATTACCGGCAACACGCCGTTGGAGCGGATTGATGCGATTGAAGTCGCGTTGCAAAATCTGACGGCAAAATCCGAGCAGTTGGAGAACCGGGTCAATCGCGTGGTGGTGGATGGCACCAACCGGATTGGTGATCTGGAATTCCGGCTGGTCGAGCTGGAAGGCGGCGACGTTAGCACCTTGGGTGAAACCAGCACCTTGGGCGGTGGCGACGCCCTTGGCGGGCCAACAACCCCGCCCCCCAGCACGATTGCCACAACCGAGTTGGCCGTAGGCGAGCGCAGTGACTTTGAGCGGGCGCAGGAGGCGCTCGCATCAGGTGACTTTCGCAGCGCCGCTGAGCAGTTTGCGACCTTTACCGAGACCTACCCTGGTGGTCCAATGAGTGCGGATGCGCATTTCATGCGTGGTCAAGCATTTGAGAATATGGGCGAAATGGCCGATGCGGCGCGGGCCTATCTGGACAGCTTTTCCGGCACACCGGACGGGCCCAAAGCCCCCGAGGCGCTGTATAAACTGGGCACGTCGCTGGGCGCACTTGGCCAGCAAAGCGAGGCTTGCGTGACGTTGGGCGAGGTCGGCAGCAGGTTCCCGAATTCGGATATGGTGCTTGAGGCACAGTCATCCATGCGCAATCTGGGTTGCAATTGATCAATCGCGACGAAACTCTACTTCACTTTATTGAAAGCGTTTTTGGCCGCCGCCCCCCGGCTGTGATCGGTGTCGCCGTGTCTGGCGGTAGTGATTCAACGGCACTGTTGCATCTTATGCATAGGTGGGCGTCGGGTGTCGGTGTGACTTTGCACGCGGTGACGGTCGATCACGGGTTGCGCAAAGCGGCGGCGGCCGAGGCCAAGGTGGTGGCCGGATTTTGCGCAGGTCTGGGCGCAGGGCCTGGCGTYGATCACACCACGCTGCGCTGGACGGATTGGGACGGCAAAGGCAATTTGCAAGATCAGGCGCGCCGCGCGCGTTACGGGTTGATGACGACGTGGGCCAAGAAGCGCGGCATTGATACGATTGCGCTGGGTCATACGGCGGATGATCAGGCCGAAACGTTTTTAATGCGTCTGGCGCGAGGCTCCGGTGTGGATGGGCTGTCGGGAATGCAGCAAAGGCGCAAGGTAGGTGGTATAAACTGGGTGCGTCCGGCCCTGTTTTTATATCGTCAGCACCTTCGGGATTATTTGGGCCGCCACGATATCAAGTGGATTGATGACCCATCAAACGAGGATGAGCGGTTTGAGCGGGTGAAGGCGCGCAAGGTGCTAAAGGCATTGGCCCCTTTGGGGATTGATGCCGAACGGTTGGCGGGCACGGCGCAAGATCTGCAAATGGCACGGCGCGCGTTGGAAATCCAGACCCGAAATGCGGCAGTTGAGATTGCCACCATAGATCGTGGGGATGTTGTTCTCGAGCGCAAGAGATTCCGGTTATTACCAGAGGAAATCAGCGCCAGATTGCTGTCACATGCCATGTGCTGGGTGTCATGCGCTGAATATCGCCCGCGCCGAATGGCGTTAGCGGATGTCGGGCATGCCATCCATTCAAACAAAGCTTCGACCTTGCACGGTTGCCTGATCAGTCCGAAAAAATCCGAAATCCGCATCATGCGCGAACATCAGGCGGTGAAGGATGTGATTTGCCCGACGGATGCTATCTGGGACAACCGCTGGCAGGTTTGCGGCCCACATGCCAAAGGCTTAGAGCTGCGGGCGTTGGGCGAGGCGGGATTGGCGCAATGTCCGGATTGGCGAGATACGGGTGTGCCACGCACATCCCTGCTGGCAAGCCCTGCCGTGTGGCAAAATCAGGCACTAATTGCTGCACCACTGGCCGGATTGTCCAACGAGTGGGTCACTCTTTCGCTATTTGGGGCAGATCATTTCATTTCCACCATTTTATCGCATTGAACTAACTGGGCCCAATCCCTATTTTAGACAGGTAGCAGCGAGAAAGATTCTCGTGCGCTAAACCGGTTTAAGGAGAATGCCTGTGGGCAACGCTAGAAATCTGGCTTTCTGGGTCGTGCTGTTTATGTTAATCCTCGCTTTGTTCAACCTGTTCAGCAGCGGCGAGAGTGCATTGCAATCGCGCGAGTTGAGCTATTCTGAATTTGTACAGGCTGTGAACGACGGCAATGTAGAATCTGCGACGCTGGATGGCGAAAAGGTTCTGTTCCACGGCACCGATGGCAAAGATTAYGCCACCATCCGGCCCGCGGATGCCAAGGTCACAGATATGCTGATTGCAAATGGTGTGGAAGTTCAGGCCGAGCGCCAAGAGCAGTCAGGATTTGTATCGCTGATCGGGATGCTGTTACCGGTGCTGTTGTTGATCGGGTTCTGGTTCTTTATGATGAACCGGATGCAAGGCGGCGGCAAAGGCGGGGCGATGGGTTTTGGTAAATCCAAGGCCAAGATGCTGGACGAAAAGAAAGGCCGCATCACCTTTGACGATGTAGCGGGCATTGACGAGGCCAAAGAAGAGCTGGAAGAGATCGTTGAATTTTTGCGCAACCCGCAGAAATATTCGCGCCTTGGCGGTAAAATTCCCAAGGGGGCGTTGCTGATCGGCCCYCCAGGCACAGGTAAGACCTTGCTGGCGCGGTCCGTTGCGGGCGAGGCGGGTGTGCCGTTTTTCACCATCTCGGGTTCTGATTTCGTCGAAATGTTTGTCGGTGTTGGTGCCAGCCGTGTGCGCGATATGTTCGAGCAGGCCAAGAAAAACGCGCCCTGCATTGTGTTTATTGACGAGATTGATGCCGTGGGCCGCTCGCGCGGTGCCGGTTATGGCGGTGGCAATGACGAGCGTGAACAGACGTTGAACCAGTTGCTGGTTGAAATGGACGGCTTTGACGCCAACGAGGGCGTGATCATTCTGGCCGCCACCAACCGCTCCGATGTGCTGGATCCGGCCCTGCTGCGTCCAGGCCGGTTTGATCGGCAAATTCAGGTGCCACTCCCCGACATCAAGGGCCGCGACAAGATTTTGCAGGTGCATGCCCGCAAAACCCCGCTGGGACCTGACGTGGATTTGCGCATCATTGCCCGTGGCACCCCCGGTTTTTCCGGTGCTGATCTGGCCAATCTGGTCAACGAGGCCGCTTTGATGGCGGCGCGTCTGGAGCGGCGTTTCGTGACCATGGAAGATTTCGAGCATGCCAAGGACAAGGTGATGATGGGGGCCGAGCGCCGCTCGATGGTGCTGACGGATGAGCAGAAAGAAAAAACGGCCTATCACGAGGCGGGCCATGCGATTGTCGGTCTGAAACTGACCAAGACCGATCCGGTCTATAAGGCGACGATCATCCCGCGCGGTGGCGCTTTGGGCATGGTTGTGTCGCTGCCTGAAATAGACAAGGTTTCGATATTTCGCGATGAGGCGCTCGAGAAAATCACCATGACGATGGCTGGCAAAGCCGCCGAGATTTTCAAATACGGTGCCGAAAGTGTGTCCAGTGGTCCGGCGGGCGACATCCAGCAGGCCAGTTCTCTGGCACGCGCGATGGTCATGCGTTGGGGCATGTCCGAAAAGGTCGGCAACATTGACTATTCCGAGGCCCACGATGGGTATTCGGGAAACACGATGGGCTTTTCCGTGTCGGCCAACACCAAGGAAACCATCGAGGAAGAGGTGAAGCGCTTTATTGATGACGGCTATAATGACGCGCTGGCGATCATCAAAAAGAGCAAGGTTGAATTCGAGCGTCTGGCCCAAGGGCTGCTGGAATATGAAACCCTGACCGGCGACGAGATCAAGCGCGTGATGAAGGGTGAGCCGCCGCAAGTGGACGATGACGAGGATGACGCATCCGACAAGGGCAACGCGCCCAGCGTCACCGCCATTCCCAAGACCAAGCCAAAACGCAAGCCCAAGCGCAAGCCCAAGCCCAAGGATGACGGGATGGAGCCGGAGCTATCGTAACGGCAGAATACAAACAAGACGAAAACCCCGAAACTTACGCCAAGTTTCGGGGTCTTCGTATTCGGCCTGCGATGGATTTATTGGCGCAGGTGCCGGACCTGCGGTTTGCGGGGCGGCAGATCATCGGGGTCGATAATTCGCCCGCGATGTTGGCCAAGGCACAAGAGACGGGTGCGCCAATCGCCGCCTGATCGCGTCCGATGCCGCAACATGGCTGCCCGATACCCCACCCGCGCTGATTTTCTCCAACGCATTGTGCCACTAGGTTGCCCGACCACGCGGCGCTGTTTGCCCGTCTTGCCGGTATGCTGACCAAAGGCGGGGTTTTGGCGGTTCAAATGCCGCGCCAGTTTGCGGCGCGATCGCATCAGGCGCTGCGCGATGTGGCCCAGTCCCTGTTCCCTGACCGGTTTGATTTCGCGGGTTGGCAAGCCCCCGTCGCGCTGCCCCAGGCCTATGCGCAGATGCTTGCCCCCTTGGGCGCGGTCAGCGTTTGGGAAACCGACTATATCCAGCGCCTTGCCCCAGTATGAAACAGGCCACGAAACAGGTCCTCCTGTGCGCCATTTCACCCAGTCCACCGCCATGCGCCCGATTATCGAAAAACTGGACGAGGTCGAACGGGACTGTTTCGTCGCGGCATATGAAGCGGTGCTGACGGGCTTTTATCCGTCTGAGAATGAWGGCTCCATCCTGTTTCCTTTCAAGCSGGTGTTCTTTACGCTGCTGGTTGAACTCCAAACCACAGGACGCACCTATGCCCGCACTTCTCCCCACCGCATTCACTGGTCGCATCACATGGCTCGGGGTGAACAAGGATCGAACCGAGACGCTGCGCAACATTGCTGTGGATGAAATGGCCCTGACATTTGCGGGGTGTTCCGGTGAAAGCCGTGCGGGCCTGACGCGCCCGTCATGTTCGCGGGTGGTCGGGCAATACCCGCGCGATACTGAAATCCGCAATACCCGCCAGATATGCATTGTATCGGCTGAAGAGCTGGCTGTGATTGCCGCGAACATGGGGATCGAGGCGGTTGATCCGGCGTGGCTCAGCACCTCGATCGTGGTTGAGGGCATTCCCGATTTCACCACGGTCCCGCCCGCATCACGCCTGATTGCGTGCAATGGCACCGCCATCACCGTGGACATGGAAAACCGGCCCTGCAACCTGCCGGCCCCGGTGATTAACGAGGATATGCCGGACAAGGGCCGTGCCTTCAAGCTGGCATCCAAGGGGCTGCGCGGGGTTGCCGGCTGGATCGAGCGCGAAGGAATGTTGCGTGTGGGTGATGAAATCAGACTACATATTCCGGACCAACCTGTGTGGCCGCATCTGGATCAGGCGCGCGGTATATAATGGCATACAAAGCGACGATTCTATGTCTGGAAATGTCGGATTTACCCTGTCGGTCACATGCGCATCTTGTAAGGTTGTCGAATTACTGACGCCATGATCTCTCAAAGGATACGCAGATATGAGCTATAAGTCCGACATTGAAATTGCCCGCGAAGCCAATAAGAAACCGATTCAGGAAATTGGCGAGAAACTGGGCATTCCCGGCGAACATCTGCTGCCCTATGGCCACGACAAGGCCAAGGTCAGTCAGGAATTCATCGACAGCGTCATGGGCATGCGCAAAGGCAAGCTGATCCTTGTCACCGCGATCAACCCGACGCCTGCGGGCGAAGGCAAGACCACAACGACTGTGGGCCTGGCTGACGGGTTGAACCGGATTGGCAAAAAGGCGGCCGTTTGCATCCGCGAGGCGTCATTGGGGCCGTGTTTCGGGATGAAAGGCGGGGCCGCTGGCGGTGGCTATGCCCAAGTGGTGCCGATGGAGGAAATGAACCTGCATTTTACTGGCGATTTCCACGCTATCACCTCGGCGCATAACCTTTTGTCCGCGATGATCGACAATCACATTTACTGGGGTAACGATCTTGAGATAGATGAGCGCCGCGTGGTTTGGAAGCGGGTTCTGGACATGAACGACCGCGCCCTGCGTGATGTGGTGACGTCGCTTGGTGGGGTTGCCAACGGGTTTCCGCGCCAGACCGGTTTTGACATCACTGTGGCGTCCGAAGTGATGGCCATTCTGTGCCTGTCGAACAATCTGAAAGATTTGCAAAAGCGTCTGGGCGACATCATCGTGGCCTACACCCGCAAACGCGAGCCGATCTATTGCCGTGATATTCAGGCGGATGGTGCGATGACCGTGTTGCTAAAGGACGCGATGCAGCCCAATCTGGTGCAAACGCTGGAAAACAATCCGGCCTTTGTGCATGGCGGCCCGTTTGCCAATATTGCGCACGGCTGTARCTCGGTTATTGCCACCAATACGGCCCTGCGTCTGGCTGATTATGTGGTGACCGAGGCTGGCTTTGGTGCCGATCTGGGTGCTGAGAAATTCATGAACATCAAGTGCCGCAAGGCAGGGCTTGCGCCCGATTGCATCGTTCTGGTCGCCACAGTTCGGGCGATGAAAATGAACGGTGGTGTGGCCCGCAAGGATCTGGGGCCGGAAAATGTGGAAGCGGTCGAGGCAGGTTGTCCGAACCTTGGCCGTCACATCGGCAACATGAAATCATTCGGGGTGCCGGTGGTGGTGGCGATCAATCATTTCGTCACCGATACGGACGCCGAAGTACAGGCGGTGCAGGACTATGTGGCCACGCAAGGAGCCGAAGCAATCCTGTCACGCCACTGGGAATTTGGCGGCAAAGGGGCCGAGCATCTGGCCGAGCGTGTTGCCGAGATTGCCGACAGCGGGGCGGCGCAATTTGCGACGCTTTATGCGGACGATTTGCCATTGTTCGAGAAAATCGAGCGGGTTGCCAAAAGCATTTACCGCGCCGACGAGGTGATCGCCGACAAGAAAATCCGTGATCAGCTGCGCGCGTGGGAAGAGGCCGGATATGGCCATCTGCCGGTCTGCATGGCAAAGACGCAATATTCGTTCAGCACGGATCCTACCTTGCGCGGGGCACCGACCGGCCACACGATCCCGATCCGCGAAGTGCGCCTGTCGGCAGGTGCCGGATTTGTGGTGGTGGTTTGCGGGGATATCATGACCATGCCGGGTCTGCCCAGCAAACCTGCGGCAGAAAACATCATGCTGAACGATGCGGGCGAAATAGAAGGGCTGTTCTGAAGGTGACCCTGTTATTTGGGAAACAGCATATACCGACATTTGCAACCGCGTTGATCGCCGTTATCGGGGCAGGGCAGACCCATGCAGAGCCACGGGCGTTTTCAACGAGCTTTGAGACTGTCAGCGAATTTGAGCGCTTTTATATCGTGCCGCAAAATCACAAGGGCACCACCTCGCATGATCTGTCGCGCGAAGTGGTGCGCTCAGGTGAATTTTCCCATAAAGCCTGGGTTGCCGGGCCAAATCCCGCCAGTGGTTTCAATCGGAATAATAACCACCGCGGCTATCCGACAATTCAGCTCTATAAATTGCCCAAGGGTGCGTTTAAGACGCCGGTTAATGTGGAGTTCTGGGTCTGGCTGGATATGGAGCTGGCCAAAGGGGAGTGGTTCAGTTTTGCAACCCTGGACCATACCACGTCCGACACTTGGGACCCGGTGCTGGTCAACCTCAGCGACAAGGGCTTTGTGCATTTGATGCATGCCCCCAGCAACGGGCGCGCCGAATGGTCATTTCAAACCGAGACGATCAAATTCCCGATGCGCCAGTGGGTGAAGCTGACGGTTCAACTGCATTTTGACCGTCGCGATGGTTACGCCGAAGTCTATCAGGACGGGCAAATGGTTTCACGCGCGCCAGTGCGGCGGGGAAAGGGGCTGTTGACGCAGGTGCATTTCGGCATGTATGCGCCGCCCTCAATAACAAGCGGTGTGGTTTTCAACGATGACCTGACTATAACCGAGATCAAAGGCAACTAAGGGAAAGATATATCATGAGCGCAGAAATTATCGACGGCAAGGCATTCGCCGCCAAGGTTCGGGCCAAAGTGGCCACCCATGTTGCGCGCCTGAAAGCGGATCATAATATTCAGCCGGGGTTGGCGGTGGTGCTGGTCGGCGAGGATGCCGCGTCGCAGGTTTACGTGCGCTCAAAGGGGAAAATGACCGTCGAGGTCGGGATGAATTCCTATGAGCATAAATTACCTGCCGACACGCCCGAGGCAGATGTTCTGGCGCTGATTGAGCGGCTGAACAACGATGCTGCTGTGCACGGGATATTGGTGCAACTGCCGCTGCCGGGTCACATGAACGAGGATTTGGTGGTGAACGCGGTTGATCCGGCCAAGGATGTGGATGGGTTTAGCATCTCGAATGTCGGGCTACTGGCCACGGGGCAAAAATCAATGGTGCCGTGCACGCCATTGGGCTGTTTGATGATGCTGCGCGATCATCTCGGCTCGCTGTCCGGTCTGGATGCGGTGGTGATCGGGCGCAGCAACATTGTTGGTAAACCGATGGCACGCCTGTTGATGGGCGATAGCTGCACGGTGACGGTGGCGCATTCGCGCACCAAGGATTTGGCTGATGTGGTGCGTCGCGCCGATATTGTGGTGGCGGCTGTGGGTCGGGCGCAGATGGTGCTGGGGGACTGGATAARGCCGGGTGCGACGGTGATTGATGTGGGCATCAACCGGATTGATGCGCCCGAGCGCGGCGAGGGTAAAACCCGTCTGGTCGGGGATGTGGATTTTGACAGTGCCGTTAAAGTGGCCGGTGCGATTACGCCGGTCCCGGGCGGGGTTGGGCCAATGACCATTGCCTGTTTGCTGGCCAACACGGTGACGGCCTGTAGCCGCGCCAACGGGTTGGAAGAGCCTGAAGGGTTGACGGTTTAGTCTTTGAAATCGGGGGTGCGTTTCTCGAATCCTGCCATCAGCGCCTCGATCTGGTTTGGGCTGCCGATCAGGCGTTCTTGGGCTGCGGATTCCAGTAGTAAAACCTCGTCCTCGGGGATCAATTCCGTTGCACGGATCATTGCTTTGGCCTCGCGCACAGCATCTGGGCTGCGGTTGGCGATTTCGGTGGCCAGTGCATGGGCACGCACCAAGGGATCATCGGCAATTTCGGTGACAAAGCCCCAGTTCAGGGCGGACGTCGCATCAAACACCTCGGCGCTGTAGGTCAGACGGCGGATCACATCGCCACGGGCCAAGCGGCGCATCAAAACCATGCCGCCCATATCGGGCACCAGCCCCCATTTGCCCTCCATAATGGAAAACTGTGTGTCGGGGGCGGCCACGCGGATGTCGGCCCCCAGCATGATCTGGAATGCGCCGCCGTAAGCATAGCCATGCAGCGCTGCGATCACCGGCATCGGCAGATCGGCCCAGACCATTGCGGCGCGTTGAAACAGGTTGGAGTGCCCATGCGTGCGGGTCATGATGCCGCCAGCTGATGCGACCTCGGCCATCAATAATTGAAAGGTGCCCGTGTCCAGCCCTGCTGAAAACGCGGGGCCATCACCCGCCATCACCACAGCCCTGACATCACGCCGCTGCATCAGGCTATCGCCCGCGCCAACGATTGCGCTGATCATATCCAGATCGAGCGCGTTGCGTTTATCGGCGCGGGTCAGGGTGACGGAGGCAATACCATCCGCCACATCTATGCGAACACGACCTGTTGATTCTGCCATTAGTGAATGATCTCGGACTCTTCGACGAACATATTTGCCCATGCCCGATCCAGCAGATCAGGGCGCATCTGGTGCGGAATGCCTTCAAAATCGCAAACCGCAATCATCTGGTCGATCAGGAATACCGGCTGATAATTGGCATAGACATTGTTGATCGTCGGGTATTTCTTTTTCAGCAGGTGCACCAATGTGGCCTCGTCCAGCGCGATCTTTTTCTTGCGGGCCACCATGGCAAAGATTTTCAGGTAATCCTCCTGGATCGGTCCATCAATCTTGATTTTGAAGAAAATCCGGCGCAGAGCTGCCTTATCGAAAATCTTGTTCGGGTGGAAGTTGGTCGAGAAGATCACCAATGTGTCAAACGGCACCTCGAATTTTTCACCCGATTGCAGGGCCAAAATGTCTTTGCCTTCTTCCAGCGGTACGATCCATCTGTTGATCAGCGCCTGTGGTGGTTCGGCTTGCCTGCCAAGGTCATCCACGATGAACACGCCGCCVGTCGATTTCAATTGCAARGGBGCCTGATAGGTGCGGGCGGTCGGGTTATAGACCAGATCGAGCATCTCGAGCGTCAACTCACCGCCGGTGATAACCGTGGGTCGTTCGCAGCGCACGTAGCGCGTGTCATAGCGGTTGCCGCTGCGGCGCAAGGAATTCGGGTCATCCACCTGCTCCTCGGCGGCGCTGTGCACTATCGGGTCATAAACGGTGATCACTTGCCCCGCGTATTCCAGCGCGCGGGGCACGAATATTTTATCCCCCAGCGCATCGCGGATGCCGTTCGAGATGGCGGATTTACCGTTGCCGGGTGGCCCATACATCAGGACCGAGCGCCCCGAACTCACTGCAGGGCCAAGCTGGTTCAGCAGATCGTCGGGCAAGATCAGATGCCCCATCGCACCAACCAACTGGTCGCGGGTGATCTGGATGTTGCGGATTGACTGGCGTTCGACCTGTTGTTTGTAAACGTCGAGCGGCACCGGCATCGCGCCGTAATATTCGGATTGCGACAGGGCATCCAGCGTGCGGGATTTACCCGCGTCAGTCAGCTGATAGCCCATTTCGCTACTTGATCCGGCATGCATTGTGCCGGTGGCCTCTAGCAATTTTTGTTCGCGGGCCAGATCGAGCAATTCCTGCGTCACCGGAATGGGCAGGCAGATGGCCCCCGCAACATCCGAGACCATTTCCAGGTTCTGGCGAAACATGGTTTTCAGGAGGATATCGCGCATCATCACCATCGAGAGGTTCATCTCGTTCATGCGACGCGGGGCGGGGGGAGCGATTACGCCTGATGTTTCCATATTCATGGTTATACCTGTTCTGCTAAGGGCTGTTTCTTATATTTTGTGGYGATTCTATCGCTGATCATGCGATTGGACAACCAAAACCGCCTTTGGCTTTTACATATGCTACGTTTGCCCGCTAATGTTGCTAAAAAATGAACAAACGGTAACGGGGGCGGGGATGAGCAGAGCAAATCCTGCAAAATTATTCGGTTTTTTAGCGATCGTGCTGGCAGTGATGGGCGGGTTGGCTGCGCTAAAGGGCGGTCTGTATATCGCCAAACACGAGGCCGACACGCTGCATTTGCTGCAAATCGTGTTCCGGATGGACGCGGGCCAGTGGCCGCACCTTGATTTTATGACCCCGATCGGGGCGCTGGCCTATGCGCCGATTGCCTTTTTGGTCGGGCTGGGCATGGGCGTTGGCCATGCGGTGATCTATGCGCAGATTGCAATGGGRGCGGTGCTGCTGCCCGCTGCGTGGTGGGTCGGTGTTAGCCGGATGCGGGGTGTGATGCCCTATCTGTTCGGTATGCTTGTGGTTGTTCTGGCCACAGCGCTGGCGTTCGGGTTGGCGGAAAGCTCGATTTCGATTTCGATGCATTATAACCGCTGGGCCTGGGCGATTTCATTCATAGCTATCGCGATTGCGATCCTGCCGGCATTGGGGCGGATGCACCAAGGGGTTGACGGGGTGATCCTCGGGGCTTGCATGGCGGCGCTGGTGTTGATCAAAGTCACCTATTTCGCGGCGTTCGCGCCTGCGATTATCATTGCTTTGGCGCTGCGAAAATCATACCGGACGCTGGGTGTTGCAGTTGTTACGGGGCTGGTGATTGCAGCAATTGTCACCCTGTTTACCGGACTGGCGTTCTGGCAGGCCTATATGGCGGATTTAATGCTGGTTGCGGGCTCGGATGTGCGCCCGCAACCGGGCTTGCCGTTGGGCGTGATTGTTGCGTCACCGGCCTATCTGGCCGGATCGGTGCTTGCCTTTGCCGGGATCGTGCTGCTGCGCCGGTCGGGTGAAGCCATCGGTGGTTTGGCGCTGTTGTTGCTGGTGCCGGGGTTCTTTTACGTCACCTTTCAAAATTTCGGAAATGATCCGCAATGGTTGCCGATGCTGGCAATTTTGCTGATGACGCTGCGCCCCGATGGTGCCGTGGATAAGGGGGCGGGGCGCGATATGCGCGGTGCGTTGACGATGGTGGCTGTTGGGGCCTTTGCGCTGTCGGCCCCGACATTTATCAATCTGGCATACAGCCCGCTGCGCCATTTCGGCCTGAACGCTGCGGACTATGAATCGATCATGCTGCGTAACGACCGGCATCAGGATTTGCAGGCGATATCGCTGCGGGTCTGGCGGCTGGACGGACGCGTGGCGCTGGACGGGGACGGATCAGGGCTGGGGCATCTGGCTGAGGCGGCAGGGCGCGAAGACGCGGTTATGCTGCTGGGTGAACCGTTGCCGGATTGCGAGTTGAAACTGGGTTTGCCGGGCTGGATTGGCAGCATTGTGCAGGATCTGGAGCAGGCAGGCCTTACGCAGGGCAAGGGTGTGTTTATGGCTGATATGTTTTCGAGCCATTGGCTGTTTGGCGATCTGGAACCGCTGATCAATGGTGCGCCTTGGTATTACGGTGGGCTGCCGGGGTTCTGGAGTGCCGATTATCTGCTGGTGCCACTGTGTCCAGCCGAACAAGGCATTCGTAAAACGATACTAGAGCAGATTGCCGCGCGGCCTGATGTGAGCTTGAATGAAATCCACCGCACCCCGTTATATATATTGCTGGAGATCGAGCGCCAATAATTAAGGTTACGCGCCGTAAATCACGCCGAGCGTCAGATAGGCGATCAGCGTGCCACCAAGGGCGAGACCCATTGGAAAATCCTTGTTGTCCCAGCTTTTCCAGTTTGGCGTAAGGTTGCGCACCTTCTTGCTGCGTTGGAACAAACGGTGGGTGATCAGGGCGGCGATGATAACCGCCGATAATAGATATGCCATTGTCGCAGCATCTCCCCACGCCACAAAAGGGGCCATTGCGGCGGCGAATTTGGCGTCACCGGCCCCCAAAGAGCCAATGGCGCTAAACACAAAGCCGATGGCCAGGATCACCACCAGATGCAGCAGTCGCCATGTGTAGACATCAAAGGGTAGCGCAATCAGGCCAACGCCCAGAAAAACCGCCAACAGGGCCATAACGGCCATATTGGGGATTTTCATGAACTTCATGTCGCTCCAGGCGACCCAGATTGCGATGGGAATTGCAAAGGGCAAAAACCACAGGGCCGACGATGTTGTGATGACCATTTCCATTAGTTCGCCACGTTGTTTTCTAACGCATTTAGCGAACGCACTGCGGCCTCGAAATGTTGCGGGTGGGTGTCGATCGCGTCTTTCAACAGGCCTTTGCCGGTGGAGACRTCACCCTGTTTGATTGCGGTCAGCGCCAGCGAGTGCAGCAATTGTGCCCGCTCGACCTGGGACATAGGAACGACGGGCAGGGTGTAATTGCGTTGCGCACCCCGTGCCAGAACCAGATTGTTTTTGGCGGTAAACAGGCCTTTGTTATACGACAGCGCCTCGCCAAACAGCCGTTCAGCGTCCTTGTAATCACCGCGGGTCAATTTGGAATAGCCCCAGTTGTTCAAAACACTGCCCGGATTGGTGGTCAGGCCAATAGCGGTTTCATAAAAACTGTCGGCTTTTTTCCAGTCCTGATTGCTGTCGGCAACCATCGCCTCGAGCCGGTAGCGTTTATAGGTTTCGTGGGTCGGCGGCACGCSRTCCARCKYKRYYTTSGCYTTSTYCCAWTCGCCRKWWCGGATCAGSGCAYCRGCMAGATCAACSMSRTCSTCSKKTGTRKYWYCTTCSWKCKYGRYMASYTTGGTCCASGYSSYTACSSCYTCGGTCRSGYGTTTGGCGCGGATCAGGGATTTGGCCAGCCCGCGTTGCAGGTCAATCCGGTCGGGATTGTCAGCGCTGGCTTTGCGAAAATAGGTCACGGCCTCGTTCGGATCGGCAACGGTCAGCATGATATTGCTTAGATTGCTTTCATCAATGACGTTCAGGTCCTTGAGGGTGCGATTTACATCGGATTTGTCTGAATTTTCACATGCTGACAGGCCTAGCACGCCTGTCAGGCACAGGGAAACAAGAATAGGGTGGCGCATTTGTGCGTCCTTTTTGCTGCTCGAACCTACTTATGGTGTGGAGAGAAGCAGGTATTCCCCGCTTCCACGCCGCACCAACGAGAAATTATTATATTCATCATCGTCAATATACTCGGTTTGATTGGTTTTTGCGATAGCCAAGCGTAAATTGTCACGAATGGAGTCACTTTCGCCACTATCGAGTGCATATGCGGTCTGAAAGACACGCATTGCTTCGCCGGTTTTGCCGCGCTCCATTAAAACCACACCCAGGTTGTTCCATGCAGGGGCGAATTTAGCGTCCGCATCAACAGCTTGGCGCAGCAGTTTTTCGGCTTGGCCAAGGCGCCCCAGTTTCAGGTTGGCCGACCCAAGGGCGCTGTAGATATCGGCATTCRGGCCCAGTTTGCCGGCGGCGCGGTAGTAGGCCTTGAGCGCCAGCTCGTATTCGCCTGCCGCCATCAGGCGATGCCCGACGACCAGCCCGTCAACGGATGCTTTGTGGGTTGGGTGGCCGGTGGGGGCGTAAGGGTTGTCATCGGAACGGCCAAAACCGCCCGCGGAATCGCAGGCGGCTGTAAGGCTAAGCGCCAGTATGAGACCTACCCATTTTTGTTTCATCCGTTAAAAATTCGCACCTGCCAACATGGTAGACATGCCATAAACCGAGGGGCCAATCAGAATGATCAATAACGGCGGCAACGTCAGCATCATTGTGGCGAGTGTCATTTTGGTTGGCAACTTGTTTGCCTTCTCCTCGGCCCGCATCACGCGTTTATCGCGCATTTCGGCAGAAAAGACACGCAAAGCATCGGCAACCGACGTCCCGAAGCTGGCGGACTGGATCAACACGGTCACGAACGAGGCCACATCAGGCACACCAACGCGCTCAGACATATCGCGCAAAACACTGATCCGGTCCTTACCAGCCTTCATTTCCTGCGACACGATTGAAAATTCGTCGGCCAGATCCGGAAACCCTGAGCGGATTTCTGTGGCAACGCGAATAATCGACTGGTCCAGCGATTGGCCAGCCTCGACACATACCAGCATCAAGTCAAGCGCGTCCGGAAAGCCGTTGATGATTTCCTCTTCGCGTTTTTGTCTACGCTTGGTGACCCAGTATTTCGGGGCCAAATACCCGATTATGCCGGGCACAAGGATGCTGAGCATCATCGACTTTGTTGTTTGATCATCAGTCGCCCCCAGCGTCAAAGCATAAGCCGTGCCCGCGGCCAACATACCGATGCCAAGGATGAATTGCATAAAGTGGTAGGTACGGACCGCAGTTTTTGACGGATAACCAGCCTGCAACAGTTTCAGGCGGATTGCGGAATACTCTTCCTCGTCCTGTGGCTCAAGGAAGTTGGCGTATTTATCGAGCTTATCGGTGCCCTGTGACTGGCGCAATTTGGTTTCGGCACCCATCGCGGCATTACGGGCGGCGTTTGTTTTGCGCATCCTGTCCAGCGGATCTTCTTTTTTGTTCATCAGGATCGGGATCGTCAACAGCATCAGGAACATGCCCAATATTCCAACAGCCAACAATGGCCCGAATTCGCCGAAGTTATCGGTGAGAGTTGTATTGATTGATTCTAGAAAACCCATAATCGTTTCCCCCTATACCTTAATATTCACAAGTATTTTCATAACGAAAACATTGACGATCAGAAACGCGGCCACCACCAGGGCGGCAGGGACAAAATAGGGTGTTTCCATAACTTCGTCATAGTAGTCCGGTTTCGCCAGATTGATGGCGATCAGCGCCAGCAGCGGGAACCCGGACAGGAACGAGCCTGACCATTGTGCCTCGGCTGTGATTGCTTTTACCTGGCGGAACAGTTTGAAGCGCGAGCGGATCACCTTGGACAACCCGTGCAGGATTTCGGCCAGATTGCCGCCTGATTGTTGCTGGATTGTCACCGCCACCGCAAGGAAGCGTAGATCCTGTATTTCGATCCGTTCGGCCATGTCTTTCAGGGCTTCACCCACATCACGACCATAGGTGCTTTCGTCGGCGATCACGCCCATTTCGGTGCCCAATGGATCGGGGATTTCTTTGGCAACAATCGCCAGGGTCGCGGTGAAAGGGTGACCAACACGCAAGGAGCGCACCATCAGCTCAATTGCATCCGGCAACTGCTCTTCCAGCATTGAAATACGTTTTTTGGCCTTGTTGTTAACCCAAACATAGACCGAGCCGATACCCATCGCCACCGAAAGAGCCGCACGAACCGGCGGCGAGGTGCTGGTGCCAACCGTCATACCGACAAAGGCAAGCGCCCCAAGCCCGACCATCAGCATAATCAGCTGCATTGGCGAGAAAGCGATGTTGGCCCTTTGCGCCTTGCGGGCCAGGATCGAATATAGCGGGATCGAGTTGGCCTTTAGGTGTTGGCTCATCTCCTTGCGGAGCTTGTCCAGAACCTGCTCGCGCCGCCCGCCTTTTTCCAGCATTTCCAGGCGGCGGTTCACCTTGCTGTTCAGGCTGATAGATTTGCCAAAAACCGTCAGGTAAATGCCTTCGACCAGCAACAGGACGGCAACAAAAATCAGGCCGTAGATGATGAATTCTGCGTTAATGGACATTGTGTTTACTCCGCCGCAAAGGGTTCAAACAGGGATGCAGGCAAATCATAGCCCCACATGCGGAACCGTTCGGAATAATGCGAACGCACGCCTGTGGCGGTGAAATGCCCAAGGATTTTGTTYTCCGGKGTCAGGCCRACGCGCTGRWAKYNGAAARMTNTCCTGCATSGARATMACRTCGCCYTCCATSCCGGTGATTTCGGTGATYGAKGTCATSCGGCGCGAKCCRTCYTGCAAGCGCGAAACCTGCACGATCAGGTTTACCGCCGATGCAATCTGGCTGCGCACGGCCTTGAGCGGCATTTCAATGCCGGCCATCGCAATCATGTTTTCCATCCGCGACACACCATCACGTGCCGAGTTGGCGTGGATTGTGGTCATCGAGCCATCGTGGCCCGTATTCATCGCCTGCAACATGTCGATAACTTCTTCGCCACGGGTTTCCCCGACGATAATCCGGTCAGGACGCATCCGCAGGGCGTTTTTCATACAGTCACGCGGGCTTACCGCGCCTTTACCCTCAACGTTTGCCGGACGGCTCTCCATCCGGCCAACGTGGGTTTGTTGCAGTTGAAGTTCCGCCGTATCCTCGATCGTTAGGATGCGTTCGGAGTTATCAATAAAGGACGACAGGGCGTTCAGGGCGGTGGTTTTACCAGAACCGGTCCCGCCTGATACGATGATATTCAAACGACAGGCCACGGCGGCCTGAAGGTAGGCGGCCATTTCCTCGGAAAAGGCACCAAAGGATACCAGATCATCAATGCCCAGTTTGTCTTTTTTGAACTTACGAATGGAAACCAGTGATCCATCCACCGCAATCGGCGGCACCATCGCGTTGAAACGCGAGCCATCCGCAAGCCGCGCATCCACATAGGGGTTGGATTCATCCACACGACGGCCAACGGCCGATACGATCTTGTCGATGATCCGCATCAGGTGCTTTTCATCCTTGAAAGTGATGGTGCTCAGTTCCAGCTTGCCATCACGCTCGACGAAAATCTGTTTTGGGCCGTTGATTAGAATATCGTTGACGGTGTCGTCTTTCAAAAGCGGCTCGATCGGGCCAAGACCCGTCACTTCGTCAAACAGTTCCTGATAAAGRTGGGCRCGCTCGTCRYGGGTYAGRACCACGCTCATTTCTTCCAGCGCYTCTGATGCGATGGCGTTGATTTCGGCGCGTAAATCCTTTTCAGACGCGTTACCCAGCGCCGACAGGTTCAGGTTGTCCAGCAATTCCTTGTGCAATTCCAGCCGCACTTCGGCCAAACGGTCTTTGCGCTTTACCTCTTTGTCCGCAGGCGCAATTGCTGTTTCGGCCATCGGGGCCTTGCGCAGGTTTTTTATCTTCTCGACCGGCTGGGTTGCTGGCATAGCCACAACTTCGGCACTGGCCGAGGCGGTGTTGCCTTTAGATTTTTTATAACGCGAGAACATACTGGTTTTCCCTTTTCTATATTACTTACCGGTGTCGGCAGATTGGTTCAGGTCGTGAACCGATTTTGCAAGCTTTGCGAATTCCTTGCGCAGCGGATTTTTTGCGGCGCTTTCTGCCATAGGCAGGCCGTGATCGCCGGCCTGAACTGTCTGCTTGCCGCCATCGGGCATTTGCAATTYGATATCAATGTCCAGGCTTTCGGCCAGACGTTTGACGCGGGATTTACCATTCAGATCGGTGAACTTTGGCGCGCGGTTCAGCACGAAGCGCAGCTTTTTGTAAGGCAGCTCTTCGGATTTGAGCGCCCGGATCAGGCGCAATGCGTTCTGGGCGCTGCGCATGTCCAGTTCCAGCGTTGCGAAATAGACATGCGCCTGATTAAGCACTGCTTCGGTCCAGCCAACCAGCGTGGATGGCATGTCAATGACGACATAATCAAAGTTCGCCCGCGCCATATCTATGATGCGGTTGATGTCTTCCGAGTCAACCAGATCCAGCGGCAACATATCGGAGGGGGCCGTCAGAACGTGCAGTTTGTCGTTATAGGTCAACAAAGCCTGCATGAAACTTTCGCTGTCCATCGCCTCGGTATCGGACAGCAGCTCATAAATGATCTCGCGGCGCGGCAGATCCAGATAGGTCGAGACCGAGCCAAATTGCAGGTCTAAATCCAGCAAGCACACGCGCGGTGCGTTATCTTTGTCGATATTGGCCAATTCCCAAGCCAGATTTACAGCCAGCGTGGAGGCACCAGTGCCGCCTGCCAGGCCGTGAACCGGCAAAACAACCCCGTTACGGTCGCCCGAAGCTTTGAGTGTTGTTTTCATTTCGTCGGGCACGGGGACCTCGGCGACAGCTTCGGGGGCGCGCATCCGTTCGATTGCTTGGTGCAATTCGCCATCAGGCAGCGGGTAGGGGATGAAGTCAGTGGCCCCAAGGCGCAACAACTGGTGCAGGGCCATCGGGCTGACTTCTTCGGCGATCAGAATAACCTTGATGCCTTTGTCTTTGGCCGTGGTAATCAGATTGCCAATCAGCGTCAGGTCTTCTTCGTCCTGATCGTCAATTGCGATTGCAATAAATTCCAGTGAATCAGCATCGGGCTGCTGCAAAAATACTTTGGCATCCTTGAATGTCAGATCACCCCAGCTTTCGCCCAGCTCTGCTTCCATATCCTCGATCAACAGATCGAAATTAGATACGTCACGCGAAACTGTGCAGGCTACTATTGGTGCCGGTTCTGGCTGTAGCATAGCGCTGTTCTCCATTTGCCTCTTTCCTTCTAATACTAAGCGAGGGTGGTTTTTACATATAGAACCAGTTGGTTACTGCTCACCTGGTCTCTTCCACTATCGCCCATGCCCACGACTCACTCGCGCACGGTTTTTTCCCTTTGAGGTGAAAGTGACCTACAATATTGGCAACATTAGGGCTGAAAAGCCGTAATTGTTCGGCATTTAGAATAATTCGCTTTGTAGCTATTTTATTAAGGTTTGATTGGGATATGCCTGTGAAATATGGCGATAATCGATATAGGGCAGGGAATTCCCCACGGTAGGCCACGAATTTATTGTTATTAACAAATGATGAATTGTCTCTGATTGAGCTACAATACGCGTTGCAGGTTTTCTACAGATGCAGGTTAGAGCATGTCGCATTAAACCGAAAAGGCCCGCCCTGTTTCCTCTGATCGAGGGACGGGCGGGCCAGTTTCATAACCATTTATTACAGTTGGGCGTTAGTTGCCGGTGGCAACTTCCGAGCCATCGATTTCAGACACTGTTGTTGGTTCAGTGGCGCTTTCAACATATTCACGGAAGATAAACTCGGCGTATTTCCCGTTCAAAACTGTAGGGTGGTTCTGAACAAAGCCGGAAACCTCGGTTACGGTGCGCCTGTTACGTCTTTCCCTGCCAGAAGTTACGACCAAGGGCTGTGTTTCACCGAAAGAAGCAACCGCCTCGAGCCGGTTGCGGCTAATTCCCTGAGATGTCAGATAACTAACTACAGCACGGGCGCGGCGCAAACCCAGACGTTTGTTAAAGGCGTTGCCGCCAACAAGATCGGTGTGGCCGTAGACGCGGAAGCGAACTTCGGGGAATTGTTTGATCCAGTTGGCCTGTTTGCGTAATGCGGCCTGTGCCGAGGCATCAAGCTGCGAGCTGTTGAACGGGAAGTTCACTGTCGCCGGCACTTGGGATGCAAACTTGTTGGCCAGATCAACYGCATATGANTTCTGGCCGGTCTGGATCAGCATATTGTTCATCGTCGGGTTGCCAAACCCGCCTTCGTCAATCATGGCCCCCGCTTCGGAGTTGAAAGTCCGAGAAGTGCTGTTATCAGATGCGCAAGCTGCCAAAGAGGTCACAGCCGCGGCGATCAGGACGTGTTTTAGATAAGTGCTCATTGTCTTACTCCATCACATAGCCGTAGGAACCGCTGAAATCCTGCCGCGCAACTTCTCCGGCGGCCCCTCTTGGTGTTTTGCCGGCAACTTTGCCAAACAGGAACAGTTCGGATTCAGTCGGTATGCGGATACGGTCCGTTGGTAGCGCAAGTGCTTCGCCCCGTGTGGGGGTTACCAGATGCGCGGTAATGATAATCACCAGTTCGGATTGTTCGCGCCTGTATTCTGCGCTGCGAAACAGGGCACCCAGAATGGGAAGGTCGCCCAGCCATGGCACCTGACTGTTCAGATCGCGGAAATCATCCTGAAGCAGACCCGCGATGGCAAAGCTTTCACCGTCGCGCAGCTCGACTGTGGTCGAGGTTTCGCGCTTGCGAAAGGCGTCAATCGTGAAGCCATTACTACCTGTAAAGCTGTTGGTCGGGTCGATCGAGCTGACCGAGGCTGTGAGCGACAGGTTGATCGTATCACCATCAACCACGCGCGGGGTAAAGTTAAGCGCGACACCGAAGGGTTTATATTCAACCGAGATGGTGCCGTTTTCCTGTGAAACAGGCACCGGATATTCGCCGCCTGCAAGGAATGTGGCCTCTTGTCCGGATAGGGCAATCAGGTTCGGTTCTGCCAATRTGCGAACAACCCCCTTGCTTTCAAGGGCTTCAAGTAAAACGCCGAATTGAGTAGACCCTATGCTAAAGCCGATGGCCGCCTGGCCAACTGCCGCGCTGTTCAGGTTCAATACCGTTGATCCAGCTGAACCAATGGCCGTATTGGGAATAAGCGCGCCAGCCCCGCCGCCAATTGATCCGGACAGGGTCGAGCCAATGCCGTTGACGATTAAACCAGCCGCGAGCTGTTTGCTGACGGTGCGCTGCATTTCGGCGAACCGAACCTTTAGCATCACTTGCTGGGTGCCGCCGACGCTCATCAGGTTGGAAACACGTTCTGGCGCATAGCGTTCGGCCAGATCAAGCGCGCGATCCAGCCTGGCAATGCTGGAAACCGTGCCCGAAAGAACGATACCGTCATTTGCTGTGCGCACTTCGATTTGCTCGCCTGGCAGGATTTGACGCAGGCGTTCCTTGAATTCGGTAATATCGGGGGTGACTTGCACCTCGACATTGGTGATCAGCCGACCATCACCGCCAAGGAGGGTCAGTGTTGTGCGCCCGGGCATTTTGCCCAGCACATATATAGTGCGGTCTGAAAGGGTGGAAATATCCGCGATCCCGGGGTTGGCGATAGAGAGTTCCGCAAAAGGAACGTCGCTTTCGACCACAACCGCGCGGTTCATCGGAACCTTTAACACACTTGATGCCGCCCCGCGCATAACGCGCAAGGTTTCAGCTTCGACAGTCGTTGGAGCAGCCGTTACACTTACGGCAAAACCCAATAGGGCTGCCTTGATAAATTTGTTCATTTTCATTGTGATCTGCCTCTCTGATCACTGGCTCGATTACGGGTCTGTATTTGCCCAATTACTGGTGATCATGCCGGAATCCGGTTTTTATTGCAAGAATCAAACGCTTGGTCGGTAAAACTTATGTGGACAAGTCGCAACACCGCGCTAATTCTGGGGGAAAAACGGGAATTCAACTCTATATAGAGTGTCAATTTCCATGATGGGCTACGGAATAAATCGTAAAACTATCAAAATCGAACATTGTTTGCGGGAGGGGGGCGAAAATACAAGCCTTGAACTTGCTCACCCAAACGAGCGACGGCTCGTCGGGCGGTCAGCCCGCCTTATCGGTGCCCCCTTGGGGCGTGAGATCAAGAATGGTGCTGCTGGGGAGAATTGAACTCCCGACCTCGTCATTACCAATGACGCGCTCTACCACTGAGCTACAGCAGCCTGCTGTTTGGCGGGTGAATAGGCGTAATCTGCATTTGACGCAAGCGCAATCTGGACCCGTGCGGATGCCTTCTATAGAGAGTGTCCTATGGAGAGAAAATCAACCAAAGAAAGCAAGGCCACAGCGCGCAGCCGTCGGGATGAGCGATTGAAAGCAGCGTTGAAGGCGAATATGGCGAGGCGTAAGGCGCAAACTCGGGGGCGAAAAGCCACAGCGGCGGCGCAGGATAAGGCAGAGTAGGGTAAAAATATGGATTCAATAGTTGTAACTGGTGGCGGGCCGCTGAATGGCGAAATTCCGATTGCGGGGGCGAAAAACGCCTGTCTGGCGCTGATGCCGGCCACATTGTTGTCGGAAGAACCGCTAACCCTGACCAACGCGCCGCGCCTGTCGGACATCAAAACCATGACCGAGCTGTTGCAATCGCTGGGGGCCGAGGTGACCAGTCTGGACGAGGGCCGCGTTCTGGTGCTGTCGAGCCACGGGGCCGATAACCCGCTGGCGCATTATGACATCGTGCGCAAGATGCGGGCCTCGAACCTGGTGCTGGGGCCATTGTTGGCGCGCCACGGCAAGGCGATTGTGTCGCTGCCCGGTGGTTGTGCCATTGGTGCGCGTCCGATGGATATCCACGTCACGGCGCTCGAGGCGATGGGGGCGGTGATCGAGTTGAAAGACGGCTATCTTCATGCCGAAGCTAAAGGCGGCTTGAAGGGCGCCGAGATTGATTTTCACTTTGCCTCCGTTGGTGCGACTGAAAACGTGATGATGGCCGCGACTTTGGCCAAAGGCACCACGGTGATCAACAACGCGGCGCGCGAGCCGGAAATCGTCGATCTCGCCGATTGCCTGCGCCGGATGGGGGCGCAGATTGACGGTGACGGCACATCCACCATCACCATTCAGGGCGTGGACCGGTTGCATGGCGCGACCCACCCTGTGGTCCCCGACCGGATCGAGCTGGGCACTTACATGCTGGCCCCTGCCTTTGCCGGTGGCGAGGTCGAGCTGCTGGGTGGACGGACCAATTTGCTCAGCGCCTTTGTTGAAAAGCTGGACCAGATCGGGGTGGATGTGACCGAGACCAAGCGCGGGCTAAAGGTCAAGCGGCGCAGCGACACCTTGAAGGCGGTCGATATTGTGACCGAGCCGTTCCCCGGTTTTCCGACCGACTTGCAGGCGCAGATGATGGCGCTACTTTGCACCGCCGAGGGCACGAGTGTGCTGGAAGAAAAGATATTCGAAAACCGGTTTATGCACGCGCCGGAATTGATCCGCATGGGGGCCAATATCGAGGTCCACGGTGGCCAAGCCACAGTGACGGGTGTGAATAAACTAAAAGGAGCGCCGGTGATGGCGACTGACTTGCGTGCCTCGGTTTCACTGATTTTGGCGGGCTTGGCGGCCGAGGGTGAAACCGTGGTCAGCCGCGTTTACCATCTGGACCGCGGCTACGAGCATGTGGTGGCGAAATTCCGCGGCATAGGTGCACAGATAGAACGGATCAAAAACAATGGTTGAAGATGCAAAATTCGAGGATGGCAGGGAAGAGCCGCTGCGCCTGCGGGCCGAGGATACAGCTGATCTGGAGGTTTTGGCAGCCTTGGTGCAGGACGCGGTGTTTCCGGCCAATGAAATGACGTGGCAGGCCGGACAGCGCCGGTTTGCCATCCTGTTGAACCGGTTTCGCTGGGAGGACCGCGCCAGGGCTGATGCGCGCAAACGCGCCTTTGAGCGGGTGCAGTCGGTGCTGGTGGTCAATGATGTGGTCAAGGTTCAGTCCCAAGGGGTCGAGCGCGGCGATGCCGACACGGTGATGTCGCTGCTGTCGATCGCATTCGAGGCGGGCAAAGACGGCACGGGCCGTATCGCCATGACCCTTGCGGGCGACGGGGTGATTGCGCTGGATGTTGAATGTCTGGATGTGGCGCTAAAGGACGTAACGCGCCCCTACGTTGCCTCCTCGAAACACGCACCACACCATCCGGAGTAGGCTATGCCGTTATTTCTGAACACAACCAACGATGATTTCGAGGCTGATTTCGCCGTCTTCCTGACCACCAAACGCGAGGATTCGCCCGACGTGGATGCGGTGGTGGCCGACATCATTGCTGACGTTCGCAAGCGCGGCGATGCGGCGGTGATCGAGTTGACCGCCAAGTTTGACCGGTTCGATCTGACGCCCGAGACGATGGCCTTCACAGCTGAGGAGATCGAGGCGGAATGCGCCAAGGTATCCGGTGAAGACCGCGCCGCACTGGAATTGGCCGCAGAGCGTATCCGAGCCTATCACGCCCGCCAGATGCCACAGGATGCCAGTTGGACCGACGAGGTTGGCGCAACCTTGGGTTGGCGCTGGGGGCCGGTGTCGGCGGCGGGGCTGTATGTGCCCGGTGGTTTGGCGTCGTATCCATCGTCAGTCTTGATGAACGCCATTCCGGCCAAGGTGGCAGGGGTGGAGCGGCTGACGATTACGGTGCCCACGCCGGATGGCATTTGCAACCCGCTGGTGTTGTTGGCGGCGCGCATTGCGGGCGTTGATACCATCTACAGGATTGGCGGCGCACAAGCGATTGCGGCGCTGGCTTACGGGACCGAAACCATTCAGGCCGTGGATAAGGTTACCGGTCCTGGCAATGCCTTTGTTGCAGCGGCAAAGCGGCGGGTTTTCGGGCGCGTCGGCATTGATATGATCGCGGGGCCAAGCGAGGTTCTGGTGATTGCGGATCGCAATAACGAGCCGGACTGGATCGCGGTTGATCTGCTAAGCCAAGCCGAGCACGACGAAAGCGCGCAATCAATCCTGATCACCGATGACGCGGGGTTTGGCCAGCAGGTGGCGGATGCCGTTGAGGCGCGGCTGGAGACGCTGGAGCGGCGCGAAATAGCTGGCCAGAGCTGGCGTGACTTTGGCGCGGTGATCACGGTGCGCGATATGGACGAGGCGGTGGTTCTGTCCGACCGGATCGCGCCCGAGCATCTGGAGCTGTGCGTCGCGGATGCCGACGCGATGGCGGCCAAGGTGAAACACGCAGGCGCGATATTCATCGGTGCATGGACGCCCGAAGCGATTGGCGATTATGTGGGCGGGCCGAACCACGTTCTGCCCACGGCGCGCTCGGCGCGGTTTTCTTCCGGTCTGTCGGTGATGGATTTCCTGAAACGCACTACGCTGTCCAAAATGACACCGCAAGCGCTGGCGGCCATTGGACCTGCCGCTGAACGGCTGGCGATTTCCGAGAGCCTAGAGGCGCACGGCTTGTCTGTTCGGCTGCGTCTGGATCGGTTGAACAATGACTGACCGCATCAGCCATATCGAGATTGACGACAGTGGGCTGCCGGCGCCTACGCCCGAGATCGAACAGGAGCGCAAAGTCGCGGTGTTCGATCTGCTGGAAGAGAACAGTTTTGCGCTGCCCACCCGTGGCGATCTGGTGCCGCCACAAGGCCCGTATCGTCTGACACTGGCGATCCGCGAGCGGCGTCTGGTGATCGAGGTGACAACCGAGGCTGCGGATGCGGCCGGTGAATTCCATTTGTCACTGGGTCCGTTTCGCCAAGTGGTGAAGGATTATTTTCTGATCTGCGAAAGCTACTTTGATGCGGTGAAAACGCTGCCCCCCAGCCAGATTGAAACCATCGACATGGCGCGGCGGGGCATTCATGACGAGGGCGGGCGCGTGTTGCAAGAGCGGCTGGAGGGCAAGGCGGTCGTTGATATCGCCACCGCGCGCCGCCTGTTCACCCTGATCTGCGTTCTGCATTTCGGCGGGTAGCGGATGAGCAGCAGCACCCCCACCTCTGTTTTGTTTTGCTGTGATCATAATTCAGTGCGATCACCAATGGCCGAAGGGATGATGAAACGGCTGTATGGCCAGTCGATCTATGTGCAGTCGGCGGGGGTGAAAAGTGATCTGGAAATCGACGGATTTGCGATAGCCGTGTGTCAGGAACTCGGGGTGGAATTGTCGCGTCATCGGGCTCGGTCCTTTGATCAGATGCAGGAATGGGGCGATGATTTGTCCGGTTTTGATCTGGTCGTGTGCCTGTCGCCCGCCAGCCAGCGCCGCGCACTGGATTTGACGCGGTATTATCATCTGGAGGTCGAATACTGGCCCGTGCTGGACCCGACCGGATTGGGCGAGGGGCGCGAGGCCAAGCTGATGTCGTATCGCCAGACCCGTGATCAGATCAAAACCAAGCTGTTGGCGCGGTTTGGGCCACCATCTGAAGAGGGCGAGGAAAAACCGAAATGAAAATCGCTGCGGCAGCCTGTCCAATCGACGGGCACGACAATTGGGCGTCTTACGAGGCAAAATAACCGAATGGGTGGCCGGGGCGACAAGAGAGGGCGTGCGTGGTGGTGCATCCACGACCACGGGGCGCAGGTACCATGGAAAACGGTTGTGCCAATGAATGCAGGTGCGACGGTAGCTTCTGGGCCACCTGATGCAGGGTTTCCCGATACGGGAGCCATTGTGGAAGCTGAGATGAATATTGCGGGGTGGATTTACGGTGATGTATCGCTTGAGCGATCCGTGCGGTGTGCGCACGGGGGGTAATCCCCCCGAAAATTAGTGGTGTTCACAAGTAGAATTTTCTCGACATAATAATCTGAGGAGATTTTGATGAAGAAGACACGATACAGCGACGC
>NVTS01000017.1 GCA_002732995.1 Marinosulfonomonas sp. | reverse complement strand
TTGCTCTGAAAAAGCACAGGTACTGATATTCAAGCGACGCTGGCCGCCGGATTCCAAGCGTCAAATGCTTCCAGCCGGTGGTCTCTAATTGTTAGGGCGGAGCGGCGCCGGACAGGAACGCAGACGCAATTCCGGATGGCGGAATGGATCGATACGAACCGCTGCACCCCCCTCGGCGGCCGGCAGCCTTGCATTGCCCTTTCACGTTTTCGGAGATGTCCATATTGGCATGTGCCCGGCCGAGCAACTGGAAACAGTTAACGTGACAGCACCGTCGAGACCTCTTCAAACAGGGCTTCAGTCAGGTTGTAGCGCTCAAGAAGATGGCGGAAATTCAGGGCCGCAGTTTCGTCGGGGATGGTGTTCTGCGCCAAATCAATCCCGGCAAAATCGCGCATGCTATGCAGATCGCAAAGCACCTCCCCGGCCCCGGGACCAGACAGGCCAGACCACTGCGGCATAACCGAAAGCAGTAACTGTGGCCGACCCTTGCGCGGCTTGATATAATGCGGCCCGATCAGGGTTTGCAGTCGGGGCTTCCAGTCAGGCCTGGGGCACCACCGCCTCCCTCTCGCCAAGAAAACCCTCTCGCTTTGTGCGCGTCTTCTTATGTGCCGGCTCAAGAGACGAAAAGCTCTGCTGCTTCAAGCACAGCCCCTCCTGCATATGATGGAATAACTATAGCAGAAATGCGGGGATGTTGTTCAGAGGTTCCTTAGGCTGCCTTCATGCAGCCAAACCGTTCCCTGAATGCAGTTTTTGATGCGGCGTAGGATTCGAAAATATCATCTAGGAAAATCGTTTCTGCCTGCCCGCTCCCAGCAGCCTTTTCACCGACCTGACACAGGTCAGCAAAATGCGCGAACCCAAGGTTCAGCGCGCTGCCTTTCAGGAAATGCATATCTTCCTCGAGTGTGGCCAGATTAGGTATGGCAATCATCCTCACCATTGTATTCTCGACCTCTTCGAGGAACATCACGATCACCTCTTGGAAATCCTCAATGCCTACCTCGTCACGTAATTCGTTCACCCGATCCCAGTTTATCATCACCCACTCCTAATAATTTTCCAGGCCCCCACGCTGCTCCTTAATAGGCAGTGATCTTTAACGGTCTGTAACAATCGTCTGAAAAATTCCCTTAATTTTAACATTCACGCTCCCTTAAAGGATTGCTGTTAGAAAAGGACGAATTCTTGTTTGGGAACATAGAAATGGCGCAATCAACCGCTGCGGCAAATATGCAGCAATCTGGYGATGATGCTGGGCTGATCGAATCAATCAAACGTGTTTTGGTTGTTGACGATAGCCGTGTCCAGCGCCGTATTCTTAGTTCTTCCCTCAAGCGTTGGGGTTATGAGGTGCTTGAGGCCGATTCAGGTCATGCTGCGCTGGAAATATGTCAGCGCGAACCGCTTGATCTGATCCTTAGTGACTGGATGATGCCAGGGATGAATGGGCTGGAATTCTGCAAGGCATTTCGTCAATTAAAACGGGACAGTTACGGGTATTTTATCCTGCTCACCTCAAAAAGCGAAAAAGACGAGGTGGCGCATGGGTTGGATGTGGGGGCTGATGATTTTCTAACTAAACCTATTAACGCCAGTGAATTGCGCGCTCGCATCCGCGCGGGCGAACGTATCCAACAGATGGAGCGGGAGCTGACCGAGAAAAACCGCATCGTCACTGATGCGCTCGCTGAAATTAAATGCCTGTATGACACGATTGACCGCGACTTGATTGAGGCGAAAAAGTTACAACAATCCCTGGTCAAAGAAAGGCATCGCGATTTTGGCGCGGCAGATGTGTCGCTATTATTGCGTCCTTGCGGCCACGTCGGCGGTGATCTTGTCGGTTTCTTTCCCATCAACAAAACACAGATAGGGCTGTTCTCGATTGATGTGTCAGGTCATGGTATTACTTCGGCTTTGATGACGGCACGGCTGGCTGGGTTTTTGTCCGGCTCAACACCGGATCAAAATCTGGCGTTGGTCCAATGCGATGATGGTAGTTACGCCGCCCGCAGTCCGGCGCTTGTCGTCGATCAACTGAACCGCGTTGTGCTTGAAGAAATGGATACCGAACATTACTTTACTCTACTGTTGGCCCATCTGGACCTGACCACAGGCGCGGTCGTTGCATCCCAAGCGGGCCATCCGTATCCGGCCGTTCAACGTGCGGACGGCACGGTTGAATTTTGTGGCCAAGGTGGCTTACCTGTGGGGTTGGTGCCAGGTGCTGAATACGAGGATTTCGACATTACCCTAAATGTCGGTGACAGACTGTTTATTATGTCGGACGGCATCACCGAATGCCCGGGGCAAGATGGCGACATGCTGGACGAAGATGGCGTGGTAGATTTGATGAAACGTAACGCCACCGTTTACGGCAGCCAATTTCTAGAGACCCTGATGTGGGATTTGAATGCCTATTCTGGAGATCAGGAATTTCCTGATGACATTTCGGCCATCCTGCTGGAATTCAGTGGGTCGAACTAACCAAATAACCTGCGGACAAAATACTGATCACCCTCGTTTGCCAACCGGTGCGCTGCTTCCTGTGTTCCCATCCAGACGGCTGTATGCCCTTGCTCGGTTGGTGGCCCTAACGCGCGAACAGGTCGTGCTGTATAAATATGGCACAGCTTTTCCGCCCAAAGATCGTATTCCGGCATATGGGTGAATCGGCGAAACACGCCCAGCTTGCGGGGCGTTGCAATTTTCCAGCCGGTTTCCTCCATTACCTCGCGGTGCAGCGTATGCAGCGGCGATTCGCCCGGATCAATTCCACCACCGGGCAATTGAAATTCCGGCGTTGGCGCGACCTGATGGGTTAGCAATAAGTTGCCCCCCAATGGTAACACCGCGTATACGCCTGCTCTCACCTGATACCGCTTGCCCGCCACCACAGATTCACCAAATCGCCGGATCATCTTATCATCCCCCTATGAATACCCATCTGTTGTGAATCCGGCAGCGCGCAATATCAACCTCATTCGTTTGGTTGCCCTACACAAATAGTCGCGCTATGCCGGAATGAACGCGTAAGGATAAACTACGATGATACAGACTGCACAGATCACATGGGACGACACCGTGTTGCCCTTTCAGCTAGATCGCGCCAATATCCGTGGCCGCATTGCCCGTTTGGATGGTGTGCTTGAAAATGTGCTATCACAGCACAACTACCCGCCCCAGATCGAGGCTCTGATCGCCGAGGTTGCGTTACTGACGGTATTGATCGGACAGACCATCAAGCTGCGCTGGAAGCTGTCGATCCAAGTGCGCGGTGATGGGCCTGCCCGTATCCTTGCTGCTGATTACTATGCACCAGAAACTGTGGGGGCGCCTGCCCGTATCCGTGCCTATGCCAGCTTTGACCCTGAACGGCTTGATCCTGCCCAGGCCCCGTTCTCGCAAGTTGGCAAAGGGTATTTTGCGATACTGATTGATCAAGGCGAAGGAACTGAGCCCTATCAGGGCATCACCCCGCTTGATAAAACGTCACTTTCTGCCTGTGCAGAGACGTATTTTGATCAATCCGAGCAAATTCCAACACGGTTTGAACTTGCCTTTGGCCGCTCCCAAATGGCGGGCGAGGCTGTGCGCTGGCGTGCCGGGGGTATGATGCTGCAACACATGCCCAATGCTTCGCCCCTGATGGTTGGTGCAGATGCGCCAATTATAGCTCAGAATGATGACAATGACGAAAACTGGTCTCGGGCCAATATCCTGCTTGATACCGTTGACCAGCTAGAGTTGATCGGGCCGACTATTGCTCCGACTGATCTGTTGTTACGCCTGTTTCACGAGGAACAGCCCCGCATCTTTGATGCACAACCAATGGAATTCGGTTGCACCTGTTCTGATGCCCGTGTTCGCCAAAGCCTGTCGATTTATTCGGCCAAGGATATCGCCCACATGACGACAGATGATGGAAGTGTCACCGCAGATTGTCAGTTTTGTGGCGCGCATTACCAGTTTGACCCTAAAACCCTGGGGCTTGAGGTTGTCGAGCCGGCCGATGATGCAAGCTGACCTCTCCATCCACTTGACTGCCGCCATTGGCCGGTTGCATCAGGCATCATCTGACTTTGACCTTAATCCCGAGGTTACGTTGGCTAAAAACCGTGTGCTTCGCCTCGCTGCGGTTTTGATTGCGGTGCAGGAAACAGCGGCGGGACCACAAGTTATCCTGACCCAACGCGCCTCAACTCTAAAACATCATGCGGGCCAGATCGCGTTTCCGGGCGGCAAACGGGATGAGGATGATACAAGCCTTGAGGAAACCGCCCTGCGCGAAGCGGACGAGGAAATTGGCCTAGCGCCTGATAACGTGCACATATTGGGCCGTTTGCCGACCCATGAAACCGTGACAGGATTTACCGTTACTCCCATTTTAGGCCTTGTTAGAGCCACATATCTTCCAAAACTTGACCACGGCGAAGTGGCCGAAGCCTTTACCGCCCCGCTGTCCCACGTCACCGATATCGCACGGTTTTCTATTCAGGGTCGCCGTTGGCGCGGGCAGCGGCGGCGCTATTACACGGTACCTTACGGCCCCTATTACATCTGGGGCGCAACGGCGCGAATTTTGCGGTCATTGGCCGAGGGGATAAACGCATGACCCAGATCGCAGCCGACTGGATTAGCAACCCGAATACACAAAAGGTCTGTCAAATTCTGACAGATGCAGGGTTCGACTGTTACTTTGTCGGCGGTTGCGTTCGCAATGCGCTGCTAAAAGCCCCTGTGAACGATATCGATATTTCGACCAATGCCTTGCCTGACAAGGTAATGGAGTTGGCTGAGGCAGCAGGCTTAAAAGCGATCCCGACCGGCATCGACCACGGCACTGTAACTGTTGTATCGGAAGGATCCCCTTACGAGATCACGACCTATCGTCGTGACGTCGAAACTGATGGTCGCCGTGCTGTTGTAGCCTTTTCCGACACGATCAATGACGATGCGCACCGGCGCGACTTCACTATGAACGCGCTCTATTCCGACGCGATCGGTAACATAATTGATCCGCTAAATGGCATGCCGGATCTGCTGGCGCACCGCGTTCGGTTTATCGAGGATGCAGATCGCCGGATCAAAGAAGACTACCTGCGCATCTTGCGGTTTTTCCGGTTCCACGCATGGTATGGCGATGTCAGCGCAGGGCTAGATGCCGAAGGACTGGCTGCCTGTGCTGCGAATTTGGCTGGATTAGAGTCTATTTCAAAAGAGCGCATTGGATCAGAACTGAAAAAACTACTAACCGCTCTTGATCCAGCACCCAGTATCGCATCAATGGCTGCAAGCGGTGTTCTAAACGCTATATTGCCCGGTGCGAATGTAAAATACTTGCCCGTTTTGATCCATCTGGAGGGTGATGTCAGACCTGATCCAATCCGCAGGCTCGCCGCGCTTGGCAGAACAGATTCCGAAACCCTTCTTCGCCTTAGCAAAGCAGAAGCAAGGCAATTACAACATCTGCGCGAAGGCATCGGCAGCACGAGAGGGCCATCTGAGCTAGGTTACCGGATGGGTGCGGATATGGCGCGAGATATCCTCCTGCTGCGCGCCGCACTTTTGGAAACCCCACTTGATCCTAGCGCCTTTGATCAGGCACAGCATGGTGCCGCYGCAAAATTCCCGATCAAAGCCGCCGACCTAATGCCCGACATGCAAGGGGCCGCGCTGGGCAAAATGCTGTCCGAACTGGAAGCGGAATGGATCAGTTCCGGTTTCACCCTGACCAAGGRCCAGCTCCTTGCTTGATCCGCTCTATGCCTTCGTTTTTGCCGGCCTGTTTTCACCTGGCCCGAATGTGATTATGCTAACTGCATCCGGCGCGCAATTCGGATTTCGCAAGACACTGCCGCATTTATTGGGTGTCGTGCTGGGCGTCGGCATTATCGCGGGGCTAACAGGCCTTGGTATCGGGACACTGCTGCAAACATATCCGCAGCTGGAATTGGCATTAAAAATCATTGCTGCCGCATGGATTTTATGGATGGCATGGCAGCTTTGGATGTCTACATACCGGCCAAAATCACAGCAGCGTAAAAAGCCGTTTACATTCTTTCAGGCCGTTCTATTTCAATGGGTCAATCCAAAAATATGGGCTGTGGCGCTAACTGCATCATCGGCCTATAGCGCTGGATTTCCACCCATAAACGAAGCGCTTCGCCTTGCCAGCGCATTTTCCGGCCTGAACCTGTTTGTCTGTCTGTTCTGGACGTCGGCCGGATCATTATTGGCCTATCTTTTGACTCGCCCGAATATATGGCGCATATTTATGCGGGGAATGGCGCTGGCGTTGGCCGCGACAGCCGTTATGGTGTTCATCTGACCAATTCGGGCAATTACAGATGACACCTTCAAACTGGATAGATGGGTTTCAACCCGCCGATGGGCCGCCGCCGCAGACATTGGGGCGGTTTTTTCGCTGGTGTCTTAAGGGTGCGTTTCCAGTTTTGTCCCTGTCCGCCCTTGCCGCCGCCGCGTCTGGGGCGCTCGAGGTGTTGACTGCGTTGCTGCTAGGTATTGTCATTGATGGTGCCATCGAAAGCGGGCCTGATTTTATCGTAGAGCGCAGCGCAATGTTGCTGATGGTCGCCGGGTTTTTCCTGTTTTTGAGGCCCGCGGTGATCGGCACTTCTGTCGGGATGCAGTCGATCGTGATTGGTCCAAACATCATGCCTTTGGTGCTGTCGCGGCTTAACCGGTATACGCTGGGCCATTCGGTGCAATTTTTTGACGATGATTTTGCTGGACGGATTGCGCAGAAACAAATGCAAACGTCGCGCGCGATAACCGAGGTGGTGATCGAGGTAGTAAACGTCGTTGCTTTTGCGTTGGCGTCACTTGTCGGATCGGCGGTTTTACTGATCACGATTGATTGGCGTGTCGGTGGTGTGCTGGTTATCTGGCTAGTGGTTTATTTGTCTCTAATCAGCTGGTTTTTGCCTCGTGTGCGGGTTAGGGCAGGGGCGCGGGCCGCTGCTCGGGCGGCGCTATCGGGTCAAATTGTTGATACCGTAACCAACATCAAAACCGTCAAATTATTCGCCCACCACAAGCATGAAGATGCGGCGGCATTGAGCGCTATGCGAGACCTGCGTGAAAGCGCACTGCACTTTGGCCGGTTGGCGACGATGTTTCGCTTTTCGCTCATGACGGTTGCTGGTCTGGTTCCGGTGATCCTTGTTGGTGGCACGCTGTGGCTGTGGTCACAAAACGCGGTTTCAGCGGGAGGCATCGYSRCMWCSGGTGCMATYKCGMTSCGKATYGCGCAGATGACCGGCTGGGTCAGTTTTGCGCTGTTGGGAATTTATGCGGCTGTGGGCGAGGTCGAGGATGGTATGAAAACCTTAACCCCGTCGCATGGGCTGATCGATGCGCCTAATGCCGAAGAGTTGCAGGTCACGCAGGCCGAAGTTGTGTTCACGGATGTTAGTTTTGCCTATGGACGTGAAGCTGGCGGAATTTCCGATATTAACCTGACAATCCATCCTGGTGAAAAACTGGGGATCGTGGGGGCGTCTGGCGCGGGGAAATCGACGTTGGTTGCATTGTTGATGCGGCTATACGATCCAGAATCAGGTGATGTCTCGATAGACGGGCAGAGTTTAGGCGATGTGACGCAAGAGAGCCTGCGTCGTCAGATCGGGATGGTCACGCAGGAAACCGCGATGTTCAACCGCTCGGCGCGGGCCAACATCCTGTATGGCCGCCCCGATGCAACGGATGAACAGGTGTTTGATGCCGCTAAACGGGCCGAGGCCGACAGCTTTATCCATGATCTACAAGATCACGCAGGGCGGCGCGGTTATAACGCCTGTTTGGGTGAGCGCGGTGTGAAATTATCCGGTGGTCAGCGCCAGCGTATTGCCCTTGCCCGCGCCATTCTAAAAGACGCGCCAATCCTGGTTCTGGACGAGGCCACCAGCGCGCTGGATAGCGAGGTCGAAGCAGCAATCCAGACGGCTCTGTCACACGTGATGGAGGGAAAAACCGTACTGGCCATCGCGCACCGCCTGTCTACCATTGCCCGTATGGATCGCATAGTTGTACTTGAACAGGGTCGAATTATAGAAGAAGGCACGCATGAGGTATTGCTCGCCAAAGGTGGGCAGTATGCCCGTTATTGGGATCGTCAATCGGGCGGGTTTATCGGAATAGAGGAGGCGGCATAGTGACGTTTACCATCACAAGATTGGGTCATCACGGCGACGGARTTTCCGAGGGTCCGATTTACGCCCCCAGAATACTGCCGGACGAAGTTATCGACGGTGAAGTTATTAATGGACGTATAGCGGTGCCCAAAATCATAACCCCGTCGCCAGACAGGGTTGCGGCCCCGTGTCGGCATTATAAAGCTTGCGGCGGCTGTTCCCTACAGCACGCATCGGATGCTTTTGTTGCGGGGTGGAAGCAAGAGGTGGTGCGCACTGCTTTGGCGGCACATAATCTTGAGACGGACCTGCGCCCGATCCAGACATCTGCCCCGCACACCCGCCGCCGCGCGGTGTTTACTGGGCGTCGCACCAAAAAAGACGCTCTTGTCGGTTTCCATGCTCGCGGCACCGATACGATCACCGAAATTCCGGATTGCCACCTGCTGCACCCCGATTTGCTGGCGGTTATTCCCACACTGCGCGCCCTGACTGTGTTCGGCACCTCGCGCAAGGGGGAAGTGCGGTTCACTGTCACACGATCTGATGCGGGTGTAGATGTGGCGGTGACAGGGGCAAAGCCGCTGGATGGTCAAATGCTGATGACGCTGGCGTCAATGGCTGGGGAACACGGGTTGGCGCGATTGACTTGGGGTGGTGAGCCCATCGTTGATATCGTGGCCCCGTTTCAAATGTTTGGGGGCATTCGCGTTGTGCCCCCGGCCGGCGCCTTTCTTCAGGCCACAAAAGAAGGCGAAGAAGCGCTGCTTTCAGCCGTGTTAGAGACTATTTCAGGCGCTAAACATGTGCTGGATATTTTCTCGGGCTGTGGCACTTTTGCCTTGCCCATAGCCACAAACGCCGAGGTTCACGCGGTTGAAGGAGACGCTGCAATGTTAAAGGTGCTGGATCAGGGCTGGCGTCAGGGCACTGGCCTAAAGTGTGTAACAACCGAGGTGCGCGACCTGTTCCGCCGCCCGCTATTGCCGGATGAATTCAAACGCTTTGATGCCGTGGTGATTGACCCGCCCCGCGCTGGTGCTGAACAACAATTCCATGAAATAGCCCATGCCAAGCCTCATAAAGTTGCCGCTATTTCCTGCAACCCCGCCAGTTTTGCCCGTGACGCGAAGACCCTGACTGATGCGGGTTATCTGCTGGGTCAGATTGATGTGATTGATCAGTTCCGGTGGTCTTCTCATGTCGAACTTGCTGCAAGCTTCACCCTAAAGTGACAATAAGCGGTGCGAGACACGGCTATCCACAGGGCTAGACTTGCTGTATTGCTGGTAAAAAAACGAGCGTAGCGGGCACAATATGAAAATTATTAAGGCAGTATTGCTTGTGGCACTGGTGGGCCTTGTTGGTGCCTGTGCGACGAAATTCAGAACCTACGATGGTCCAGAGGTTACTCGCGTTCTTATTTATAAAGAACGACATCAACTGTATCTGATGAACAATGACAAGGTGCTAAAGCGATATCATATCGAGCTGGGTTTTACCCCGACAGGCGACAAACAGGTCGAAGGGGACGGGAAAACGCCAGAAGGCGAATATTTCATTGACCGGCGCAACCCGAACAGTGCGTTTTACCTATCAATCGGCATTTCTTATCCAAACGCAGCAGACCGAGCCGAAGCCAAGGCATTGGGGCAATCACCTGGCGGGGACATTTTTATTCACGGAGCCCGTCGCCCGGGAGACCCGAAAGGGGCTGACTGGACCGCGGGATGCATTTCCGTTTCAAACAGGCAGATGGAAGAAATCTATGCGATGGTAAAAAATGGAACGCGGATTTCGATTTACCCATAGATCAGGAATGGTAATTACCCACCTGTAACCAACGTCCACCAGATTTTGCCGTTTTTATCCTGATGCCAAGAGAACCCCATGTCTGTCGATTCAGGGTCCAAAATCACATTACGCGTATCGCTCAGATCCATCCAGGCGCTTAGGGTTTCCAGCTCGGTTTCATATGTTTCCGAGATGTTTTCGCCCCGCATAATGCCCGTATAGCCCGTGCGTTTGACCCGATCTAGCGGAGAAGAGCCGTCAGACCCAAAGTGCCAAGGTCGGTTTTGCACTGACATATCGCGCGAGTGTGTGGCTGCCGCGGCTGTAAGTTGCGAATTCAGCGTAAGGGGGGCGGCACCGGCAACATTGCGCAACGCATTAACCGAATCCAGCATGCGGAGCTGGATTTTTCCCGTACTTACAGCTTTTATTTTATAAACTCTGGGTAATGGCTTGCCATTAGGACCAAGCACAGGCCCCTGCGGGGTGCAGGCAGAAAGTGCGAAAAGGGCCGAAAATGCGATGATTAGTAGTCGGTACATGAAAAAGCCGCCTGTTTTTGGTTGTTCTAACCCCTCTATAGGGAACATCGTTGCGGATCAAACCCACATTCCGCTGATATGGCGTGTTAATGCTTGTTTGATTTGCGACTGCGACTTTCTCGCCATATATAGGCGCCAACGCAACGGAATTTCCGATTAGGAGCAGAAATGATGACTAATGATGTGAATAATAAGATGACCCGGCGGCTGTTTTTGCGGTCTTCTGCCGCAACAATGGGGGTGCTTGCATCACCAGCACTTGCTCAATCAACAGGCGAAGCACAGATTGAAGAAGAGATTTCCAGCGAGACGCGCAGAAACATCTCGAGCTTTAGATCACTGAAATGGCAGCCATATTTTGCAAATCTGAGCGGTGGTGCTATTTTGGTCGATACCACGTCGCGCGCCTTGCATTACTGGTCAGCAGACGAAACGATGTACAAGCTTTATCCAACAAGTGTGCCGATGAGCGCGGATTTGACCCGTCTCGGGCGCACGAAAATTGTGCGAAAGGTAGATGGTCCCAGTTGGCGGCCAACTCCGTCAATGCTGAAAAGGAACCCTGAGTGGCCAGCCTATATCGCGCCCGGTCCTGAGAACCCAATGGGAACACATGCATTGCACCTGTCGTGGACCTATTATCGAATTCACGGCACGCATGATACGCGCAAAATTGGTCGCCGCTCGTCAAACGGGTGTATTGGCCTCTATAACAAGCACATCCAAGAGCTGTTCGCCCTGGCAACTGTGGGCACGCAGGTGTTGCTAATTTAACGTTATATTTTGTGCCTTAAATGCTTCCTATATCTAGTGCTTGTGCCTTCGCGCATTCAAAGCCTGTGACGCATTACACGCTATGGCGTCGTCATGGGCGCATTTTTCTTCGCAGGTTGTAGAAATTTGCTTATCGAATTAAAGGAACCGCACTATGAAAAAACTTGCTCTTGCTGCTGCACTGACAGTTGCTGCTTCTACAGCTTTTGCCGGCAACCCGCTGCCTCCAATCATGGACGATGTGGTTGTTGTTGAAGAAACAACATCATCTTCAGGCGGCGGTCTTCTGATCCCACTGCTGCTGGCTGCTGCAAGGTAATTAGCAAACATAGTTTATGAAAACGGCGGTGATTTTTCACCGCCTTTTTCTTGGTCCGAGCATATTTTATTACAGCCAACCTGCCAGATTATCTTCGATGACTTTGGTTAGTGCCGCAATATGTGCGCTGCTGTCATTCAGGCAGGGAATATAGGTGAAACTTTCACCACCCGCCGCTTCAAAGCYTTCGRAAATTTCCTCGTTGATTTCCTCAAGCGTTTCGATGCAATCGGCTGAAAATGCCGGGGCAATGATGGCAATATTCTTCTTGCCACTTTGCGCCAGTCGCGCCACCTCTTCGACTGTATAGGGCTGAAGCCATTCTTCTGGCCCGAACTGCGATTGGAATGTAGTTATCAGCTGCCCGTCATCCCACCCCAGACGTTTTTGCAACAGGTGCGAAGTCAGTTCGCAGTGCGACAAATACGGGTCGCCCTCGGCGATATAGCGTTTTGGCATTCCGTGGTAGGATGCAACCAGCAGATCGGGCCGCTTATCCAGTTTTTCGTAGGCTTGCTCGACGGACCCAGCCAAAGCATCGATATACGCAGGCTCGCCGCAATAGGCAGGCACGGTTCGGGCTGTGGGTTGCTGTTTTTCCTCAGTCAGCGCTTTGAAAAATGCGTCGTTTGCCGTGGCGGTCGTGGCGCCGGCGTGCTGTGGGTATAGCGGGAAGAACAGGATTTTGTCGCAGCCGCTCTGCACCATCGTTTGCACTTTGGATTTTGTCGATGGGTTGCCATATCGCATGCAGAAATCCACCACCACATGATCGCCATACCGCAACGTTAGAGCCTCTTTTAGCTTTGCGGTCTGGTCCTTGGTAATCGTCATCAGCGGGCTTTCACCAGCCTCGTGGTTCCAGATGGATTTATAGGCTTTGCCCGAGCTGAATGGCCTCTTGCTCAGGATGATCAGTTGCAACAGCGGCTGCCATTTCCACGCTGGATAATCGATCACCCGTTTGTCTGACAGGAATTCACCTAGATAGCGGCGCATCGACCAGTAATCATATCCGTCGGGCGTGCCAAGGTTGGCAATCAATACGCCAACTTTGCCTGCAGATTTCTGGTCTGGATGTGTCATCGGCGTCTTCCTGAACTCTCTATGCAGAGATAACGGATAGCGGATTTTTCCGCAGGGTTAAATGCGCTTCTTTGGCGCGGTATCGGGCAGGGGTTGTTCACTGGTGTTTAGCGCATCGGCCAGTCGCGCGGTGGCTGACCCGGGGCGCAACGGTTTTGGCTGACTAGCGTCAGGCGCCCATCCGGTCAGGAATATCATCTCGAACGTGGCTGGGATGCGCCCATCCTTGGTGCAAAATGCTTTGGCATAGATCTCGCCTGCTTTGGTGAACAAATGGCGCGGCGATGTGACCTTGCGGCGCTGGGCCAAGGCATTATTTTCGCCCATCGCCCGTAAATCGCGCAGCAAGCAGCCCATATCCGCATAGGTCACCGTTTTTTTCATGGTATCAGCGACTGGCATAGCAAAGCCCGCCCGCTGTAATAGCGCCCCCAGATTGCGGATTTCACCCATCGGGGCCACGCGGGGCGATAAGCCGCCGGATATCGCCACTTCTGCCTCGGCCAATGCCACCCGCAATTCGGTTAATGTTTCTCCGCCAAAACACGCGCCGAGGAACAACCCGTCCGGTTTTAGCGCCCTCCGGCACTGAATTAACTGCCCCACAGGGTCATTCGCCCAATGCAGTGACATTGAATGGATCACCAGATCATGCGCCTCGGGTTCAAGTGCTAAAACCTCGTCATCTGTCACAAATTCGGCTTTGGGCAGTAAGTTTTGCCAAGTTTTCGGAAAAGGCGTTACAATTGCGATGGATGTAAACGTTCTGTTAACCTCGTTCAGTCTTTCATTGATCTCAAGCACCGCTTCTTCTTGCAAGAACATCGCGGGATCGCTGGACCGCAGTGCGCGGGCACGAAAACGTTCTAGCGCCGGGTGATCGGTTAACAGGGGGGGCTTTTGCATCTGGCGGTCCTTTGGCTGCGGGCAATCTAAAAGGAATGACGCAAAATGCAATCGCCACTTCACCTGATATACCCGTCGCAATGTATGTCCTGCCGTGATCTGGTTGAAGGAGACAATGCGCTTTGTGGTAAATGCTGGCGTGATACGCCGTTTATAACCGGGTTGACTTGCGATAAATGCGGCACGCCTTTGCTGGGTGATGACACCGGCGAAAGCGTCCTTTGTGATAATTGCATGACCATCGCACGGCCTTGGGCCAAGGGGCGTGCGGCGCTGCTTTATAAGGATAATGGCCGCAAACTGGTGATGGCGCTAAAGCACGGCGACCGGCTTGACCTTGCCACGCCTGCCGGTCAATGGATGGCACATGTTGCCGCCCCGCTTGTTCAACCGAACACATTAATCGCACCTGTCCCACTGCACTGGATGCGGTWGCTGAAGCGTCGCTATAACCAGTCGGCTCTGCTTGCCAAAAGCGTCGCCAAGGCGCTGGATCAATCCTACTGCCCTGATTTGCTGGTGCGCAGCAAGCGCACGCGCTCCCTTGATGGTCTGGGCCGTGATGCGCGGTTTCAGATGCTGGCGGACACTATTTCTGCCAATCCGAAACGCCGCCATCGTCTAATTAACCGCTCGGTCCTGTTGGTTGATGATGTGATGACATCCGGCGCTACTCTTGCGGCCTGCACCGAGGCATGTCTGGCCGCTGGTGCCAAAGATGTTTTCACCGTGACGCTGGCGCGCGTTGCGAAGGATGTATAAATCCCTATAGTTCGGCGAAACGATAGGAATTTGGAAATGCAAACAGTTGAAATTTACACTTCGCCCTTTTGCGGGTTCTGCGTGGCGGCCAAACGTTTGCTGAAAAGCAAAGGCGTGGAGTTTACCGAGTATAACGTCGCAATGAATGCCACCAAACGTCAGGAAATGATGAGCCGGGCAAAYGGTGGACATACCGTGCCGCAAATATTTATCGGCGAAAATCACGTTGGCGGTTGCGATGAACTGCACGCGCTGGAACGTGCGGGAAAACTTGATATGATGCTGGCGGGATAGGCAATGAAAGCGGCTCTAATTCAGCTGAATTCGTCTGATCAGCCTGCGGATAACATTCCGCAGATCATTGAATATATGCAGCAAGCGACCGATTCTGGTGCCGGGTTTCTACTGACTYCCGAGGTGACGAATTGTGTTTCGGACAGTCGTGTCCACCAGCAATCCGTGCTGCGCCACGAGGGTGATGACCCAACCCTTGCCGCCTTGCAGTCCGAGGCAAAAGCGCTGGGCGTCTGGCTGCTGATCGGCTCTTTGGCATTGAAAACCAGTGATGCGGATGGACGATTTGCCAATCGATCGTTCATGATATCTCCCACAGGCACGATAGTAGCCCGCTATGATAAAATCCACATGTTTGATGTCGAGATCAGCAAAGCCGAAACCTACCGTGAATCTGCGGGTTACCGACCCGGCAGACAGGCGGTGATTGCCGACACCGGTTTTGCCAAAGTGGGCATGACCATTTGTTATGACGTCCGGTTCCCGCACCTGCACCGCACCCTTGCCCAAAACGGTGCCCAAATCCTGACCAGCCCCGCGGCATTTTCCCCTGTATCAGGGGCTGCCCATTGGGAAACGCTGCTTCGGGCCCGTGCAATTGAAACCGGATGCTATGTTTTCGCCCCCGCCCAATGTGGCCCTCATCCTGCTACCACGGGCCGGTCGCGCGACACATATGGCCATTCATTAGCGGTGTCGCCATGGGGTGAAGTTATAGCCGATGGCGGCACTAAAGCGGGTCTAACGCTGGTTGATTTCGATTTAYCCGAGGTTGACGCGGCGCGGCGTAAGATTCCGTCCCTGTCCCATAACCGCGATTATGGTGTGCCGGAATGAGCGATGCCAACGATCCCCTTGCCGTGGCGCTGTTCAGCGAAATCTTTATGGCAGATCAACTGGCGCGCAACCGCCTGTCCAAGGCCCTTCCAAAGGGAATGGAGTTGTCACATTTTTCGGTGCTGAACCATTTGGCGACAGCAAACACCGAACGCTCCCCGGCCCAACTTGCCAAAGCATTTCACGTAACACGGGGGGCGATGACCAACACATTGAACAAGCTGGAGTGGGCAGGCCATATCCACATCCGTCCTGATTGGGACGATGCGCGACGCAAGCAAGTTACGATTAGTCCATCAGGACGCGTAGCGCGTGAAGTGGCATTGAATGCGATAACCCCTATCATCGTAAAAGTGGTCGAAAAAATCGGCCCTGAAAAGGTGCGTAGCGCTTTGCCGGTTTTACGAGAGTTGCGAGAGCAAATGGATGAAAGTGATTAGCGTTTAACGCTTGAGGTCACATAGTTCACCGACAGATCCCGATCCGATAATGACCACGACCATGCAATCGGGTTAAATGCGAATCCGCTGCGATYAATAGGCTCTAATCCCGCGCGTTTGATCAAATCATACAGTTCATCCGGTGTGATAAACTTGCGCCATTCATGCGTGCCTTTGGGMAGCCAWCGCATGATATGYTCRGCSCCAATGATGGCCACAGCATAACTTTTSGGATTGCGGTTCAGGGTTGAACAGATCATCAAACCGCCTGGCTTCAGCAACTGCTGACAGGCCGTTAGATAGGTCAGCGGATCAGAGACATGCTCGACCACTTCCATGTTCAAAACCACGTCAAATTGCTCGTTCGCTTCGACCAGTGCTTCGGCTGTGGTGTGCCGGTAATCGATCTCAAGCCCCTGCTGATCTGCATGAACTTGCGCCACGGGAATATTCCCCTCGGCAGCATCCGCCCCGATCACTGTTGCACCCAACCGCGCCATCGGTTCTGATAGCAACCCGCCGCCACAACCAATATCCAACAGGCGCAACCCGTCAAATGGTGCGGATGCTGTTAAATCCCGATCAAACTGCGCTGCAATCTGCTGCGTAATATAATCCAGCCGACACGGGTTCAGCATGTGCAGCGGCTTGAATTTGCCATTCACGTCCCACCATTCCGCCGCCATCGCCTCGAATTTGGCAACTTCGGCGGGATCAACTGTTGTTTTTGCGGCTTGMMKWYTGWWSYMMRYRYRCYYWWWYRKYSSKSYTYRTSTYRSTAWWYMSRRMWMTSMTKGRYRWRAWYRSAKKYMWWWMRAGCGCATCCCAGTATCTTTTTGCGCAAACAGCACCGTTTAATACGCGGATGCTGGACGTGGGCGATGGCCATACCGTCTATGTCGAGCAATGCGGTAACCCTGAGGGTGTGCCTGTTGTGGTGCTGCATGGTGGGCCGGGTGGTGGGTGTAGCCCTGCAATGCGCCGTTATTTTGATCCGGCGGTCTATCGTATCATTCTGTTTGATCAGCGCGGGTGCGGACGTTCAAAACCTCATGCCTCAATTGAGGCGAATACAACATGGCATCTGGTTGCCGATATCGAGCGTATCCGCACAGCGCTCAACATTGATCGCTGGATTGTTTTTGGCGGTAGTTGGGGGGCCACGCTGTCGTTGACGTATGCYCTAACCCACCCTGATCGTGCCGTATATCTGGTTTTGCGCGGTGTTTTCCTGATGACACAAGAGGAGCTGGATTGGTTTTATGGCGGCGGGGCCGGTAAATTCTGGCCCGATCTGTGGGAAGACTTTTCCAAAATGGTCCCGATAGAGGAGCGTAACGATCTGATTGCCGCCTATCAGACGCGCCTGTTTTGCGGAGACCGTGATACCGAAGTCCGGTTTGCCCGCGCGTGGTCTGCATGGGAAAATGCGCTGGCCTCAATCCATAATACCGGGGCTGTGGGCCAAAGCCCTGCCGGTTATGCACTGGCCTTTGCGCGGCTTGAAAACCACTATTTTGCCAATGCAGGATTTTTGGAGCACGACGGCTGGATTTTGCAAAACCTGCCCAGCATTGCTCACATCCCCGCCACGATCATTCAGGGACGCTATGATATGATCTGCCCTCCGACATCGGCATGGAAGGTGGCAAAAGCGATGCCAAAGGCAGAGTTGAAATTTGTTCCTATGTCAGGGCACGCGCTGTCTGAACCTGAAATCACCGCCGCTCTAGTGCACGTCATGAACAAGCTGCGCCGGAAACAGGATGTATTAGGCGAATTGTGAGGGGTATATTCAACTATCAGATGATTTGTTTCGCGGCTGTTTCCCAGAATAATCATCACAAGGATTTCACAGTCCGTCACATCCGCTACGTTTTTAGTACCAACCAGTTTGCCGTTTTTCATCACGCTAACCCGACCACACAGGCCCATCACATCATGGATGTCGTGACTGATCAGGAATATCCCGATGCCTTCGGCCTTTAGCTGATGGATCAATTCGTTAACCATTTCGGTTTTTTTCGCGCTGATGGGCACGCTTTGCGGGTTGGCGGAGCTATTGCCAGCGCACGGTTGGGGTCGGCCACCAACAGCACAAAACCCAGAATAAAACCGCGGCCAATCGCCCCTAGAAAGGCTTTGGCCCACATCGGGCGCAGTGGAAGTTTAAAGCGCCTGCGTTGGCGGTGGCCCTGACACAATATTGCAATAACAGCCAGACAGGCGATTAAGCCAATGCCCCCAGCTTACCGTTGACCCGACAGCACCATATGGCCCGCCACCAAGTAAAGAAAATGTCGTATCCACCGGTGAAATGGTTTCGCCCCGCGCCAGCAGGAACGAGGCACCGCGCCAAACAAACAGACCACCAAGGGTGACGGTAAAAGCGGGGATGCCCAGATTGGCAACCAGATAACCTTGAAGCGCGCCGATCGTCGTTCCGATCAGCAGCCCGCAACCAGAGGCAATAACTCAGATCATCGGGTGGCTCAGCCCGATCAGGCCGGGCAATATCCAGACCTGAATAATCTCTATCGACATGGCGAAAAATCCACGGATAGAGCCAACCTATAGATCAATGTGGCGGGTGACGATCACCAGAACCATGCCCGTTGCCATCACTGCCACGTAAGCGGTTTGCACCGACAGGTTCCAAAGTTGCGCGGTGTTAGAAATGCGGGGATGTTGTTCAGAGCTTCCTTAGCTTGTGAATTGGCGCATGGGGCTGAAATGGGGTCAAATACCTTATGCGCTGGATCGTCTGACATTGATGATGGCAACACCTGTGGCGGCTGCGGAATGCCCCGCGGCGCCTGACCACGGCGATGTGCTGGCGTCGTTGATTGCCAAGGTGCAAAGCGTGCAGAATGAGGCCGCAGCGCGACAGATCAACCGTGAAATGTGGCTGCTGTGGCGGGATGCGCCGGATGCACCGGCGCAGAGGTTGCTGGACTGCGGGATCGAGCGGCGCGAGGCCTATGACTATGATGCGGCATTGGGTGAATTGGTTGCCTATTTCCTGACTATGTGGAAGGCTATAACCAGCAGGCGTTTGTGGAGGTTTACGGGCGGATTGCGCCAGCGCGCTGGGGGATCTGGAGCATGCGCTGGAATTATTCCCAACCCATATTGCGGCATTATCCGGCAAGGCGCTGTCCCTGATGGGATTGGGCCGGATGGATGCCGGACAGGCCACATTGCGCGCGGCATTGGCGCTGAACCTGTGGTTGCCGGAACGCTCGATGCTGATCCAGCCCGCGGGCGAAGGTATTTAACGCTTTCCCCTCTTGCCCTTACCAATGCACCCGCTATTGTCGCGGCTGCATCTTGATCCCGCAATTATGCCCGCGTGGTGGAATGGTAGACACAAGAGACTTAAAATCCTTTGTTTCGTGCGGTTAAACGTATACAAAACAAGGCGTTAAGGAGTAAGATCAGTTTTCAGGCCCGATATAGGCCCGATGCAGAAGTTTAGAGATAACGCCAGATGCGGGCGTGATGGAATGGTAGACATAAGAGACTTAAAATCTCTGGGCCCTAGGCCGTGTGGGTTCGAGTCCCACCGCCCGCACCAAATTTATACTATAAAAACAGTTGATTACGAATATTTTCTGATCATTTCCAGGTGAAGCTACGCTGCCTTTTTAGGTGTATCGTATCCTCTGATTTGATCGTATGAGCTTTTCTGCGTTCTCCGCCGTTTGAAGTCATTACCTCAAGATCAGGGTTGTCCATTATCGCCTGATGAATATCGTCTTTGTGAGCGGGCGTTTCATTGTAAATGCTAAGATAGAAATCTTCAGCAGTAATGTTGTCCCCGTTTTCGGAAATAAGTTTTGGAATGTCATCCATTAACTGTTCTTTTGCGGAGTCTCGGGCTGTTTGGTCGAACAAGTATAATGACCCGCTTTCATGCTCGGGATTATAGGCCAGCATTCTTAATCCTGAACGCCCAAAGTGGGCCTGCTGGCTACTGTTTTCGTGTAAAATGACATTGTATACTTGGCGCGCCCGATGCGAGCGGGCGAAGTGCAGAAACCAATATCGCCATCCATCAGGGTTGTTGATGGAAAACGGGCTTACGAAAGGTGCACATTCCTGAAAGTGATCAAAGACAAGTTTTTCAGCTGCGCCCATCCATTCTTGGTTGCCCAGCTTTTCATCCAGAAAGTTAAACTGGTCGGGGTCAATATGAAGGTGCTGGTATTTCCTCTGCACGGCTTGGGGGTCGGATTTATCCAAATAGGTTATCAGTGCCTGAATGGCATAAGTGTAGAAGATTTCTACTGAATTTTCTGATTTCATAATTTTGTCGAGTGTTGTCCGCTCTACATGGGTGTGTCCGCATTGATCCAGATTATAGATGATATTCCGAAAACGGCCGTCATGGATTCTGCTGGCAAACTTGGGGTAAAGGTCTTCAAACTTGCCGCTCGAATATTCAACGATCAAAGATAGTTTTTGGCATGTTTCTTTTGAACCTGCAATTATTGGCGCAATGTTTTCTTTGAGAAGTTCGACCACTTGCGGCTCAAAATCGTTGAGTTGTAAAAAACATTCAATTTCTACAGTAGGCAGACCCTCACTTGCCTTGCGAAGGTTGATCTCATTAAGAGTTGCTGCCAATACTTCAATGAAAATTATGGGTGAGCCAGGAGAACCGCAATTATAGCGCCCAGCTCCTGCAAACCCATCAACAATGGCTAGGCGAAATTTGGTTTGCTTTGGCATTTGACAGCGAACTAAAATATACTGCCGAAAATACTCGCGTAAAATTTTATGCTTTCGTTTCGAATGCTCTTCCAGTGTGGCACCGTCTGTCCATTGATAAGGCTTTGATACCAAGTCGAATTTCCTATCTAGTTCTTAAATCAAATACTTACTTGAATTGGCATCTCATCCCAGGTTCGCTCGCGGTAATCTCGCCCATTCAATTTCTTGGAGCGCCTTTTATTATCCTTGCCCCACGTCCCCCATTGCTTGAAGAAAAAAGCAGTTTTTGACTCCTTGCAAGCTGTATGGATTTCATCAATCCAAATTTCCTTGATTGGCCGAGCATCCTTGCCACTTTCACCACCAACGATAGCCCAGTCGATGCCGGCTAGTTCAATCGGCCCAACGCTGTCAATCAAGGGTTCGAATGAGATAAAACGGATTTCGGCTGGAACTTTTAACAATTCGTCAATCCGACCAACAACAGCCTCGCCCTCAACGCTTGTGCCAAGCCATACATTTTTCAATGGCGTTGGACAAACTCGCTTTAGAATTTCAGCCATTCGGTCAGGGCGCTTTGTCAAAATTTGATACTGATGTTGCGGCGTTTCTTGCATCACCTTCCAAACATCTGACACAAAGCTCTCTGAAACGCTGGGATGGAATAAATCACTCATGGAATTCACGAATATTTTCCGTGGCTTCCGCCATTTTCTAGGGATGTCTAAAGATTTGTGATCTTCATGCACAACACCATTCCAGATTGTTCTCTTGCCTGATTTCCGCGTTAGGCCTTTGTATTTTTCGACACCCATGGCTTCCAGACGCTTTGCCATGTTCATCGCATAACAGTTGGTGCAACCAGCAGACATGATTGAGCAACCGGCAACCGGGTTCCATGTCGCATCTGTCCACTCGATCTGTGTTTCAGCCATATCGTTGCTTTTTTGTTGCTCACCCTTGTCAATCAATTTCTAATGCGGAAAGAACATTTAAGCAACAAAAATTGTAGGTCAAATTTATAAGTTGGCCTTAAGAATGTCGAACAAATCGGCATCGACAACCTTGCAGATTGCAATGAATTCAATCACATCCAACCGCCGCTCATACCCTTCGACTTTGGCGACAAATGACTGCGGCTTGCCCAAAGCGTCAGCCACCTGTTGCTGCGTCATGCCAGCCGCGATCCTTGCGGATTTCAGCGCGTCGATGAGTTTGCGGTATTCTTCGTTATAGATGCTCTTTGACAATCGCACGTTCCATTTGACCAGTTGTGCGAGAAGCGGTAATTCGGTTTTGGGATTATCCCAAAAAAGGATGAAAATCATGATTGACCAAGAGAAATTGACAACAACCCAAAGAGGCAAGATCGCCGAACTTCATGTGGCAACGGCGCTAACCAGCCTTTTCCCAGGGGACTATGTGAGCGAATCCCAGGGCATCGACAAATTTGACGCCTTTGATCTTTGCGCCAAAGACGTTGATGCAGCCTTACAGGCAGCACGACAGGAACTTGAGGCCGATGGTTTCAAAGGCTTTGAATTGGGCAGGGCCACCTTTGAGCAATGCGACAGCGGCAACATTTATCACGCGGGTGCACATTTCAGCATTGAAGTTGTAAGCGGCATCTCTCAGCCCCAAATCGACGCCATTTTTGCATAAACCCATTCAGAAAGCATAAACCATGACAGACAAGAAACCTCGCGGTGCCAAGACAGCGAACAAGCCCAAGGCAGCTTCGACCGAAAAGGCCGACACAGCCCCAAAACAGACGGTTGGGACGCTTGTAACAAAGCTTTTGGCCGATCCTAAACTTGGCTATGACGAAATCATCGAATTGGTGAAGGTCGACTTTCCACAGGCCAAAACCTCCGCACGATCCGTGGCCTCCACAGCAAGTGTGCTACGCCGCAAAGGCTTCGATATTCCGCTCAGAAAACGTTCGGCCAAGGCCAAATAGCATCACGTCGCGCCCCCAGAACCGGCGTGATCACCGCGGGCCGCATCGATGACACCCTGAACATGGCCGCGTTTCAGCGATACCTGACCAAAGCACGCAGAGCGACAAAGCTACCAGCGGCCAACCTGTCCAACCCGGTTTTGGCGCGGCTGACAGGCCCGAACGGTAAACCGGCCCCGGGGGTGCGGGTGACATTGCGCAAACCCGGCGCCTCGGCACCATTCTATAGCGGCTATTCCGGCGTCGATGGCAACATCACCGCTTTCCCTGCCGTGCATGGGGTCGGGAGTTTAGGGGCGGTTGAGCTGCGTGCATTCCCGCAAGGGCAGGGCGAGGTCACCGTGCGAAAAATCTCCAGCACCGGCGGACGCAAGCACATCGTGCTACCCTTTGCCAGCGACTGGAAACCTGACTTCCTTGATCTGGCCTTTGTTGTCGATACCACTGGCAGCATGGCGGACGAACTGGATTGTTTGCCGTAACTGAATGTCGGCAGGTCAATGGAAAAACTTCAAGGTCGCCTTTCGGGGCGGTCTTTTTTCTTGAACAGCTTGTTCAGAAACGAGCCACCCTCGGCCCGTAACCGTATTGGCAGAATGCCATAGTTTTTTACCCAATATGCGTTTCTTTGCCATTGGTCCTTGATTCCAGTCGGTATGTGCCGTAATCCCACCCTCGGTCCTAGGGGTTTAGCTCAGTTGGTAGAGCATCGGTCTCCAAAACCGAGGGTCGTGGGTTCGAGTCCCTCAGCCCCTGCCATGGACATTCTGTAAAATGCTTGCACAAAAAAGTGCCGCGCCACCGGTGTCCGAAACAGGAGCAGCCCATTGATTAAGCGCTTTGTTTCCCAACCCCATAAATTTGTGCATCACAGGGGAGCGATTTCAAAGCCGCTTTCACAAGGATATGCGTATAAACGCCACAGATTGGTGTTGTCACGTTAACTGGCTTGCTTTGAAAACGCCAAGGTGCTGATATTCAAACGGGGCTGACCACGGCATTCCAAGCGTCAAATGCCTCTAAGCGGTGGTATCTAATTGTCAGKGCGGAGCKGCRMCGGGCAGGAACGSARAAGCAATTTCGAATGGCGGARTGGATYGATACRAACCGYTGCARRKYSCCYGGKGATCKRTAKCCCTGCATTRCCCTTTCWCGTTTTCGAAACGGYAGATGGCYRYTTTCCACTGACCGGCAGGCGATTGTTTGCAATCGCCAAGAGGTGGCCTGGTTGTTAACATTTTTGTCTTGGTGGGCTAACCAGTAACGAAGCCAAACGAAGCATTCTCTGGCAAAGCTAAAAGATCCAGCAGCCACGCACCACAAACCTCCTCAACCACAGCCATCGCAGGGCTACATGCAGCCGACGCTGCATTTTGATCCCAAACTGTCGTCAACCAATCGGCAGGTAGTGATCCGCCGATCACCCAACCATAAAAACGGCCGCCAGTAGATGCCATCAGCCCGCCATTTGTGTCAGTGACCAAATCATCGATGACCTCGCTAGCCATGAGCCCATTATCGTTTAGTGGRCGTTTAAGCCGGTTACGCAGCACTTCAATCGATACCGTCGGAGAGACGGGCCGTTCCTGAAATTCGTGGASSRMKWYWKKWGMAKRYSMYWRTKCSYWTKMSARRSGCKCSWYGSKGTGCATATATGCACCGTGAGTTATCAGCCGCTCCTTACCCATATAGTTATATTTGTGTCGCCAAAGTTTCGAGCCACTTGGGTTAACCAACAAGAAAAGCCCAAAGTGTCGTACAGTTTGTACGGCTTATCCTTGGTTTTCGCCTTGTGAATTTTGAATTCGGAAAGGGCCAAGTGGGGTATCGCCTCCTATACATGCCGATTGTACCCCGCTTTGATGCCCCACTATTGTATGTGAAAGTGGGGTATGTGGTGATCAGCTGTGTTTAGAAGGCAATCACAAAACCCCATAACAATCAATGGTTTTGAGCAGATATGAGCATGTATGAGAAGATTTTTTGGTGCCCAGGAGAGGACTCGAACCTCCACATCCTTGCGAATACTAGCACCTGAAGCTAGCGCGTCTACCATTCCGCCACCTGGGCATATTATCAAGTGTCGTAGAGGGCGGATTATAGCGACTGAAGGGGGGTGTCAACGGGGTGTTTGCGCAAAAAGCATCAGCTATGATCGTGACTTGTTCCCCGACCGTGAAAAAGCTATTGAGAATGCAACATTTATGCGGAGGCTTTCCTATGTCCAAACTTGTCACTATTTACGGCGGTTCCGGTTTTGTCGGGCGCTACATTGCATTGCGGATGGCAAAGGCAGGCTGGCGGGTTCGTGTTGCGGTCCGTCGCCCGAATGAAGCGTTGTTCGTAAAGCCATTTGGCGTGGTCGGGCAGGKCGAGCCGATCCTGTGTAATATTCGTGATGATGCCTCGGTTCGGGCGGCGTTACGCGGGGCGGATGCTGTGGTGAATTGCGTTGGCATTCTGAACAACCGCGGGCGCAATAAATTTGACGCTGTGCAGCATGAGGGCGCCGAACGCATTGCTAGGCTTGCTGCGGTCGAGGGTGTGAAACGCATGGTGCACCTGTCGGCGATCGGGGCGAATGCCGATAGCGATAGCGCCTATGCCCGCTCCAAAGGGTTGGGCGAGGCAAGCGTGATGACGTATTTTCCAAACGCCACTATTTTACGCCCCTCGGTTATTTTCGGGATTGAGGATAAGTTTTTCAACAAGTTCGCAGGCATGACAACGTTCAGCATGGTGTTGCCGCTTGTGGGCGGAGATACAAAATTCCAACCGGTCTATGTTGACGATGTGGCGGCTGCTGCCGAAGCGGCGTTAACGGGAGATGCCCCGACGGGGGTTTATGAGTTGGGCGGGCCCGAAGTGATCAGCCTGAAGGGGCTGGTTCAATACATACTAAGTGTGATCAAACGTCGCCGTCTGGTGCTGAACTTGCCGTTTTTTGTGGGTCGGATCATGGGCTTCGGGTTTGATATGATGCAGACCCTGTCGATGGGACTGATCCCGAATAATATTCTGACCCGTGATCAGGTGCGTATGTTGCGCCATGATAACGTCGTGTCTGATGGCGCGCGGGGCTTGGCCGATTTGGGGATCAAACCCACACCATACGAGGCAGTGGTGCCGGATTATTTGTGGCGGTTCCGTCCGTCGGGTGAATTTTCATCCATCAAAGAATCTGCCAAAAAATTACGTAACACCTGAGTTCTGGGCATAAGGTACTGCTATGAGTGACAGCACAACGCTGGTTTCCATTTTTTTGGGCGCGCTGGAGGGGCTGACCGAGTTCCTTCCCGTTTCCTCGACGGGCCATCTATTGCTGGCCGGGCATTTTTTAGGGTTTGAATCGGCGGGTAAAACATTCGAGGTGGTGATCCAGCTGGGATCGGTGCTGGCGATTTTAGTGCTATATTCAGCCAAGCTGTGGTCGGTTTTCAGCACTGTTAACGACCCGCAATCGCGGCGCTTTATCTATTCGATCCTGATTGCATTTATGCCTGCCGTGGTGATTGGCGTTATGGCGCATGATTTCATAAAAACGGTATTGTTTGAATCGCCGATGTTGATTTCGGTGATGCTGATTTTGGGCGGGATCGTGCTGCTGTGGGTTGATCGTTTGTCGTTAAACCCTCGATATCATGATGCGATGCGGTTTCCGCTAAAGATGTCATTGGCAATAGGGTTTGTGCAATGTTTGGCAATGATTCCAGGGGTTTCGCGCTCGGGGGCCACCATTGTAGGGGCGTTGCTGATGGGGTCGGATAAGCGGGCAGCGGCTGAATTTTCGTTCTTCCTGTCAATGCCGACAATGGCCGGGGCCTTTGCATATGACCTCTATAAAAACCGTGATGTTCTGGATGCGGGGGCGTTGAATGAAATCGCTATCGGTTTTGTTATGGCCTTTGTTGTGGCGGTTTTGGTGGTCAAATGGCTGTTGGACTATGTCAGTAAAAATGGCTATGCGCTGTTTGGCTGGTGGCGGATTATTGTTGGGACCGCGGCGATGGTGGGTCTTGTTTTAATTGGGTAAATCAATAATAGGTAAGGGGCGCATACCTATTATTTTAATTTGAGGTCCATTCCCAAGAGGTGTCGGTCGGAAAATCACATATTAGGTCAGCATTAGTTACTTTTCTTTTCCTCCGACTCTGKTTATTGGATTGGTTCTGATTAAAAAGACGGAGTCGGGACCTTGGCGAAACAATCAATGCTAAAGTTTGTGGATGTGAAACGGGATATGCCCGAGAAGCGTGATGCAATATTACGAAATCAGGATTTCGACGAGATTTACGCAGAGTTCGCCCGTGTCAAAGCCGAGGAGCAGGCGAGCCGGTGCAGCCAGTGTGGCGTGCCTTATTGCCAAACCCATTGCCCGTTGCACAACAACATTCCCGACTGGTTGCTGATGACCGCCGAGGGGCGGCTGAAAGAGGCGTATGAGTTAAGTCAGGCGACCAATACCTTCCCCGAAATATGTGGCCGGATCTGCCCGCAGGACCGTCTGTGCGAAGGCAATTGCGTGATTGAAAATGCAGGCCATGAAACGGTGACCATCGGGGCGGTTGAAAAATATATCACCGATACGGCATGGGAMAAYGGCTGGGTCACRCCGAACCTGCCGCATACGGARCGCACGGAWTCKGTGGGCATCATCGGGGCWGGSCCRGGKGGSCTGGCGGCGGCGGATGTGCTGCGGCGTGCAGGCGTGCAGGTGACGGTTTATGACCGCTATGATCGGGCGGGTGGGTTGCTGACCTATGGCATTCCCAGCTTTAAGCTGGAGAAGCCCGTGGTGATGCGCCGGATTGAGCAGTTGGAGCAAGCCGGTGTTCAGTTTGTGCTGAATTGCAGCATTGGAGATGACCTCAGTTTTCAGGCTATTACCGGCCAGCATGATGCGGTGCTGATCGCTACAGGGGTCTATAAACCAAGGGATTTGCAAGCGCCGGGTGTCGGGGCGGCCGGCGTGGTTCAAGCGCTGGATTACCTGACGGCGAGCAACAAAGTCAGCTTTGGTGACGAGGTGCCGGAATTTGAAAGTGGCGCGCTGAATGCCGCCGATAAACGGGTGGTGGTGATCGGCGGGGGCGACACGGCGATGGACTGTGTGCGCACGGCGATCCGCCAAGGTGCGACCAGTGTGAAGTGCCTGTATCGTCGTGATAAGGCTAACATGCCGGGCAGTATGCGCGAGGTGCAGAACGCCGAAGAAGAGGGTGTTGAATTTGTCTGGCAGACCGCGCCAAACGGGTTTGCCGGTGATCCGGTCGAGTCTGTGATGGTGCAAAAAATGCGCCTCGGCGCGCCGGATGCCACAGGGCGCCAAAGCCCCGAAGTGATCGAGGGTGCCGATTATAGCGAGCCTGTCGACCTGGTGGTTATGGCGCTGGGGTTTTCGCCGGAAGAGCTGCCGACATTGTGGGGCGAGGATGCGTTGGAAGTAACGCGCTGGGGCACGATYAAGGCCGATTTCAAAACCCACGCGACCGAGATTGACGGGATCTATGCGGTGGGTGACATCGTGCGCGGCGCCAGTCTGGTGGTGTGGGCAATCCATGATGGGCGCGGGGCGGCGAATTCGATCATCGAATACCTGAATTCGGCGGCCGTAATTGCGGCGCAATAAGGGTAAAATGGACAATATGAATCGCATATGAATTCCATATGACTAATTTTCCGGGTTCAGGCGGGCAAAATTGAAACAAGGWCAGAAAGCGTGACTTGAATGGAGGCGAAATGATAAGGAAAGGCAAATGCCTGTCCGGTGCTGTCAGTTTTACGACCCGCAATCTGAACCCTGATTGCATGGCTCTGGCGGGGAAACRCGAGCGGCTGGATACGGCGGCGACGCTGGCATTGTTTGGAGTAGAAAAATGAAAATATTAGCACTGGTCGCCGCGTTTGTGTGTGCTCCTGTAGCATCACATGCCGGCACATTCATCCCGCCCAAGGGCTGCACCGCATATTTAACGGTGCAGATGAAAAGCTGCGAGGTGTCGCATTACTGGACGTGTGGGGCGGATCCCGAGGGCAACCACTGGATCATGTCGATGGACGATAATGGGCCAACATTTTTGCAATATCTGGACCGCGAGTTTCGCTGGTTGCAGAGCTACCCGCAGGGTGTTGATATTTCGCGGGAGTTGATCACGAAGGAATCGGATGCCAATTCGATAACAGAATTGCTGGAAACGCGGCGTGATGATTTTGATTTCAGGCAATCTGTGAAGCAATTTGGCAAGCAGATTGCAGTGGAGCATATCACCGGATTTGACCGTTTGAACGGCACGCGCGTGACCATAGATGGCGAGCCGCTGTTGGTGACTGAATTCGAGATTTTCGTGCAGTCGGACAATGGCAGTGCGCCTGCGCACACCACAGGCAACCAGTTTGTCAGCGAGCGGTTCCGGCTGTTTTTTCAGGGGCGCGAAACTGAAACAGCAGGTGGCGAGACATTTCATTATGATCACACGCCGGTGCTGTTTATCGAGCCGGGCGAGGCCGGGTTTCTGGCGGACCGGCCAGAGTTTGGATGTGACGATATGATGTCGGGGCTGGATCAGCCTTTGGCAATTGATTTGGAGAACCAAGATGACCAAATATGATGCAGCATGGGCCAAAGGCGAAGAAGCAAAGCGGGCGTGGTTGGAAGGCAACGGCATGTATTCCGCAGCCGAGGAGCATTCGTCTTGCGGGGTCGGGCTGGTGGTTTCGATCGATGGTGTGGCCAGTCGCAAGGTGGTGGACAACGGGATTAACGCACTAAAGGCGGTGTGGCATCGCGGGGCTGTGGATGCGGATGGCAAGACGGGTGACGGGGCCGGTATTTTGCTGCAAATTCCGCCCCGGTTTTTCTATGACCAGATACGGCGCACAGGCCACGAGCCACGGTTCGATGAACTAATTGCCGTGGGGCAGGTATTTTTGCCGCGCGAGGATTTCGGCGCGCAGGAAACCTGCCGGACCATCGTTGAAACCGAGGTTTTGCGVATGGGGTATTACATTTACGGCTGGCGTCAGGTGCCGGTTTCGGTCGGCTGTCTGGGTGATAAAGCCGACGCCACCCGCCCCGAGATCGAACAAATTCTGATCAGCAATTCCAAAGGCGTGGACGAAGACACATTTGAGCGTGAGCTGTATGTGATCCGCCGCCGGATTGAAAAGGCTGCGTCTGCCGCACAGATCAACGGGATGTATCTGTGCTCGCTTTCGTGCCGGTCGATCATTTACAAAGGCATGATGCTGGCCGAGCAGGTGGCCGAGTTTTACCCCGACCTGATGGATGACCGTTTCGAGAGCGCGTTTGCGATTTACCATCAGCGTTACTCCACCAACACATTCCCGCAGTGGTGGCTGGCGCAGCCGTTCCGCATGTTGGCGCATAACGGCGAGATCAACACGCTGAAGGGCAATGTGAACTGGATGAAGAGCCATGAAATCCGCATGGCGTCGGGTGCGTTTGGTGATCTGGCCGAAGACATCAAGCCGATCATTTCCAATGGCTCCAGCGACAGTGCGGCGCTGGATTCAGTATTTGAGGTGTTGGTGCGTGCCGGGCGTAATGCGCCGATGGCCAAAACCATGCTGGTGCCTGAAAGCTGGTCCAAACAGGCGGTCGAGTTGCCGCAAAGCTGGCGCGATATGTACAGCTATTGCAATTCGGTGATGGAGCCGTGGGACGGCCCCGCCGCATTGGCGATGACCGACGGGCGCTGGGTTTGCGCCGGTCTGGATCGCAACGGGTTACGCCCGATGCGCTATGTTATCACCGGCGATGGTCTGGTGATGGCGGGCTCCGAGGCGGGTATGGTGCCAACGGAYGAGGCSACWGTSGTGCGCAARGGYGCSCTGGGTCCSGGSCAGATGATTGCTGTCGATATGAAAGARGGCAAGCTGTTCAARGACRCCGAGCTRAAGGAYATGYTGKCCGCMAGYCAGCCGTTTGGCGAMTGGGTSSGCSGSATCAYMGAKATGGAYGAGRYKCTGTCSRRSRTGASYGAGGCGCCGGTTTTYGARGGMGCMGAAYTGCGCAAGCGYCAGATCGCRGCRGGSTATTCGATCGARGARCTSGAGCAAATCCTTGCSCCAATGGCCGAGGAYGGCAAAGAGGTTTTGGCCAGCATGGGSGACGACAYRCCKTCKGCTGTGYTGTCKGAWAAGTAYCGCCCRCTGAGCCATTTCTTTMGGCAGAACTTTAGTCARGTSACCAACCCGCCSATYGAYWSYTTRCGTGAATACAGGGTSATGAGCCTGAAAACGCGGTTTGGCAATCTGAAAAATGTGCTGGATGAAAGCAGCAGCCAGACTGAAATTCAGGTGCTGGAGAGCCCGTTTTTGGGCAATGCACAGTTCGCGGGCCTGCTGGATCATCTGGGCGATTCCGTCGCTGCCGTTGATTGCACTTATGATGCCGATGGCGGGCAGGGCGCGTTGCAAGAAGGGCTGTCGCGGATCCGTAGCGAGGTTGAGGATGCGGTGCGTTCGGGTGCGGGCCACATCGTGTTGACCGATGAGCAACAGAATGAGGGCCGCGTGGCGATGCCGATGATTTTGGCAACAAGTGCTGTGCATTCGTGGCTGACACGCAAGGGCTTGCGCACGTTTTGTTCGATCAATGTCCGGTCTGCCGAATGCATTGATCCGCATTATTTTGCCGTGCTGATCGGGTGTGGGGCGACCGTGGTCAACGCCTATTTGGCCGAGGATAGTTTGGCCGACCGGATCGAGCGGGGATTGCTGGATTGCAGCCTGACCACGGCTGTNGCGCGATATCGTCAGGCGATTGACGCGGGCCTGCTCAAGATCATGGCGAAGATGGGGATCAGYGTGATCTCATCCTATCGCGGTGGCTTGAATTTCGAGGCGGTGGGTCTGTCACGTGCGATGGTCGCGGAGTATTTCCCCGGTATGATCAGCCGGATTTCGGGCATTGGTCTGCATGGTATCCAGCGCAAGTTGAGCAAAGTGCATGCGCTGGGCTGGCGCGGTGGGCAGGACATTCTGCCGATTGGCGGCTTTTACAAAGCGCGGCGCACGGGCGAAACCCATGCGTGGACCGCCAGCAATATGCATCTGTTGCAGTCGGCTTGCGATCAGGCGTCGTATGAATTGTGGAAACGCTATTCCGCGGCGATGCAATCCAACCCGCCGATCCATCTGCGCGATTTGATGGATTTCAAAGCGCTGGGCAATGCTATTTCGATTGAAGAGGTTGAGAGTATCACCGCCATTCGAAAACGGTTTGTTACACCGGGCATGTCGCTGGGGGCACTGAGCCCCGAGGCGCATAAGCTGCTGAATGTGGCAATGAACCGGATTGGCGCGAAATCCGATAGTGGCGAGGGCGGCGAAGATCCGGCGCATTTTGTGCCCGAGGCCAATGGCGACAATCCGTCGGCGAAAATCAAGCAGGTGGCGTCGGGGCGTTTTGGTGTGACGGCGGAGTATCTGAACCAGTGCGAAGAGCTTGAGATCAAGGTGGCGCAGGGGGCCAAACCCGGCGAGGGTGGGCAACTTCCGGGGATGAAAGTGACCGAGCTGATTGCGCGGCTGCGTCATTCCACGGTTGGGGTGACGTTGATCTCGCCACCGCCGCACCACGATATTTACAGCATCGAGGATTTGGCGCAGTTGATCTACGATCTGAAACAAATCAACCCGCGAGCCAAGGTGACGGTGAAGTTGGTGGCGTCCAGCGGTGTTGGCACGATTGCCGCTGGTGTGGTCAAGGCCAAGGCCGATGTGATCCTGATTTCGGGCCACAATGGCGGCACCGGTGCCAGCCCTGCGACCAGCATCAAATATGCCGGCCTTCCGTGGGAAATGGGTCTGACCGAGGCACACCAAGTGTTGGCGATGAACAACCTGCGCGAGCGGGTGACGCTGCGCACCGATGGGGGTTTGCGCACCGGGCGCGACATCGTGATGGCCGCGATGATGGGGGCCGAGGAATACGGTATCGGCACCGCGGCGCTGATTTCGATGGGCTGCATTATGGTGCGCCAATGCCAGAGCAATACCTGCCCTGTCGGCATTTGCACGCAGGATGAACGGYTGCGGCAGAAATTTACCGGCACGGCGGACAAGGTGGTGAACCTGATCACATTCTATGCCCAAGAAGTGCGTGAGATTTTGGCCAGCATCGGAGCGCGGTCGCTGGACGAGGTGATCGGGCGGGCGGATTTGCTGTCTCAGGTTTCGCGTGGCTCGGCGCACCTGGACGATCTGGATTTGAACCCGTTGCTGATTTCTGTCGACGCGGGCGAGGCGATTAAATACGACCGTGATAAGCCGCGCAACGAGGTGCCCGATACGCTGGACGCCGAGATCGTCAAGGACGCGGCGCGGTTCCTGAATGACGGGGAAAAGATGCAGCTGCATTACGCGGTGCAAAACACGCACCGCACCATCGGCACGCGGGTCTCCAGCCATATTGTGCAGAATTTCGGCATGCGCAATTCGTTGCAGCCGGACCATTTGACGGTGAAACTGACGGGGTCGGCTGGCCAATCTCTGGGCGCGTTCGCGGCCCCCGGGTTGAAGCTGGAAGTGTCRGGKGATGCCAATGAYTACGTYGGCAARGGSCTGTCKGGNGGCAWSRWYKKKNGTGCGCCCRCCSAWGGKCAGCCCGTTGRTKGCRKCGGAAAAYACCATCATCGGSAACACGGTTTTATAYGGCGCMACSGMYGGTWAMTTRTTTGCSRNCGGGCSSKSMGGKSRASSRKTTTGCGKWNCGCAATTCCGGYGCMYMTGTGGTGGTYGAGGGTTGYGGYWCSWRCGGTTGTGAATATATGACCGGCGGTGTGGCCGTTATTCTGGGCCGGATCGGCGCGAACTTTGGCGCGGGCATGTCCGGCGGGATGGCGTATTTGTATAATCCCGACGGGCTGGCGCATGATCTGATGAACCACGAAACGCTGGTGACGTGTCCGGTGACGGTGGACCATTGGGAGGCCGAGCTGAAAGGGCTGATCGAGCGCCATGTGGCCGAAACCGGCAGCCTGAAGGCGACTGAAATTCTGCGCTATTGGGATAAGGAGCGAGGTAATTTTCTACAGATTTGTCCAAAGGAAATGCTGCCAAATATTTCGCATCCGCTGGGGATTGAAGAGGCGGCAATTCCGGGCGAATAATAGGGTAGTCGCGCGGGTGTCGTCACGTTAATCGATTTGCTCTGAAAAAGCGCAGGTACTGATATTCAAGCGTCACTGGCCAGCGAATTCCAAGCGTCAGTGGAACCGATGTTCGATTCCCGGCGCAATCTCGCATTTGGCGGCGCCGCAGGGTCGTAGCTTGTCGGTAATGAAGCGTTTCGGGGCTCGCCCGTGCTTCTTCATTGGTCTGGTAAGCAAGCGTTTTGCAGCTGCCGTGTTGCGTCGGCTCTGCAAGATGTCCTCCACTTCGCGAAGTGCATGAGAATGAACCGGCAATAAAGCCAGACCGCATGGCGATGATTTCTGGCGGGAAACGGTGGTGTTTGTCGTTGATCAATGGCGTGCTCATCTGATGTGCCATATTGGCAAGTGCTCATTTGCCTACAGCTTCACCGCGATCATTATGTGCCTTTCCCCGACGTTTGCACCGGTTCAGGCTACAGGATCATATTTTCCAGGGTCAGGAGCTATTAATCCTGCACCACTGGGGTGACGGATTTTGCTTGTGGGGATGGCTTAACGAAGCAGGTAATGTGGTTCATTATGAATGAGTTAAGGCGCTCCCACGGGGAAGCGTTGGTGGCGGAGGCGGATGACCACTTGACCAATACGGATACTCATCGGTTGCACGCAAACCACTGCCGGGCAGTGGGTCGAGTGGTTCTTTCGTTTCGTCATTTTGAATCGCCTTTCTCATTGGTCGATCCATCTTAACTACTGGTACGAAATCTTGCGACCACCTCTATGAACACAAACCCGATGCATCTTAGCCAAGCCGAAAACCTGTCCTGAAAAGCAGGACCACTTCAGTGAAAAGGGCCGCAGCGCACAATCTTTGTAAGATGATGGGCAACACAAGATGCGGCTGTGAGGAACGCGATGTGCCTCTGTACGTTGTTGGCCAAGTAATGGATTTATCGAATTGGCTCGCTCCTAACTGGGGCGGTTTTTTTTGCGTTTGGGAGTGCTTTTCACAAATGTCGTGTGACAGGTGGTATGTAAGTCATTGATAAAGTATGGGCCGGTGTGTCACATGAAAATCATAAAACCCCTTTATAACAATGATTACTGGTAGGCCCGGTAGGACTTGAACCTACGACCAAAGCGTTATGAGCGCTCTGCTCTAACCAACTGAGCTACAGGCCCACTGTAGTCATTTTGCATGGATATTTCGGTGCGCGCGGCGGGTCAAGAGGTTCTATGCGCTGCGCGTGCGGATATTCCTTGCGGTTTGCATTTAATAAAACGAGACCTCTGCATAACTACAGGATTCCCGGCGCAGCCTGATTTTGCCAAATCAGCTCCATGCAAAAGCCATTCACCACCCAAGCCGGACTTTTTGTAACCAGTGCCGATCTTGAGCATCCAGGCCTGCAAGGTCTGGATCCCGCTACGGACGGACGCGACCCCGGCTGATGGGCTTGGCCACAAACCCGGCTTTTTATGGCTTGGCCGCGATCGCCCACAACATCCGGAAAGGCGCGAAATCCCTTCTGCTCTCCTTCTACTCTGCGGTCTGCTGGAGGCTGAACAGGCGGGATAGGTGCGTTCAAAATCAGGGAATATCATCCGAATCCCTACAAAATAACCGCTTCGGGGGCCCCTAAAACCGGGGTTTGAGGGGGTGCACACATTCTAGCCCGAAAAGGCGGGTTATGCTGAGGTCTCAATTAACACGTTCATTGGTGTCCTTTTCTGCATGGCGCCTTGACGACGTGGTTATGCGCTTGGGTGTGCCGGTGCTGCAGGACGCATACTTAACCTGTTCGTCAATGGCTTGCCACGGAAAAATGGAAGGGGCTTGCCATGAAAAGTGGAAGGCTCAAAAATCGTCGATTTCGATCACCTCAACCCACCTTACCGCAGATCAAGAGTTTAGAGACGCTTAAAGCCCGATCAAAACGCACGAGGTTTTGGCACGCGATTGCCTTTCCGGTGATTTGGGCAGCGCTCACGATCTATACGCTGAACGCCCTGCGTCAGGAAAGGGCGCGGCCCAAAGCATCGGCCAGACCGTCAACCGTCTCCACCACGGTGAAATAATCCCGCAAGGTGGCATCGGCAAAGCCCTGATCAATCACATGATCGAGCAGGGCAATCAGCGGGGCCCAATAGCCCTCGATGTTCAGCAGGTAGATCGGTTTTTCATGCAGGCCCAGCTGGCGCCATGTCAGCACCTCGAACAATTCGTCCAATGATCCGGCCCCGCCGGGCAACACCACAATGGCGTCCGAATTCATATACATCACCTTTTTGCGCTCGTGCATGTTCTCGGTGACGATGAACCGGGTCAGATCGTGTTTGCCGACCTCGCGTTTCAACAAATGCTCGGGGATCACGCCAAAGGTTTCGCCACCAGTCTTTTGCGCGCCATCGGCAACTGCGCCCATCAGCCCGACATCACCGGCACCGTAAACCAGCCGCCATCCCATATTGGCGATTGTCTGGCCTAGTTTTGTTGCGGCCAGTTTATAGGCCGGGTTGTTGCCAAAGCGCGAGCCGCAATAGAC
>NVTS01000016.1 GCA_002732995.1 Marinosulfonomonas sp. | reverse complement strand
CGCGTGGCCATTGGCCGTGCTTTGGCGRTGGASCCKCARSTGCTGCTGATGGRCGAGCCGATGTCGGGGCTGGATCAGGCCCGCAAGGATGAAATCCTGCCCTATATCGCACGCGCGGTGCAGGCGACGGGGTGTCCGGCGATTTATGTCAGTCACGAGCGGCGCGAGACCTCGATGTTGGCGGATCATATCATGCGGATTAAGGATGGGCAGCTGACCGGACCAATCCGCTGCGAAACGACGGTGCCGGGCGTTGTACGGGAACTGGCCGATGGGCAGCTGGTTCTGTTTGTCGGCGATCAGATGAGCCGAATTCCGGTTTGTGGTGCGGCGGGCACACGCTGTGATGTCAGGATCAACGAGGCGGGCGTGGTTCTGTGCAAACAGGATCCGGGGGCCAGCACGGCCTTGATCAGCCTGCAAGCAACAGTTGCGTCGATATCAGTGGGCCAGTCAGGCACATACCGGTTGGTTCTGGAGGGGGCGGAGTGGCGCATTGTCATTTACCGGACCGCTGCCGAATGCGAGGCACTGCAATTGCAGGCAGGCCAAGCGATCTGGGTCAATGCAGCGGACGCGTGGGCCACAGCATGAGGGCGTTCACGAGGGCTGAGGCTGTAAAGCTGACCAAACGTAAGGTCTTGGGTTTCCCCAACGTCAGTGATTCGGGTTTCATTAATGATGAATCGTTCGTAAATGACGTCTATTGTTCGGATTTTGCTAAAATTAGGGCTGTTATGTTAACAATCTATTAGAAAACAAAACTTCGTCACATTTCCGATTTGGAGCATTGCCCCGGCATTTGATTGGTGCCTGATTGGAAACAGTTATGGTTAACAAACATTAAACAAAATCATACATAACATGTCCTTTTAGATAATAAAAATACCCCGACATGCCAATTACCAGTGATTTTCAAACATTAACGCCTCCCGATGATTGTTTGTATATTGGAGACATTACGAAAAAATGATTTCGCATAGGTTGAGTGACTATCGAGGAAAGCAACGTAAAGAAAGGCAGTCCGCCATTGTATTGGCATGATTTCGCCACTTTTTACTTTTTCCCCACGCTCCATAGGTCTAAGAAGACATAGCCCAACTGGGGGGTGATGTCTGTTTGGCCACGGGGGCGGCCGCACATGAGTAACCACAAATTCGTTTGTGGGGAGGCGTGTGTGTCCGATCTGTCTGTTGGCAGTTGCGATACGCACGAGTTGTTTTCGACAAAAGCAGTCTGCCTGTTTTTAGTTGTTGCAAGTAGACCGCCAGAACGGGCGGTCAGACCTTCCCGGAAATGAGCATGTAGAGATCGAGTGTGCGCGTCCGTCTTTATGGCCTGATGTCACTCTCGGTTTTGATGAAGAGTATATGACCGAGCATTCTGCTGGTGTTCGGATGGTTTTATTTCAGACCTTGAAGGGGTCTGATCGCTGCTAATTTAGGGGAATATATTATGGCTGATTATTTACTGGACTGGGACGATWCGGGCGCTGACGGAAGTGCCACATTTTCTTCGTCAACTGGTGGCGATGACATTACTGTCACCGTATCGACACCGACCAACGTCGATGGTGATGATTTCACGCTGAACAACGGGGTTCTTTCAAGCAGCAGTGTTTGCAGTGAAACCAAAGCGATCATCAATTTTGATGCGCCTGTCGAGAATGTCTCCTTTGAAATTTACGATGTTGATGCTGGCTCTGGCTGGGATGATAAAATCACCATTATCGCCAAAGATGCGGACGGTAATATTGTTCCGGTCAGCTTTTCCGACCTGATCTGGCATCACGAGGTGGACGGCAATTCGGTTGAAGGCGGCGGCAATGACAGCTCGGGCGTCGAAGGCTCTGGTGCGCCGGATTCCGTGACTGTTACGATCGCCGGTCCTGTGTTCAGCATTGAAATCATTCATGATGATGGTGACTCGGCTAATTTAAGCGGCGTTGTTCGCATTTCCGACATTGAATTTGATGCCGCTCCGGTGATTGATCCTGACGGCTATGTAGACGGCACCGATGGCGACGACATCATTGATGTGGCCTATACAGGCGATCCCGATGGCGACATGGTCGATAATAACGACGCAATCCTGCCTGATCCAAACGGCAGCTACCTGCCGGATGCGGGCGACAATGACGACTGGATCCGTGCGGGTGCCGGCAATGACACCGTTTTTGCGGGCGACGGCAATGACCTTGTTATGGGTGGCACGGGCGATGACACGCTCTATGGCGAAGATGGCGATGATCAGCTGTGCGGTCAAGATGGCGAAGACACGCTGATTGGTGGCGCCGGCAACGATCTGCTGGAAGGCATGAACGACAACGACCTGCTTTATGGTGGCACTGGGGATGATATTATCACCGGCGATGCTGGCGATGATGTGGCCTATGGTGGTGACGGCGACGACACCATCAGCGGCGGCACCGGCAATGATGTGCTTTATGGTGATAACGGTGGCAGCGGCACGGCTGTGCGCGAAAGCTTTGAGTGGGATCTGGCGCCGGACCCTGACAGTTCAGGCACCATTGATGATGGTGATGATCTTGAAGGTGGGTTCACGCAGAACACCGGCAGTGTGGATGTAACATTCACTGTGACCCACAGCAGCTCGGATGTGGACACAGAATTTGCCGACAATGACCAGCTTGTTACTGGCATCATCACAGGTGGTGGCGTTGTCGATGACGAATCCTCGCTCTCTTCGACTTTGAACGGAGACTGTAAATCGGCTGATTACGAACTTGATTTCTCGGATCCGGTCGAGAATGTTTCCTTCCGTATCAATGATGTGGACGGCGACGGCGTTGTCACCATTCGGGCCTATGATGCCGATGGCAACCAGATCACGGTTAACCTGACCGCTGGCAGCGATGTCACGCTGCTCGACACCGATGGTGTTGCTGGCAATGATACGGCAGATAGCAATGGTGGCTATGATCCAGATACCTCCGAGAGCTATTCGGTTCTGGTCAGCATTCCGGGTCCGGTTGCACGTATTGAAATCATCCACATGCAGGATGGCAACAACAATTCCGGCATTAATATCACTGATGTGTATTTCGATGCACTTACTGGCGGTATCGACGGGAATGACACCATCAATGGTGGTGACGGCGATGACATGATCTTTGGCGAAGGTGGCGATGATATCCTTACTGGCGGTGCCGGTGCCGATACAATTTCGGGCGGCGCTGACAGTGACACGATCATTGGCGGTAATGCTGGTGATGTGGTTGACGGTGGCACCGAGGGTAATGATTACGACACGCTTGACCTGAGCGATGAAGGCCCGTTGCGCATTGTTGGCCAAACTGTTGATGCGGAYGGCGATTCCACATCCGGCACAGTCGAATTCCTGGACAGCGATGGCAATGTCACCGGCACCATGACATTCGCCGAGATCGAGAACCTGATCCTGCCTCCAAATAACGGCCCGACGGCCAATGATGACACCTATACGCTGGACGAAGATGGCTCCGTTACCTTTAACCCACTGCTCAATGACACCGACCCGGATGGCGACACGTTAACATTGGACGGTGCCTCTGATCCAGCCAATGGCACACTCACCGATAATGGTGACGGCACATATACTTACACGCCGGATCCTGACTTCAACGGCACGGACTCAGTTACCTACACCATTGATGATGGCAATGGCGGCACGGACACAGCGACGGTTACCTTTACGGTTGCGCCGGTCAATGATGATCCGGTTGCCAATGATGATGCGGCCAGCACAAACTATGAAACACCAGTGACCATTGATGTGTTGGGCAACGACACGGATGTTGACGGTGATACGCTCAATGTTCTGGGCACACCGACATCGGCTGATGGTACGGTTGTTGTGAACCCGGATGGCACCATCACCTTCACGCCGAATAACGGCTTTGAGGGTGATGCGACGATCAATTACGAGATTGCCGACGGCAATGGCGGCRCGGATACGGCTGCTGTGATTGTGACGGTCGGAGCCAACCCGCTGGATGGTATTGTATCCGGCACGGCTGGTGATGATCTAATCGACTATAACTACACGGGTGATCCACACGGTGATATGGTGGACCACAATGATGAAGTGCTGCCGGGCGAAGGCCCCAATGACGACATCATTGTTGCTGGCGCCGGCAACGATACCGTTCTGGCCGGCGAAGGTGATGACGACATTTACGGCGAAGCTGGCGACGATACGCTGGCGGGTGAAGCCGGCACCAACGTGCTATACGGTGGCACTGGCGATGATACCTTCATCGGTGGCGACGGTGCTGACAGCTTCTCGGGTGGTGCGGGGCAGGACAATCTGGACTACTCGGACTCAGGCGCGGCTGTGAACGTCAACCTGACCACAGGTGCCATGAGCGGTGGCGACGCCGATAATGACACGATCCTTGGCGGCATYGACGGGGTTATCGGCTCTGAACATGATGATACGCTGATCGGTTTYGACAGCGAGGGCACCACGCCTGCCGATACCTACACCAATGAATTGTTCGGTAACGGCGGGGAGGACCACATTGAGGGTCGCGATGGCAATGACCTGCTGGATGGCGGCGCGGATGACGACACCATTCTTGGCGGCGGCGGCGACGACACCATCTATGGTGGCAGCGGTAACGACACCATCACAGATAGCGATGGCTCTGACACTGTCTACGGTGGCGATGGCGACGATGTGATCGACACATCCGGATCCGACCCGCAGCCTGATCTGGGTTACCCCGGCCTCTATCCTGCCGATACCGACCCGAATGATGACATCGACTATGTTGACGGCGGGGCTGGTAATGACACCATCACCACTGGCGATGATGCCGATACCATCTTTGGCGGCACCGGCGATGACACCATCGACGGTGGTCTGGATGCCGASACGATTGACGGCGGTGACGGCAACGACACCATCATCGGTGGCGAAGGTTCCGACATCATCGATGGCGGGGCTGGCGACGATGTGATCTATGCCGGTCTTGCCCCATCCTTCCCGGATGCGCTGAACATCCCGGATGACGGTTCTGGTCCGTTCGGCCCTGATCTGGTGCCAAACAATGGTATGGACACGGTCCACGGTGGCGACGGCAACGACACCATCTATGGTGCCGATGATGACGACACATTGTATGGCGATGCTGGCAATGACACCATCGATGGCGGCATTGACGACGACTACATTGATGGCGGCACGGGTAACGATACCCTGATCGGTGGTCAGGGCGACGACACTATGGTTGGCGGCACCGGCAATGATACCTTCGACGGTGGCACTGGCGCCGATATTATGTCGGGTGGTGATGATCAGGATACCTTTAGCAATATCACCGGAGGTGATGTGGTTGACGGTAACGAGGGTGGCGTTGACTTCGATACGCTGGACCTGACGGGCTCGCGCCCCGATGGCGGCACGCTTCGGGTGATCTATGACGCTGGCAATCCTGAAAACGGCCATGTTGATTTTCGCGATGCGGATGGCAATGTCATCAGCACAATGGAATTCAGCAACATCGAGAATGTCATTCCATGTTTCACCCCAGGCTCGCTGATTGCGACACCTAAAGGCGAGCGTCTGGTGGAAGAGCTGCAGATGGGTGACAAGGTTATCACCCGCGACAACGGCATTCAGGAAATCCGCTGGGTTGGCGAAAAGAAACTGGATTGGAAAGCGCTTGCTGCCAACCCGCATCTGAAACCGATCCTGATCCGCAAAGGGTCACTGGGTAACGATCTGCCAGAACGCGATATGATGGTTTCTCCAAACCACCGTATGCTGGTGGCCAACGACAAAACTTCGCTATACTTTGAAGAACGCGAAGTTCTGGCAGCGGCCAAGCATCTGGTCAACAATCGGGGTGTCCATTCGGTTGACACAATGGGCGTTAGCTATCTGCACTTTATGTTCGACAACCACGAAGTCGTGCTGTCGGATGGTGCCTGGACCGAGAGCTTCCAGCCTGGTGACTATACCCTGCAAGGCATCGGCAATGCGCAACGCAACGAAATCCTGGAACTGTTCCCCGAGCTGGCAACAGCCGAAGGGATCAAGGGTTACCAAGCGGCGCGCAGAACCCTGAAGGCGCACGAAGCGCGGCTTCTGGCGAAATAGACAGGCTTGCGCTTGATCTGGAATTAAGCGCAAACCCAGATGAATATGCAGCTTTCTTGAGGCCCCGGTGCCTTGAGGGAATGAAGATCGGAGGTTGGTATTGCACTAGCCTCCGATTTTTTTGTTGCAAAGGGTGTGGGGACAGTGGACCTTGGTTGGTGAAAACAACCAACAATAGGGACAGCTATGAAACCGTATCTGAAAACAACCCCGACACGCGATGGATTTTTCGGCGAATACGGCGGGGCGATGTTGCCACCGCCTTTGGTGCCGCATTTCCAGGAAATTGCCAAAGCCTATGACGAAATCTCCAATTCGGCCGACTACATTCGTGATCTGCGCTATATCCGCAAACATTTTCAAGGCCGGCCCACCCCGATTTCCTATTTCAAAAACCTGTCCAAAATCTGTGGCGGGGCGCAGATATATGCCAAGCGCGAGGATTTGAACCACACCGGCGCCCATAAATTGAACCACTGTATGGCCGAAGGCTTGCTGGCCAAACATATGGGCAAAACCAAGCTGATCGCCGAAACCGGTGCGGGTCAGCACGGGGTGGCGCTGGCCACGGCGGCGGCCTATTTCGGTATGGAATGCGAAATTCACATGGGCGAGGTCGACATGGCCAAAGAAGCGCCCAATGTGGTGCGGATGAAATTGCTGGGGGCCACCGTGGTGCCGGTGACGGAAGGGGCCAGAACCCTGAAAGAGGCGGTGGATTCGGCTTTCGGCAGCTACATGGGCCAAGCCGATAAAGCGCTGTTTGGCATTGGCTCGGTTGTCGGGCCGCATCCATTTCCCAAAATGGTGCGGGATTTYCAGACCATTGTCGGGCTGGAATCCCGCGAGCAGTTTCTAGAGATGACCGGCAACCTGCCCGATATTGTCGCGGCTTGCGTTGGCGGCGGCTCCAATGCCATGGGCATATTCGCGGGCTTCATTGATGACGAAGAGGTGGCGCTGGTCGGGGTCGAGCCGGGCGGCACGTCGTCAAAACTGGGCGATCACGCCGCCACCATGACCTTTGGTGTGGATGGTGATATCCACGCCTTCCACACCAAACTTCTGGTCGATAAAAATGGCGAACCCGCACCGGTGAACACCATTGCCTCGGGGCTGGATTACCCCGGCGTCGGGCCGGAGCACGCGCATTTGCAGAAAATCGGCCGTGCCGAATATGTGATGGCGGATGATAAGGAAGCCCTGAAGGCGTTCTACGATCTGTCGCGCCATGAGGGCATTATTCCGGCACTGGAATCAGCCCATGCGGTGGCCTACGCCATGCGCGAGGCCAAAAACCATCAGGGCCAATCCATCCTGCTAAATCTGTCGGGCCGTGGTGACAAAGACATTGATTTCGTCGCCGAAACTTACGGATTTGGTGAATAATCAGCGATGAAACCTGTGATGCCCCGGCGCAATCGGGGCATCGCGATTTGCGACTATTTTGTCTCGTTGACCTTTGCACGGAAGGGCTGTCTATCTAGGCCAAGATTCCAAAGACAAGGCAAGATTTCATGTTCATCCCCCCCAAACCAGTTTCCGAATATCCGTGGTATATCAGGCTGTTTTTCTGGAAGCAGAAAAAGACCTATGGCAAGGTTCTGGAGCCGGGCATGCTGTGGGCCAGGTCGCCCAGCGTGTTTATCGGGGTGGCGCTGCTGTACGGGGCGCTGAACCGCAAATCATCGCRCATTGATCCGGCGTTGCGCTCCTTGGTGACGGTGCGGGTKTCGCAGATCAACCACTGTGAGTTTTGCGTTGATATCAACGCCTCAACCTTGATGAAGCGCGGGGTGAGCGAGGAAAAAGTCGCGCATCTGGCAGGCTGGCGCACCCATGAGGAGTTTGACGCCAAAGAGCAGGCGGCGCTGGAATTGACCGAGGCGMWRAMSKMYRMGSACCGCGATGTGGACGGGCCATTGATGGATCAACTAAAGCAGCATTTTGATGATGACGCGGTGGCCGAGCTGTGCGGCTTGATCGCGTTCCAGAACATGTCGAGCAAATATAACGCGGCGCTGGATATTCCGGCGCAGGGGTTCTGCCAGATGCCGCTGGCGACGATCAACACCGATACGGCCTAAGGTCGGGCGCGCCACGCCGCCCAATCCTCGGAGGTATCCAGATCGGTGATGGCATGATTATCTGGCAGCGGGACAAGTCGCACCCGGTCTGCATGTTGGCGCAACAGGTGCCGTGCACCTGCGTCACCCTGAAATATCTCTGGATCATTCAAAGCCCACATCGGTAACAGAACGGGGTTGCCTGCTGTGCCATCGGTACTGGCTGCACGATGAATGTTTGCGTAAGGGTCGGCCTGGAATGCGTTGATAAGGCATGTATAATCCTCTGTTGAAACATCCGGCATATCCGCCAGTGCAACCAGAACGCCTGCGTTCTTTGTCGGGATTATCTCCAAGCCTGCCCGCATTGAAGCGGCCATGCCCTGATCTGCGTTCATAACCGGAATGATTCGCACATCCAGCCCTGACAACGCGTCGCGGCGTTTTATATCCCCATCGGGCAAAGTCACCAGCACAGGCCCCCCCGTCGCCACAGCACGGTGCACCACATGGCGCAACAGGGTGCGCCCGTCAACATCCATCAGCAGTTTATCACGGCCGTTCATCCGGTTTGACGCACCGGCAGCAAGGATCAGGATCGGGATTGTCATGCGCTGATATTAACCCCGCATCCGCGCCCCGTCAGCATCAAATAACACATCTGTGATCAGGATGGCCGCGCACATCTCGCCCAGTATCTCGATCTCGGCCTTTTGGCCCGCTTGCGCCAACCCACGCGGGATCAACGCCAGCGCGATGGATTTTCCGGCGTAATGCGAATAGCCGCCCGAAGTGCAATAGCCGACGACCGCGCCACCGACAGACACCGGCTCGTAGCCAATCACATCCGCGTCCGTCACCGTCACCTCGAAGGCGCACAACTGGCGGGCAGGGGGGGTATCACGTTCCGCCTCGGCTGCGGCACGGCCAATGAAATCGGCGTTTTTCTTGAACGAAATAAACCGGTCCAGCCCCGTTTCCGCCGCCGTGTAATCCGGCGAGAATTCCCGCAGCCATGCGCCGAAAAACTTGTCCAGCCGCAGGCTCATCATCGCCCGCATTCCGAACGGGCGCAGGCCCAGATCAGCCCCTGCTGCCCACAGCGCATTCCAAAGCGCGCGTTGCGACATCGGGGTGGTGTAGATTTCGTAGCCCAGATCACCGGTATAGCTGACCCGCTGCACGATGCAGTCGAGCAGCCCGACGGCCATGTGTTTCACGTCCAGAAATTTGAACGCCTCACCCGATACATCGCTGCGCGTCACCCGCTCCAGCAGTTTGCGCGCACTTGGTCCGGCAATCTGGAACCCCGTGCGCAGGTCCGAGATGTTATCGACCGTGATGCCATCCTCAAGGTGTTGCAAGAACCAGCGGTGGTGGTAATCTTGTGCGCCGTATGATCCGGTGAGTTGATACTCGTCTTCCGCCAGACAGGACACGGTGAAATCGCCGATCAGACGGCCCGACGGGGCCAGYWKKGKMKWSASGRWCWKRCSKSCSRCWWYSKSMATMYGSYYSGCSMWGAYMYKKTSCAKMMASGCCMGCGCATNCGCNSCCTTYSACMSRRAWCTTRCCRAARYTSKKCAYSTCRWWSAYGCCCACAGCCTCGCGCACCGCTTTAACCTCTTGCGCTGTGGCCTCCCATGCGTTCGAGCGGCGGAAACTGGGCACCTCATAACGATCTTCACCCGCAAGCGCGAAGTAGTTCACCACCTCCAGCCCGTTTTGTTGCCCCCAAACCGCGTTCATCCCGTCGAAAATATCATACATCGGCGTGGTCTGGTTGGGGCGGCCCACCGGCAACTCTTCGTTCGGGTAAACCACTGAAAACCGGTTGCGGTAATTCTCGATCACCTTGGGCACGGTGTAGGCGGGCGAAATCCACTTGCCAAACCGCGCGATATCCATTGCCGAGGCGTCGCGCTCGGTCTCGCCGTTGATCACCCATTGCGCCAGCGTCAGACCAACGCCGCCGCCTTGCGAGAAACCCGCCATCACGCCGCAGGCCAGCCAGTAATTACGCTTGCCCGGCACCGGTCCAACCAGCGGATTGCCATCGGGGGCGAATGTGAAGGGGCCGTGGATTACGGTTTTCACACCGGCCCGCTCAAGGATCGGAAAGCGCGAATAGGCGAATTCGATCGAGGCCTCGATCTTGTCCAGATTATCGGGCAACAGCTCGTGACCAAAGCTCCACGGGGTGCCATCGACCGACCACGGCTGGCAGGGTTGCTCGTAAAAACCGATGCAAAGCCCGCGTCCTTCCTGACGCAGATAGCTTTCGCCACCGGGGTCGATCACATGCGGATGCTCTTTTGGCCGATCGGTGAATTCCGGCAAATCTTCGGTGACGATATACTGATGCTCCATTGGCAACAGCGGCGTGTAGACACCGGCCATTGCGCCGACTTCACGCGCCCACAAGCCACCCGCATTAACGATATGTTCCGTGATGATCACGCCCTTGTCGGTGACCACCTCCCATGTGCCATCGGGGCGCTGGTTGGTTTCCTCGACTTTAGTATGCAGATAGATTTCAGCGCCCCCCATACGGGCGGCTTTGGCATAGGCGTGCGTGGTGCCCGACGGGTCAAGGTGACCATCCAGCGGGTCATATAATGCGCCCAGAATGCCATCGGTGTTGGTGATCGGGGCGATCTTTTTGATCTCGTCTGGCCCCAGCAATTCCGTATCCAGCCCCATATACCGGTGCTTGGCGCGTTCGGCCTTTAGCATGTCAAACCGCTCGGGCGTGTCGGCCAGCGTGAGGCCCCCCACATGGTGCAAGCCACAGGACATGCCGGTGATCTCCTCCAGTTCCTTATACAGCCGGATGGTATAGCCCTGAAGCGCGCACATATTGGTGTCGCCATTCAACGTATGAAACCCGCCCGCCGCGTGCCACGTCGATCCGGAGGTCAGCTCGCTGCGTTCAACCAGCAGCACATCGGACCAGCCGAGTTTCGTCAGATGATACAGCACGGATGCGCCGACAACGCCGCCGCCGATGACGCAGACACGGGTATGGGTTTTCATGGTTTTCTCCTTTGATTTGCGGATCAGGGTGCAAGGAAATTCGGCAAGCCACTGGTCAGAATTCGACAAATTCTGTCGTTAACGGGAAATTCGGCAGGTGTGGCGCAGGTCAGTGTGGGGATAGGGTCCGCCAGCAAAACGTGGCCAATGCAAGGCAAGCAGCTGCCAATCAAGCACAACAAGAGAGTGCAAGACAGCAAGCTGAAACAGTAAAACAGGCAAATGCTGCAACGGCTGAAAGAGAAGCCAATGCCGCGAGAGTGCGTCAGGAAAATGCAAGACGTGCTGAGGCAGAGCGGGCAAGGCACGCGAAAGCACAGCCTGTATGGCTAGCGAAAGACGCTCGAGCCTGACCAGAAGCCGAGGCAAATGAACGATACTGGCATGGGTCCCCCGCCACTGCCACTCATTGTCAGGAAATGCACCCGGGTGCGATAGCGGCCACTTACATTAGGCAATGTGCTCTCCGTGTCGAGGTGGAGCAAGGCTAGGTATTTTAACGGAGAGGCGATCCGGCTGTGGGCCGTAAAGGCGCGCAAACGGAACCTTGGCGTGGCGGTCGTCCACTTCGCAATAGCGGGGGTCGAGACGCCCGTTGTGGACCGCTACCTCGAGGGGGGGCTTGGTCGCGGTGACGGCTTATGTATCAGCCTGAACCACCTGCAAGCCATCCCTGAACCGGCGCATGTTTTCCTGATAATGCAGTGCACTGGCGGTTAGCCCTTGAATGGCAGTTTGGTCCAGTTGGCGCAGCACCTTGCCCGGTGCACCCACCACCAATGAGCCATCGGGAATAACCTTTCCCTCGGTGATCAGCGCGCCTGCACCTATCAGGCAGTTCTTGCCTATCCGTGCGCCATTCAGAATGGTTGCGCCCATGCCGATCAGGCTGTTGGTGCCGATGGTGCAGCCGTGCAGCATCGCCTGGTGGCCGATGGTGCAATTCTGGCCGATGGTCAGGGCAAACCCGGGGTCGGTGTGCAACACGCAGTTCTCCTGAATGTTGCTGCCCGCGCCGATAAAAATCAGCTCGTTATCGCCGCGCAATGTGGCGCCGAACCAGACCGAAGCACCAACTTGCAGCACCACGCGGCCAATCACATTGGCGTCGGGCGCAATCCAGAAATCGCCGCCGTCGGGCAGAGTGGGGGACACATCTTCGATTGCATACAAAGTCATGTGCGGTCCTCGAATTCTTTGTTCAATGCCCGCACCCGTTCCACCAGATCGGGTTGCTGCGATATGCGCATCCGCTCGGCCGATATGATGGTTTTCAACGCATCTTCAGTCTGGTCCAGATCATCGTTGATCAGCACAAAATCATACTCCGGCCAATGGCTGATTTCATCACGGCTTTTCTGCAYCCTCTCGGCGATGACTTCGTCGCTGTCTTGGCCACGGGTGTGCAGGCGGCGTTCCAGTTCGGAAATTGACGGGGGCAGGATGAAAATCGACAGCACATGTTTGCCCAATGACGACGCCCGCACCTGTTGGCCGCCCTGCCAGTCGAYATCAAACAGCACATCGCGCCCCTCATTGATGGCCCCATCAACCGGCCCCTTGGGGGAGCCGTAGAAATTGCCAAACACCTCGGCATGTTCCAGCATATCGCCATTTGTTACCAGGGCCGCGAATTCGTTGTGGGATTTAAAGTAATAGTCCTTGCCGTCTACCTCGCCTGAACGCGGGGGACGGGTGGTGGCCGAGACCGAAAACCCGATGCATGGATCCCATTTGATCAGCCGTTTGGCCAGTGTCGATTTGCCAGCTCCCGAAGGCGACGACAGGATAATCAAAAGTCCGCGGCGATCACTCATGGTTTACTCCACATTCTGCACTTGTTCGCGCATCTGGTCTATTGTTGCCTTCAGGTTCAGCCCTATGCGGGTCAGATCAACTGCTTGAGCTTTGGAGCATAAGGTATTGGCTTCGCGCATAAATTCCTGCATCAGAAAATCCAGTTTGCGCCCGATAGGGCCGGTTTTTCCCATCAGGTCACGCGCCGCATCCACATGGGCGCGCAGGCGGTCCAGCTCCTCCATCACATCGGATTTCACCGCCAGCATCGCCAGCTCCTGCGCTACACGCGGCGCATCCGCCCCATCGGCGTTCTCCAGCACGCGGGCCAGATTTTCACGCAGGGTTTTGGCGACACCGTCTTTGCGGGCCTCGGCGGCAATGGCGGCATCTTTGGTCAGGGTCTCGATGGTTGTGATCTGGTTATGGATGACCTGATCCATTGCCGCGCCCTCGTTGCTGCGCATGGCAGCGAAGTCATCCAGCAATGGCGGCAGGTCGGCAATCAGCGCGGCCAGCAGCGGGGCGGTGTCCTCTTGCACCACAGAGGTATCAATCACCCCGCGCTGGGTCAGCACATCGGCCGCCGTGCAATGCACCAGCGTCAGCCCGGTGTCTGCGGCGGCGTTCTCAATCTGGGCCAGCGCCTGCAAAATGCGGGTCAGTTGCACAGCGTTCAGGTTCAGCGGTGCTGTGCCCTCGTCGCGCTGCACCCGCAGGGTCAGGTTGACAGTGCCACGGCCAACGGATGCCGCCACCAGCCCGCGTACGGCCTGCTCCAGCCCGTCGACCCAGTCAGGCACCCGCAGGCGAATGTCCAGCCCCTTGGCATTGACGCTGCGGATTTCCCAAGCCCATGAATATCCGGCATTTTCCCCATTACGGGCGGCGAACCCTGTCATTGATGTGATCATATGCGGTTAACCATTTAACAATTTTAGCCCCTCAATTTTCATCAAACCATGCCATATTAACCTGGCGGTAAGCATTATGAGCCAAGGGTTAACAGAGACATGCCCCTGTAACAACAATGCCGACCCATATCGGAAATTAAAATGCAGGTGTATCGTGAAACATAAAGCAACGCTCGGACAAAATGTTATTTCAATGTTTGGCTATAAAGGCGAAACCCTGTTTCCGGTGATCAATCAGGTTGAAGCCTATTGGCAGGGCTTGCGTATGGGGCGGATTGTGCCGCAGCGCAGCGAGATTGACCCGCGCGGTATTGAACGGGCGCTGGAATATACCTTTGTTCTGGAACGCATCGCACCGGGTCTGGCGCGGTTTCGGCTGAACGGTATGCATCTGAATGATCTGCTGGGAATGGAAGTTCGCGGCATGCCGTTCACCTCGTTCTTTACGCCCACCGCCCGGATTATGGTGACCGATACGCTCGAGGCGGTGTTTGACGGGCCGCAAGTGGCGGAACTGACTCTGACTGCCGAGCGCGGCATCGGCAAACCGGCGATGGACGCCAAGGTTATTCTGCTGCCGCTGCGCAGCGATTTGGGCGAAATCACCCGCATCATCGGCTGCCTGGTGTCACAGGGGCCGATTGGCCGCGCACCACGCCGGTTTGATGTGGCGGATGTCAGGATGAAAGCCCTGACAGCAGGCCACACGCCGGTTGAGGCAACCGCGACCAAGACGCTGCTGGAGCCGGCGCCGCTCAAAGGATTTGCCGAGCCGGGCATTCCGTTTGTTACGTCATTAGAAGAAAGTGACGCAGGCGACGAAAAAGGGCCGGACGATACACGCCCGACCCTTCGATTGGTCTAGAGGGGAACCAATCCTGCTGGATTAAAAGATTCCTCCCCCACCCGAGGCAGCGTTTGCACAGCATAACGCGCATCAGACGCGGGGAGGAATGCGCATAGATTGGTTTTTCTCGACCCGGTAACGGCTGCGCTATACCGCCTGCGCCTGTTTGCTTTCGCGCAAGGCCGACAGCTCTTCAGCCACAAGAAACGCCAGTTCCAGTGATTGGCTGGCGTTCAGGCGTGGGTCGCACGCAGTGTGATAGCGGCTCGACAAATCCTCGTCGGTTACCGCACGCACGCCACCGGTGCATTCGGTCACATCCTGACCTGTCATCTCGAAATGCACCCCGCCCGGGACCGTTGACTCGGCCTTGTGGATCGAAAAGAACTCGCGCACTTCGCGCAACACCGATTCAAACGGACGGGTTTTATATCCGGTCGAGGATTTGACCGTGTTGCCGTGCATCGGATCGCACGTCCACAGCACATTGGCGCCTTCCTCCTGCACTGTTTTGATCAGGCGGGGCAAATGATCGCCCACATTGCCTGCGCCAAAACGGGTGATCAGGGTCAAACGGCCCGCCTCGTTTTCGGGGTTCAATTTGGCCATAAGCCGTTTCAGATCATCCGCTGTCATGGTCGGCCCGCACTTCATTCCGATCGGGTTTTGCACCCCGCGCAAAAATTCCACATGTGCGCCATCCGGCTGACGGGTGCGATCCCCGATCCACAGCATGTGGCCGGAGCCTGCAATGGGCAGATCCGTGGTGCTGTCGATACGGCACAGCGCTTCCTCGTATTCCAGCAGCAGGGATTCGTGGCTGGTATAGAAATCCACCGTTTGCAATGTGTGGGCGCGGGAACTGTCCACGCCAGCCGCCGTCATGAAATCGAGCGTATCGGAAATCCGTTCAGCCAATTCACGGTATTTGGCAGCGTTTTGCCCTTTGGTGAAACCAAGCGTCCACGCATGCACCTGAYGCACATCGGCATAGCCGCCGGTTGAAAAAGCCCGCAGCAGGTTCAGTGATGCAGCGGCTTGGGTGTAGGCCTGCAACATCTTTTGCGGGTWCGGGGTGCGCGCCTCGAGTGTGAAGGGCAGATCATTGATGATATCACCGCGAAAGCTGGGCAATTCCACACCGTCAATGACCTCCGTCGGGGCCGAGCGCGGCTTGGCAAACTGGCCCGCCATGCGGCCAACTTTGACCACAGGCACCTTGGCACCGTAAGTCAGCACCATCGCCATTTGCAGCATCACTTTGAATGTATCGCGGATGTTGTCGGCGGAAAATTCGGCGAAACTCTCGGCGCAATCACCGCCTTGCAGCAAAAACGCGCGCCCCTCGGCGGCCTCGGCAAGGGCGGATTTCAGACGTCTGGCCTCGCCGGCAAAGACGAGCGGCGGATATTTGGCCAGCTGTGCTTCTACAGCATTCAGCGCAGCCACGTCCGTATACTCGGGCATCTGAACTCGGGGCATGTTGCGCCAGCCAGATTTTTGCCAATTTGTCATCGTCTTTGCTCCAAAATCCATATGTCAGGATTACCAAGTATAGGGCGACATTTGATCTGTGCCAACAGGTGATATTCAGGCGGTGGATCACAAAGAATTTTAGCGTATTGATCGTATTTGCTTGATCGGGTGAAACAAACCTGTTTCGGTCAACCTAACCACAGCAAAAAGGTCGTGTGGATGGAAGTGAGTCGTGAGCTTGTGGATATTCAGGAAACGCAGGGGAACCCGCGCCGGTTTATCTTTGTTATGCTTGACCAGTTTTCGCTGCTCWGCTTTACCTCGGCGGTTGAATCCCTGCGCATCGCCAACCGGATGTCATCAGGCAGAAATCTGTATGACTGGCGCCTGATCAGCGAAGGCGGCGAGACCGTGACCTGTTCGGCCAAAACCGTGCTTCAGGTGGATGGCGGGCTTGATGAAATGCGGCGCGATGACACCATTATGATTTGCGGCGGCATGGATATACAGCAAACCAGCACCAAAAAAATACTGAACTGGTTGCGGCGCGAGGCACGGCGCGGTGCTGAAAYCGGGGGCTTATGCACGGCCGCCTACACAATGGCCAAGGCCGGATTGCTGAACAATAAACGCGCCACGATCCATTGGGAAAATCAGGACAGTTTTATCGAGGAATTCGAGGATGTCGAGCTGACCAAATCGGTGTTCGTGCTGGACGGCAACCGTTTCACCACGGCTGGCGGCACCTCGTCGATTGACCTGATGTTGAAACTGATTGCCGATGATCACGGCGAAGATTTGGCCAATGCGGTGGCCGATCAGCTGATCTATTCCTCGATCCGCACCGATCAGGACACCCAGCGTTTGTCGATCCCGACCCGGATCGGGGTGCGGCACCCGAAACTGTCGATGGTGATCAAAATGATGGAAGAAAACATCGAGGAACCGATCTCGCCGTCGATCCTGTCGTGCGATGTCGGCATGTCGACCCGCCAGCTGGAGCGTTTGTTTCGCCGCTATCTGAACCGCTCGCCCAAACGCTATTATATGGAACTGCGCCTGCAAAAGGCCCGCAATCTGCTGATGCAGACCGGTATGAGCGTGATTAATGTGGCGCTGGCTTGCGGTTTTGCCTCGCCGTCGCATTTTTCCAAATGTTACCGCGCGCATTACAGCACCACGCCGTATCGCGAGCGCGGCGCGCAGGCGACACGGTTGTCGATTTAACTGCGGTAGTTTTGTTATGTTGAAAGATACGTCCCATATCGTAGAAAATCTAAACACATTGGATCCGGGTATCCTTCCTCAGGATGTTTTTGAGGCCATAGCGCGGCTTGTCGTGGTGCCAAAAGCGGGAGCGGAGACCTATGATGCCGCGAACCTTCCAAGCGATGTGATTTCAACAGACTTGCCTAGGATTGAACGTGCAGTGACGGCATTTGAACGGCTGAAGATGTTCTAAACCATTCATTCCGGTGCCATCCGAAACACCGCCCCTTCGCCAAGAGACAGAAACCAGATTGATCCGTCCGGCGCTTCGCGCACATCGCGCACCCGGATCATTTCGATTGCTTCCAGCTTTTCCTCGGCAAAACTGCGATCGGGGTCCAGTCGGGCGATATAGTCGAACTTTAACGAGCCGACAAAGATGTCACCGCGCCACGCAGGCCACAGTTTACCGGAATAGATCATCATCCCCGAGGGCGCGATGGACGGGTCCCAAAACATCTCCGGTTGCTCCATCCCCGCCTTTGCTGTGCCCTCGCCAATCTTATCACCCGAATAATGCCGCCCGTAGGCAATCACAGGCCAGCCGTAATTCGCGCCTTTGCGGATCAGGTTCACCTCGTCACCGCCCTGTGCGCCGTGCTCATGCGCCCAAAGCCGTGCGCGCATATCCAGCGCCATGCCCTGCGGATTGCGGTGCCCGTAAGACCAGATTTCCGGCTGCCGCCCACTTTGCCCGACAAACGGGTTGTCGCGCGGCACAGTGCCATCGCGGTTGATGCGGATGATTGACCCGTTGTGGCGCGACAGGTCTTGTGCGGCTGGGCGATCGCCACGCTCGCCGATGCTCATGTAAATCTTGCCATCCGTCCCTTCAATGATACGCGCCCCAAAATGCCGCCCGCCGCTTGTGCCTTTCKGCATCTCGAACAGGACGCGAAACCCCTCGAGCCTGCGCCCGTCAGATGAAAGCCGCCCAACCCCCAAGGCGGTGCCTGCCTCGCGCCCTTGCGGTTTGGCGTAACTCAAAAGCACCTGACGGCTCTGGGTGAAATCGCGCGGGATCATTACGTCCAGCAACCCGCCCTGACCGTTTGCGTAAACCTCGGGCACACCTTTGACGCGCCACGCTTGCCCGTCGGCCCCGATATTCAGCAACGCCCCGCCGCGCTCGGACACTAAAAACCGACCCTTTGGTAAAAACCCTATTGCCCAGGGTTGATTCAGTCCGCCTGCAATTTTGGTAATGCTGATCGCACCTGCGGATGTCTGGAGCGGCGTGGCAAAGGCGGGAAAGCCCAGAACGAAAGATAAAACAAGCAGGATCAATGTGCGCATTTGTAATTCTCCTCTGGTGACTTGATGCGAACTATAACATCGGCGCGACCAAGCAGGCATCACTTTTTTGATATGCTATATTCTGGCGGCTTCCTTTCTAAGGCTTTTCTTTTTTGTTCGACCCCATTAGTCTGCCCGTGAACTGCTTTTCATTCAGGGAGACACAATATGAAAAAGCTACTACTGGCGAGCGCCGCAATGGCGCTTATGGCGGGATCTGCATTTGCAGGCGGTCATTCCAAAGAAATTAAAATCGGGGTTATTCTGGGCTTTACCGGTCCGATTGAATCACTGACGCCACATATGGCAGATGGTGCTGAACTGGCGATGAAAGAAGTCACTGATTCAGGCATGCTGCTGGACGGTATGACCGTGACATCTGTACGTGCCGATTCCACTTGTATCGATGCTGCCGCGGCGACCGCTGCTGCCGAGCGTCTGATCACATCGGACGGCATCAAGGCCATCATGGGCGCTGACTGCTCCGGCGTCACCGGCGCGATCCTGTCGAACGTGGCCTTGGCCAACGGCATCGTGATGATCTCGCCTTCTGCCACATCGCCTGGTCTGTCGACCGCCGAAGATAACGGTTTGTTTTTCCGCACAGCGCCATCGGATGCGCGTCAAGGCGTGGTGATGACCGAAATCCTGCTGGAAGAGGGCATCAAATCGGTCGCTCTGACATACACCAACAATGACTACGGCAAAGGTTTGGCCGACGCATTCCAGAGCGCCTATGAGGCGGCTGGCGGCACGGTGACCATTTCGGCCGCCCACGAGGATGGCAAGGCTGACTATTCGGCCGAGGTTGGCGCATTGGCGGCGGCCGGTGGCGACCGTCTGGTTGTGGCGGGTTATGTTGATCAGGGCGGCGCCGGTATCGTGCGTGCATCGCTTGATWCAGGTGCGTTTGACACGTTCCACTTCCCTGACGGGATGATCAGCTCGGCGTTGACAGAAACCTTTGGCTCGGAAATCAACGGCTCCACTGGCCAACACCCAGGCACAGACAGTCCGGGCGTTGCCAAATACGAGGCAATGGTTGATGGCGCATTTGAAGCCACATCACCATTTTCGCCAGAATCCTACGATGCTGCTGCGCTGATCATGTTGGCCATGCAGGCCGCAGGCTCCGCTGACTCCGGCGATTTCAAAGACAAGGTGATGGATGTTGCCAACGCGCCGGGCGAACTGATTTACCCGGGCGAGCTGGCCAAAGCGCTGCAAATCCTCAAAGACGGTGGCGAAATCGACTATGTCGGTGCCACTGCAGTTGAGCTGATTGGACCAGGCGAATCCGCTGGTCACTACCGTCAGATCGTTATCAAAGACGGCAAGATCGAGACAGCAAAATACCGCTAGTCCGATCTGCTGAATGATATTGAACAGCCCGGGACATTCTCGGGCTGTTTTCATAAAAGACGCGAAGGTCATAAGACCTGTGCAGGGGGATGAACTATATGATCGTCGTTGATGACATCTCGAAACAATTCGGGGGCTTCAAGGCTGTCGACGGGGCAACGTTGAAGATTGCCGAGGGATCGATCACCGGATTGATTGGACCGAATGGCGCTGGTAAAACCACTCTTTTTAATGTGATAGCGGGCGTCCTTGAACCAAGCGAGGGCCGCGTCACCATGCAGGGCGAGGATATCACCGGCCTGCCGCCGCACGAGCTGTTCCACAAAGGTCTGCTGCGCACCTTCCAGATTGCGCATGAATTTGCCTCGATGACGGTGCGCGAAAACCTGATGATGGTGCCGGGCCAGCAATCAGGCGAAACCCTGTGGAACGCGTGGTTTGGCCGTGGGCGGATCGCCACCGAGGAAGCAACGCTGCGTGACAAGGCCGACGAGGTTCTGGAATTTCTGACCATTTACCATTTGAAAGACGAAAAGGCCGGCAACCTGTCTGGTGGCCAGAAAAAGCTGCTGGAACTGGGCCGCACCATGATGGTCGATGCCAAAATCGTATTTCTGGACGAAGTCGGGGCAGGGGTGAACCGCACCCTGCTGCGCACTATTGGTGATGCGATTGTGCGCCTCAATGAGGAGCGCGGTTATACCTTTGTGGTGATTGAGCACGACATGGAATTTATCGGCCGCATTTGTGATCCGGTGATCTGTATGGCCGAGGGTAAAGTGCTGGCCGAGGGCACATTGGACGAGATCAAGGCCAACGAGCATGTGATCGAGGCCTATCTCGGCACCGGATTGAAAAACAAAGTCAAAGCGGAGGGCAGGGTATGAGTGATCCTTTCCTGATCGGCGAGGCCATGACGGCTGGATATGGCAAAGGGCCGGATATTTTGCACGAGTGCACCATTGCGGTGGACAAGGGCGAAATCGCGGTGATCGTTGGCCCGAACGGCGCCGGTAAATCCACCGCGATGAAGGCGGTGTTTGGCATGCTTAATATGAATGGCGGGCGTGTGCTGCTGGATGGCGAGGATATCACCGCGCTATCGCCGCAAGCCCGCGTGGCCAAGGGCATGGCCTTTGTGCCGCAGAACAACAATGTTTTTACCTCGCTGACGGTCGAGGAAAACCTGGAAATGGGCGCGTTTTTGCGCCGTGATGATATCAACCAGACGATGGAGCAAGTTTATGAGCTGTTCCCGATCCTGCGTGACAAACGCATGCAAGCGGCGGGCGAGCTGTCAGGCGGGCAACGCCAGCAGGTGGCCGTGGGCCGTGCGCTGATGACCCAGCCACAAGTGCTGATGCTGGACGAGCCGACCGCGGGCGTTTCGCCCATCGTGATGGACGAATTGTTCGACCGGATCATCGAGGTGGCCCGCAGCGGCATTTCCATTCTGATGGTCGAGCAAAACGCCCGCCAAGCGCTGGAAATCGCCGACAAGGGCTATGTTCTGGTGCAGGGCCGCAACCGGTTCACCGACACGGGGCAAGTGCTGCTGGAAGACCCCGAAGTGCGCCGCAGCTTTTTGGGGGGATGAGGCCATGAAATACCTGATATCCATACTGTTGCTGATCCCGTCACTGGCTTTTGCGGGATCGGACATATTTGCCAATTGTGCCTTCACTCAGGAATGCCTTGAGGGCGAGGCTTGCGAAGAAACCAGCTTCGAGATGGTCATCGAGCATGCCGACGATATACCTTTTGTCATGCAAACCATGGCTGAAAACATTGAAGGCTACGTGTTTGATAATGGCGCCCCCGATGCCACCAGCACATTGATGGGCCAGACCAAAACGGCAACGCATTTGCTGAGTCTTCAGGCGGGTGGCGCGGCGCGCTACACCGTGCATATGCAGGGACCTATGGCGATCACATATCAGGGCACTCGCGAGGTGATGAACTAATGGAATTTCTAAACGCCATTGTGGCACTTTCAAACTACGTCCTGATCCCCGCGATTGCTTACGGTAGTCAGCTGGCATTGGGCGCGCTCGGCGTCACCTTGATCTACGGCATCTTGCGCTTTAGCAACTTTGCCCACGGCGACACCATGGCCTTTGGCGCGATGGTGACGATCCTGTTCACCTGGTTGTTCCAAAGCTGGGGCATCAGCATCGCGCCGCTGCCCACAGCCCTGCTGGCGCTGCCATTCGGCATCATGGGCACGGCCATTTTGCTGCTGTTCACCGACCGCGTGGTCTACAGGTTTTACCGAAAACAAAAGGCCGCACCGGTGATTCTGGTGATTGTGTCGATGGGCGTGATGTTCATCATGAACGGGCTGGTGCGCTTTATCATCGGGCCGGGAGATCAACGCTTTGCCGATGGCGAGCGCTTTATCATCAGGGCACGCGATTTCAAGGAATGGTCCGGCCTGAACGAGGGGCTGGCGTTCAAAACCAGCCAAGGCATCACCATTGTCACTGCCATTATCGTGGTGGTGGTGCTGTTCTGGTTCCTGAACCGCACCCGCACCGGCAAATCCATGCGGGCGTTTAGTGATAACGAGGATCTGGCGCTGCTGTCGGGCATCAACCCCGAACGGGTGGTGATGTATGTCTGGCTGATCGTCGCCGCCCTGACCACCATCGCGGGTGTGCTGTACGGGCTGGATAAATCGTTCAAACCGTTCACCTATTTCCAACTGCTGCTGCCGATTTTCGCCTCGGCCATTGTCGGCGGGTTGGGCAGCCCGATCGGGGCGATTGCGGGCGGCTTTGTCATCGCCTTTTCCGAGGTCACCATAACATACGCATGGAAAAAGGTGCTGGGCTATTTGATGCCCGACAGTCTGGACCCAACCGGATTGGTGCAGCTGCTATCCACCGACTACAAATTCGCGGTGTCGTTTTCTATTCTGATCATCGTGCTGCTGTTCAAACCGACAGGGCTGTTTAAGGGGAAATCGGTATGAGCGTGAACTGGAGAAATGTCGGGCTGTTTGCAACCGTTTTCATGATGATCATACTGGTCGGATTTTTGCAGAGCTGGAACACCGCGCTGGTGATCCTGAACATGGGGCTGGTATCGGCGATTATGTCGCTGGGCGTGAACCTGCAATGGGGTTTTGCCGGATTGTTCAACATTGGCGTTATGGGCTTTGTCGCGCTTGGCGGGTTGGCAACGGTGCTGATTTCCATGCCACCGACAACCGAAGCCGTATCGGCGGGTGGTTTGCGGGTGCTGCTGGCGCTGGTGTTGGGGGCGTTGACCATCGTTGCCACCATCCTGATGCGGGGCCGGATGGCGGCGGGGCGCGCACGCTCGATTGCCACATTGGCGCTGCTGATTGGCGGGTTTTTCGTCTATCGCTGGGTGCTTGATCCGGCGGTTGATGCTATTGAATCCGTCAAACCCGCGACAACGGGTTATCTGGGTGGGCTGGGTCTGCCGGTGTTGTTCGCATGGCCTGTGGGCGGCGTTTTGGCCGCAGGGGCCGCGTGGGTGATCGGCAAAACCGCGCTTGGCCTGCGCTCGGATTATCTGGCGATTGCGACGCTGGGGATTGCCGAAATTGTCGTGGCCGTGATGAAGAATGAGGACTGGCTGAGCCGCGGTGTTAAAAACGTGATCGGCATCCCGCGGCCCGCCCCCGTTGTGCCCTACGAGATCGATTTGCAAAACGACCCTGGATTTGTCGAGAGCGCATCATCATTGGGTCTGGACCCGGTTATGGCGTCAACGCTTTATGTTAAACTGGGCTATTCGCTGCTGTTCACCATTGTGCTGTTGATCATCCTGTGGCTGAGCCAAAAGGCGCTGAATTCACCGTGGGGCCGGATGATGCGGGCGATCCGTGACAACGAGGTTGCAGCCGAGGCGATGGGCAAAGACGTCACCGCGCGGCACTTGCAAATCTTCATTCTGGGATCGGCCGTGTGTGGCATTGCCGGTGCGATGATGGCAACGCTGGATGGCCAGTTGATCCCCAGTTCGTATCAGCCGTTGCGCTATACATTCCTGATCTGGGTGATGGTGATYGTYGGYGGKTCKGGYAACAAYTKSGGYGCYGTKCTGGGSKSRWTSYTKATCTGGTTCCTGTGGGTTCAGGTCGAGCCGATGGGCGCGTGGCTGATGCAGGTCATCACATCGCCAATGGCTGATGGGTCAGCCCTGAAGGAACATCTGCTGGACAGTGTCGCACATATGCGGCTGCTGACGATGGGGCTGATCCTGCTTTTGGTTTTGCGGTTTTCGCCGCGCGGATTGATCCCGGAAAAATAGGGTAACCAATTGTAACCGCAATGAAAATTTTGGGGTAAATGGAGCACAACATATCTACTAAACTAGTTTAGTAGATATGTTGTCACTGGCTGGATAAACACTCAAAGCATGGTTGATCCCTCCATGCTCTGCCACTACACTTTCCAGTAAACGGAAGGTTTCGGAGGGTATCATGAATGTAGGACAAGCGGCCGAACAGGCGGGGTTGCCGGTTAAAACCGTGCGCTATTACGCCGACATTGGTCTGGTCGAGCCACAGGGGCGCTCTGAGGCCGGATACCGGATATACGGCGCGTCCGAGGTCAGCAAACTGACCTTTATCCGCCGCGCCCGTGCCTTTGATTTCTCAATCGGGGATTGTCGTGAATTGCTCGGGTTGTATCAGGATAAATCCCGCTCCAGCCGCGATGTGAAGGCGATGGCGTTAAAGCGTCTGGAACAAATCGATGGCAAGCTGGAAGAGCTGCACAAACTACGCGACGAGTTGGCCCGCGTGGCCAAGGAATGCCGTGGTGATAACCGGCCCGACTGCCCGATCCTCGACAGTTTTTCCGGTCAGGAGAATGCGTAAGCCTTTGCGCTGCCGCTTCAGACACTGCGCAATTTATTTCCCGGTCGCACTTCGATTAGATCAAAATCCAGTGCCGGGCATTCAAACCTGATTTCATGCAGAACCAGACCGGGGTCGGGCAGGGGCGGGGTTATCGCCCTGATGCGGCCCTCATAGTTCAATTGATCCAGCCTGATCGCCAGATCCAGCATGTCAAAATAGGCGGTGACCAGCGGGGCCAAGATGATGTCAGGCTGCCGATCCAAAAGGAATTCTGCGGTTAAATCATCATAGGTGCAAAACTCGGTATTGCTGATTTTCGGCAGTTTGTGACCTGTCATAAGCCAGGGGTCAATATTGCCCACAACAAGTACCGACAGATTATCACTGACCTCGTTCATAATCCGCATTCTTCTTGTATGTTATATGATCCAGTTTGTATGTTATTTGATCCGGTGGGCCAATCAAATCTCTTGGACGGTCAATGTTATTTTGACCGCCTAAAGCGTTTTGGATCGGGAATCCATCGGTATTTTACAGGATGTGCGCGATACGTGAACTGTTACTCTTGTTGGCTTGGGGCCATCGCATCTCATCCAACACCTTTTCACAAAAGACCTCTGCGGGTGTCTGCCACCCTGAGCATTTTCCAGGTGTGTCGTTGAGACGGTCGCAGATATATTTCATGTCCTGATCTGACATCATGATGGAATTTCGGCTCTCGACGCTTTCGTGTGCGCCTTGGACGACGGGCGACCCTGTCTTTTTTCTCAAAATTGCGGATGGCCCGATAGGGTAACTTGGTGGCGGCCTCGTCGGTTGTGACGCGACCACGGGTTTTGGTGGTTTTACGGATGACGCGGTTCAGACTTTCAATCGCATTCGTCGTATAGATGTAGATGATTTTTCGCACATCTGGCGGAAAGGCAAAAAACGGGATGACCCTTGCTATGCGCGCCGCCATGAAGGTGCGATTGAGGGGTGTTTTGGCGGCGGTTTCATCGTCCGCCGCCTGATAAATGACCTTCAGGCTCTTGGCCCCTTCATTGGCCGCAATCCACAGGCCCAGAACCACATGGGTGCTGGAGCGCATCGCCAATCACAAGATCAACAAACTAGACAAGTTGATTCCGTGGCGTTATAAGCCAGAAACGTAAAGTGGCGGGACGCTTACTAAACATCAGCAGCAGGCGCGCCAAGCATACTGGTTATGCATGGTAAATGGTAATATGTCCCACTCGGCACTTGATGTATGTCAAAGAAATATCCCGCGGAACACATATGTATACTGAAACTGCAACCACCTAGATATCGAATCAATGTCACCCAACTCTCCGATAATAACAACTCGAAAACCCAAAAAACAGCTTGGCAGGGCACATCAAATTGTTGCTGTCCTTATTGCTTTGTCGGTTTTTCTGGCGCAGGCAATGCCGATGGCAGCAAGCCACGGTGCGGGTGCGGGTGACTGGATCACGATTTGTAGTGGCGAGGGTATCAAGCTTATCCAGCTGGATGGGGATGATCCCAATCAAGGCGAGTGCAGCCACTGCTCATATTGTCTAATCTCGGGCAATAATTTTCAAGGCAATTTGGTGTCGCACCCAGGCACCCTGATCGCTTCCAATTTCACCAACATTATCTATGGAAACCCACAGACCATTGGTCTGGCGGGTCCAGAACAATATTGGTCTGCATGTCGTGGACCGCCAATCGCGAGCAAAAATAGTATCATGACAACACCGGTCTCTTTGCCGATTAAAGAACAGATTCGGGTGGTTTCAAACGCATGGAGTGTTCCATGTCTCTGAAAAAAACCAGCCCACAGGTTTCTTCCCTACTGCGCATTTTTGCAATTCTACAGRTCGTGTTTTTGGCTTTCGCCGGAAGCGTAATTGCACAAACTTCGCCCGTTCTGAACAAGTTTATCCCGAAAGTTCCAGCCAGTGAGCTGGTCGCAGGTGCCGATGCCTATGGCGCTATGCTGGAAAATATTCCCGTTGTCCCTGTCCTGAAGGATGGCGAGGTAATAGGTTACGCCTATATCACCTCGGATTTTGTTGGCACCACCGGTTATTCGGGCAAGCCGATCCATGTGATGGTGGCGATTGATAATAACGCCAAACTGCTGGGGGCCAAGCTGGTCAAACACTCGGAACCGATTGTTCTGATTGGCATTCCCAACAGTAAAATCATAGCCATGACCGAAAGCTACATTGGGCTTGATATTGTTGCCGAGGCGGCGGCGGGTGGCTCGGCCCATGATATTGATATCATTTCGGGCGCGACCGTGACCATTATGATTATTGATGATTCCGTTGTGCGCTCCAGTATCAAAGTGGCGCGTGCGTTGGGCCTTGGTGGCTTGAATAATGACGCGGCCAATGCCGGACCGACACATGTGTTGAACATGGAAGAACGCACGATCCGCGACTGGAGCACCATGGCCGGGGATGGCACGGTGCGGCGAATGACGCTGGATATTGGCCAGATCAACGAGGCATTCGCGGCGACAGGTGACAAGCGTGTTCTAAAGTATGAAGAACCCGGCGCAGATGACGATACCTATATCGACATGCACGTAGCGTTGGTTTCGGCACCCGCCATCGGGCTTAGCCTGATGGGTGAAAATGAATACGGCAATCTTGTCAACTGGCTGAAAGAGGGCGAGCACGCAATCCTGATCATGGGGCGCGGCACCTTTTCGTTTAAGGGCAACGGCTATGTGCGCGGCGGGATATTTGACCGGATCCAGTTGATCCAGGGCGATATTTCGGTGCGGTTTCGTGACAGGGGGCATCGTCGGCTTGGCAAATTGGCTGCCGAGGGCGCGCCATCGTTTGTCGAGATCGACATATTCAAAATTCCGGCTGATTCAGAATTTGATCCGACCAAGCCGTGGCGCATTCAGCTGTTGACGCAGCGCGTTGTCGGGCCGATTGAAAAGACATTCCTGACCTATGATCTGGGGTATAAAATTCCCGCGCAGTATCTAACATCTTTGGTCGCGCCGGTTCTGGATACGGTTGTTGAAACAGACACTGATGCGGCTGCCCGCAAGGCGCTTTGGCAGCGTATATGGAAAAGTAAAACCATTGAAATTGGCCTTCTTATAGGCATGTTGACTGTTCTGACGGGTGTGTTTTTCTTTCAGATGCAGGTCACACGGCACAAACGAGCGTTCTACTGGTTTCGCATGTCATTCCTGCTGGTAACGCTGGTATTTCTGGGCTGGCACCAGAATGCGCAACTGTCGATCGTGAACCTGATGGCGCTGGGGGCGTCACTGGGTGGCGGATTCAGTTGGGATACCTTTTTGATGGATCCTTTGGTGTTCATCCTGTGGGTGTCCGTCGCGGTGACTTTGTTGTTTTGGGGCCGCGGCGGGTTTTGCGGATGGCTGTGTCCGTTTGGCGCGTTGCAAGAAATCACCAACCAGATCGCACGGTTTTTCAAGGTGCCTCAATGGACGCTGCCATGGGGTTTGCATGAACGGCTTTGGCCGCTGAAATACATGATATTCCTTGGCCTGTTCGGCCTGTCATTGGTCTCGATTTCGCTGGCAGAACATTTTGCCGAGGTCGAACCGTTCAAGACCTCGATCATTCTGAAATTCGCGCGCACTTGGCCCTATGTGCTGTTTGCCACTGTGGTTCTGGGCATAGGCCTGTTTATCGAGCGCTNHYTWYDGHVBBWHCNTBKBCCBVHDGGGBBCGVCNCTGGCVATHCCKGGMCGGATMCGGATGTTTGACTGGCTSAAGCGCTATAARGAATGCGGCWSNCCBTGCCAGACCTGCGCCAATGAATGTTTCGTTCAGGCGATCCATCCAACCGGTGAAATCAACCCGAACGAATGCCTGTCCTGCCTGCATTGTCAGGTTTTGTATCAGGACCACAGCAAATGCCCCGTCGTTATTCGCAAAGACAAACGGCGGGCAAAGATGGCCACAAGTGCTGATGCCTTGAACCGTCTGATTACCCAACCAAACTCAACTTCATCAAGCCCAACTAAGGAGAGCTGATATGTCTGATCATGATAAAACCAACGAGGGAATTTCGCGCCGTGATGTTCTGAAGGGCCCGATCAAGGGGGCCGCAATTGCCGGCACATTGGCTGCCGTTGGCGGCACAGCGCTGATGTCAGGTCCAGCGGCGGCTGGCAACGAAGTGGTCGCGCCGGGCGAGTTGGACGACTATTACGGTTTCTGGTCCTCGGGTCAGGCAGGCGAGCTGCGTATCATGGGTGTTCCATCAATGCGCGAGCTGATACGTATTCCTGTGTTCAACCGTTGCTCGGCCACGGGCTGGGGTGACACCAATGAATCCAAAAAAATCCTGACCGAAGGCTTGTTGCCAGAAACCAAGGAGTTCCTTGCCAAGCGTGGCATGGAAACCTACCACAACGGCGACTTGCACCACCCGCATATGTCGTTCACTGATGGCACCTATGATGGCCGCTATTTGTTCATGAATGATAAGGCAAATACCCGCGTTGCGCGTGTTCGTTGTGATGTCATGAAATGTGACAAGATCATCGAAATCCCGAATGCAAATAGCATCCATGGCCTGCGCCCGCAAAAATTCCCGCGCACGGGATATATTTTTGCCAATGGCGAGTACCGTGTGCCGCTGGTTAATGACGGAACCAACATGGACGACGTCGATGCCTATGTCTCCATCTTTTCCGCGATTGACGGTGACACAATGGAAATTGCATGGCAGATAACCGTGTCAGGCAACCTAGATAACACGGATTGTGATTATCAAGGCAAATACGCCATGTCGAGTTGCTATAACTCTGAAGGTGCGATTGAACTCGCCGGCATGATGGAAGCCGAGATGGACCATGTGGTGGTGTTTGACATTGCTCGTATCGAGGCCGCCGTCGCCGCTGGTGAATATGAAGTTTACAATGGTGTGAAAGTTCTGGACGGAAAGAAAGGGTCAGACCTGACCAGATATATTCCAATCCCGAACAGCCCGCACGGTGTAAACTCCTCACCGGATGGTAAATATGTGATGATCAACGGCAAACTGTCCCCGACAGTTTCGATCATCCAGTGGGACAAACTCGAAGCTGTGTTTGACGGCGCGGACCCTCGTTCCGCCGTTGTTGGCGAGCCAGAGCTGGGACTTGGCCCGCTGCACACTGCATTTGATGGCAAGGGCAATGGGTATACCACGCTGTTCCTCGACAGCCAGATTGTAATGTGGARCATCGACAAGGCAATCAAGCTTTACGGTGGTGCCGATGTTGACCCGATCATCCGTAAAACCGACGTGATGTATCAGCCGGGCCATAACAGCACCTCGATGGGGGAAACCAAGGAGGCAGACGGCAAGTGGCTCGTCTCGCTCAACAAGTTCTCGAAAGACCGGTTTCTGAATGTCGGGCCACTGAAACCCGAGAATGACCAATTGCTGGATATTGACAACGGCAATCTGGAAGTTGTGCATGATGGCCCAACCTTCGCGGAGCCGCACGATGGTATCATCGTTCGTCGCGACATTGTTAACCCCGTAAACGTCTGGGATCGCAATGATGTGACGTGGGAAGATGCCCGCAAACAGGCAAAAGCCGATGGTGTCGATCTGGAAGAAGGCTCCGACGAAGTTATCCGTGATGGCAACAAGGTGCGGGTTTATATGTATTCCTCGGCACCAACCTTCTCTTTGGAGCAGTTCACTGTTAAGCAAGGTGACGAGGTGACCGTCTACGTCACCAACATTGATGATGTGGATGACCTGACCCACGGCTTTACACTTGGCAACCATGGTGTCGCATTCGAGGTTGCGCCACAGGCGACAGCCTCGGCCACATTTATCGCTGGTCGCCCGGGTGTTCACTGGTACTATTGCCAATGGTTCTGCCATGCGCTGCATATGGAAATGCGTGGCCGGATGCTGGTTGAGCCTGCATAAGGAATAACTGCGATGATGTTGCGTCTGTTCTTGCTGATTGCCTTGCTGTTGCCGGTATCCATTGCCGGTGCAGCCGAAGTGAACGTGCCGGCATCAGGCGCGGCATTGGCAGATGCTTTGAAAAATGCGCAGGCGGGGGATGTCCTCCGCCTGTCGCAAGGCACTTACTTTGGGCCGATTGTTATTGAGACACCGCTTACGCTGATCGGCAACGATACCACCATTGACGGGGGCAAGTCTGGGTCGGTTATTACCGTAACGGTGCCGGATGTATCCTTACAGGGGCTGACTGTGATCGGGTCTGGTTCGGCGGGAAATGGGCTGGACGCAGGCATTACGCTGACCAAAGCCGCTGATCGTGCGGTGGTGCGTGACAACCGCCTGCTGGGCAATCTGGTTGGCATTGATGTGCATGGTGCGCGTGATGCGCTGGTGCAGGATAATGTGATCATAGGGCGGCAGGACCACCGGATGAATGATCGCGGCAACGGCATCTACATCTGGAATGCGCCGGGCACAAAGGTGATTGGCAATGACGTGCGCTATGGCCGTGACGGGTTGTTTGTGAACACCTCAAAGGACAATGAATTTACCGGCAACCGCTTTCGGGATTTGCGGTTCGCCATTCACTATATGTATGCGAATAATTCGACCGTTTCAGACAATATATCCATCGGCAACCACATCGGTTTTGCCATCATGTATTCGGATAATGTGTTGATCAAAGGCAATCTGTCGATGGGGGATCGTGATCACGGAATCATGATGAATTACACCAACAAAAGCATGGTAGAGAATAACACAATCACCCGAGTTAAGGATAAATGTGTGTTCATCTATAACGCCCATAAAAACAGTTTTCAGGGCAATGTGTTTGAGGGCTGCGGCATAGGCATCCACTTTACCGCAGGCTCCGAGCGCAATAAAATAGCTGGGAATGCCTTTATCGGCAATCGCACGCAGGTGAAATATGTCGGCTCCAAATGGGTGGACTGGAGCGTGGATGACAACGGCAATTACTGGTCCGACCATGCGGCGTTTGATCTGGATGGCAATGGTATTGCCGACAGTGCGTATCGCCCCAATGACATCATGGACCATGTGTTGTGGACACAGCCCGCAGCGAAATCCCTGCTGGGGTCCCCGGCGGTTCAGTTGATCCGCTGGTCGCAATCGACGTTTCCGGCGATGTTGCCAGGTGGTGTGATTGATCGTGCCCCGATGATGCAGCCCGCCCGCCCTGATATTCCGGTCTGGGGAGATCTAAATTGAGCACCTTGTTGATTGAAAATGTGGTCAAAAAATATGGCACCCTTGAAGCCGTGGCCGGCGTCAACCTGCGGGTTGAGGCCGGTGAACGTCTGGCGCTTCTGGGCCATAATGGCGCTGGTAAAACCACCTTGATGCGGATGGTTTTGGGGCTGACACCAATATCGTCGGGCACAATCAACGTGCTGGGCGACAGGCCCGGATCGCGCAACGCCCGCACCGCAATCGGGTTTTTACCCGAAAGCGTGGCGTTTCACGGGGCGCTGACGGGGCGTGAACAATTGCACCATTTTTCTCGCCTGAAATCGGTGCCGGTCCAGGCGGCAGATGATCTGCTGGAACGGGTTGGACTGAACGACGCGGCGGACCGGAAAATCCGCACCTATTCCAAAGGGATGCGCCAGCGGATTGGTCTGGCACAGGCGTTACTGGGCAGACCGAAATTGGCGCTTCTAGATGAACCAACCAGCGGGCTTGACCCGATCTCGCGGCATGAATTTTATGATATTGTTGACGATCTGGCGGCTGGTGGCACAGCGGTGTTGCTATCGTCCCACGCGCTGACCGATTTGGAAACCCGCACTGATCGGATCGCGATCATGAGCAACGGGCAGCTGGTGGCCAATGACAGCCTGGCCGCTTTGCGGCAAGCCGCACGCCTGCCAATCCGGCTGGATGTCACCACCAGCACCCAAGCCGCAGACCGCGTTTGTGCCCATCTGGGTGGTGTGCGAATGAACGGGCAGTCCGTATCTATAACCTGCCAGCCGGATGAAAAACTGGCCAAACTGCAACAGATTATGGCCCTTGGCAGAGACATTCAGGATCTGGATGTCACAACGGCCAGCCTGGAAGAATTGTACCGCCATTATAGCGGCCAACAGGGGGCGGATTTATGATGTCTATCCTGACCATCGCTCGTCTGGAGTTGCTGTTGGCACGGCGCAATATGTGGGTGGCCACCTCGGTTATCCTGATGGGGCTGTTCACCACTGTGCTGACTCTTGCCGGTGGCGCACCAACCGGAACGCTGGGGGTTGATCCGCTGATTATTGCGGTCACATCGATCACTACGCTATCGGTTTATCTGGTGCCGCTGATCGGTTTGCTGCTGTCATTTGATGCTATTTCAGGCGAGGCCGAGCGCGGCACATTGGCGCTTAGTCTAACCTATCCACTGTCACSCGGTGAAATCCTGCTGGGGAAATTTGCCGCTCATATCTGTGTGCTGGGATTTGCCATTGCGGTCGGTCTGGGTCTGACGGCCGGGTTGACCATCTGGCAATACGGTATGGCTGATCTGTCATTCGCACCATTGTTCAGGTTGTTTGCAACATCGCTGGCGCTGGGATCGGCATTTCTGGGGATAGGATATCTGGTATCGGCAATGGTGCGCCAAACCGGCGTGGCATCAGGTATTGTTATTATCATCTGGCTGGTTTGCGTGGTGCTGTATGACCTTGGCCTGCTGGGCGCGTTGGTGGCGGATGACGGTGGGTATTTCACCAAATCCGTGTTTCCATGGCTGTTGGTGGCGAATCCGGCGGATGCGTTCCGAATGATCAACATGCCGGATGTATCGGTATCTGTGCTGGCCTCGGGGATCGGGGCTGCGGGCGGCGCATCAGGGGGGAWGGGGCCGCTGGCCTCGTTGCTGTTGTGGCCAGTGGCGGCACTTTATGCGGCCTGGACGGTCTTTAAAAGGGTGGAACCATGAAATATCTGATACCAGCCATGCTTCTTTTGCTTGCGGCTTGCAAAGAAGATCAGGCGGCAAGCCAAATTCCAGGTCCGGTAGAATTGACCCAAGAGGCCGCAGGTTATTATTGCCAAATGGTGATTTTAGAGCATCAAGGCCCAAAGGCGCAGGTGCACCTGGAAGGTATGTTCGCCCCCTTGTGGTTTTCGCAAGTACGCGATGGCATTGCCTACCTGAAATCCCCTGAACAAAGCGCCGAGATTCTGGTGCTATATGTCAATGACATGGGTCGCGCGACCAGCTGGAGCGAGATTGGTGAAGGCAACTGGATCATAGCGAGTGACGCCTATTTCGTCATTGGATCAGACGCGATTGGCGGCATGGGCGCCCCCGAGGTCGTGCCTTTTGGCAATCAAGCCGATGCCGATGCTTTTGCTGACGAACATGGCGGCGAGGTCATGCGTCTGGACGATATCCCGACTGAAGCTGTTCTGGGCCCCGTTGAGTTTGGTTCAACTGCATTGGAGACAAGTGAATGACCACCCGTAGACGTGTTTTGACAATCTTGGCCGGGGCCGCGACGCTCCCGTTTCTGGGCGCAAAAGCGCAGGCAAATGTAGCGCGCTGGCAGGGCATCGCGCTTGGGGCCCGTGCTCAGATTGTGCTGGATCACCCAAAGGCGGATCAACTGATTTCAATGGCTGTGAGTGAAATCATTCGATTGGAAGGCATCTTTAGCCTGTATCAAAATGACAGCCAGTTATCGCGTCTTAATCGTGATGGCGTGCTGGTCGATCCCGCATTTGAAATGATCGAACTGTTCTCGATTTGCACGGGCTTGCACACACGGACTAAAGGCGCGTTTGATCCAACAGTTCAGAGCCTATGGGCGCTTTATGCCAAGGAAATAAGCGCCAGCTCGACACCAACAGCACAGCAGATATCAGAGGCATTGACGGTGACAGGATGGGGGCATGTCAACTACTCGGCCAGCAAGGTTTCATTCGACAGATCCGGTGTCATGATTACCCTGAACGGGATTGCCCAAGGCTACATCGCTGATAAAATATCGGCTCTGTTTCGGCGCGAAGGCGTAGAAAACGTTTTGGTGAATACCGGCGAAATATCTGCCGTTGGCCATGCCCCCGATGGGAATGCATGGCAGATCAAACTGAATGACACTGATGGGCCAAATCTTGCGCTTCGCAATATGTCTGTGGCCACATCCTCGCCATTGGGAACCACATTTGACGATACTGGATCAACAGGTCACATTCTTGATCCACGAAGTGGATACCCAGGTGGCAAGTGGTCAAAAGTCAGTGTTGTATCCCATAAGGCCGCACTGGCGGATGGGCTGTCAACGGCATTTTGTTTGATGAACAAAGCAGCGATAAACGTTGCCAAGGAATATGAACAAGTATTCCTAAACTGAGCGCTTCGGCCATCTTGTATGAAGCAACGGCTTGAGGTTCTGTCGCAAAGTTCAATGACCGGTCTGGTCGGCTCTGAGTAAGCGGTGTTCTGATCCCGCGACGCTTGATTTGAACCTACTATTTTCGAGGTTTCCAGCGTTTTGCCAGCAACTTCGATCACCTCCGACAGGGTGGTTTTATTGGCGGGCAGTTCATCGCCACCAAAGTCGGGTGAAGTGGTCCTGCAAAATCGGACAGTCTGTTAAGGTGTATTCCAACGTGAAGAAAGAATACCAAAATGACCAAACGACGGAAGTTTTCAGACCAGTTTAAGGCCAAGGTTGCGCTTGAGGCATTGCGTGGCGACCGGATGATCCAGGAGATAGCAGCCAAGCACAGAYTGCAYCCYRCYCAGRTYRGCACTTGGAAGAGGCCGGCCGTAGAGGGGTTGTCAGGTGTGTTTTCCGAGGCAGGAAAGCCTCAGGGTCCGAGTGAATCGGAGATTAAGGAGCGGCATGCCAAAATCGGGAGCTTGGCAGTGGAGAATGATTTTTAGCACAAGGGCTCAAGAGATGAGCCCGAAGGAGTGCCGAAAAATGGTCAACGATACTGCGAATATCAGCCTGTCTCACCAATGTAAAATTCTGGAGACCAGCAGATCATCGCTGTATTATGTGCCGGTCGAATTCAGCCCCGAAACGCTGGAACTGATGCGCCAGATCGACCGTATATTTACCCGGTATCCATTTTTCGGCAGCCGCCAGATTGCGGCCTATTTGCCGAGAAAAGGGTATCATGCCGGTCGCCATCGTATTCGGCGCTTGATGAAGGTTATGGGCTTGGAGGCTATCTACAAACGCCCCAACACCCGCTGCCCGGCAACACATGCCTGCATGTGTGAGAGGAGGCAAAAAGCACCCCGAGAACCGGATTTAWCCGTATCTGCTTGGAAATATGTAAGCGTTGTCCCGCCCCCACCTTCCGCTCCTTGCCTTGATCTGCGATTCCGTCTGTAGGTTTTGGATTTTAGGAAGGATTTTCTCCATGGAGCACT
>NVTS01000015.1 GCA_002732995.1 Marinosulfonomonas sp. | reverse complement strand
AACACTCTCGGCCATCGTCAACGGCCACAAACAAAGCCAGATAGATGATCTCCTGCCTTGGAATTACGTCGCAGCCGTGTGATCGGCGCATCGCTTACTTAAAACCGCGTTTCGGTAAATCTGGTGGTGGATTGGAATTTGGCCGAACTGAAATCAACCTGTTTGCTGAAAATCACCGGGTGGTCAGCATCCTTCACCACCCCGTCAACAAGTTCAATGCCCCTACTGAAATCGGCATAACCGCTGAAAGACGCTGAACGGAAATCGGCATCTTTTTCAAAAATCATTTTTTCAAAGCAGGGGAGCTTTGAAAAATCGATGCGCTCGTCACGGGGCAGTTTTGCGCCTTTGCCCATCCGGTCCGCAAACCGCTTAGTTATCTCATCCAGCTCTGCCTTGGCCTTTTTGGTATTTCCGTGCGGGGCCAATTCCTCAACATCCAACCCGACAGCTTTTTCCCGGTCTGCGCGTTCCTCGTCCGTTAGCCCCAGACAGGCCCACAAGTTCCACGCGCGCCGGTTTTTCGCCGCCAGTTCTTCGTCATGATCCCAAAGCGATGCATCCTCTTTCTGCTCGCCATAAATCGTCGCCAGCACATACCACGGGTTTTTGTTCGCCGCCGTCAGCACCATCCCGTCATTGCGGATCGCGTCGCCGCCCGAAAGCACCTCGATAATCTCGTGCGCCGCTTTGCTCGGGTCTTTCAATTTCTCGCTCAACTTGTCCCTCATTCCTTGGCTTTCAACCATGATGCGGCAAGACGCGGGTCGGGGCAAGCTCTGCAAACCCCGCAAAATTATCATATGCAATTCATATGGAGTTCATATGCAATTCATATACCCAAATCCGCCATAAATAAGAAACTTATTGTCGGTTAATCCCCCGTTAACCATCTTGGCCCCATAGTGATCCTGCATATAGACGGAGCCATGATGACCGAGGATTTATTCTCTTCTCACCCCACCCTCACCCCACCCGAGACGAATGAAGAACGGGTGTTGTGGCTTCGTCTATTGCGATCACGCCGAGTCGGAATTTCGACATTCTTCCGCTTGATGAATGAGCACAAAAATGCCCGCGCCGCCCTTGCAGCCATACCCGAAATCGCCCGCGCCGCTGGCGTTCAGGACTACACCGTTTGCCCCGAAGGCGTGGTGATAGCCGAGATCAAGGCAGCACAGGCAGCAGGCGCAAAAATGATCTGTTATAATGATGACAACTACCCAGCCGCCCTTGCCGACATCCCCGATCCCCCGCCGATCCTTTGGACCATTGGCGACCTCACCCTGATGTCGCGCCCGATGGTGGCGATGGTTGGCGCGCGCAACGCATCATCATTGGGCACCCGTATGGCCCGCAAGCTGGCCGAGGGGTTGAACGAGGCAGGGTTTGTCGTGGTTTCAGGACTGGCCCGTGGCATTGACACTGCCGCCCACCTTGCGGCCCTCAAAGGCGGCACCATCGCGGTTCAGGCCGGTGGCGTTGATGTTATCTATCCAAAAGAGAATGCCGAACTAACAGATAACATTGGAAAATCCGGCCTGCGCCTATCCGAGATCGCCATGGGCATCCAGCCCCAAGCCCGCCATTTCCCGCGCCGCAACCGCATCATATCCGGTCTTGCCAAAGCCGTGATTGTGGTCGAGGCCGCGGCGCGCTCCGGCAGCCTGATCACCGCCAAAGACGCGTTGGATCAAGGCCGCGATGTGCTGGCCGTGCCGGGCCACCCGTTTGACGCCCGCGCTTTTGGCTGCAACGCATTGCTGCGCGACGGGGCCACATTGGTCAGGTCCGCCGCCGATGTGATCGAGGCCATTTCAGCCGCGCAGCCCGCCCCCCGCACCATCCCCGCAGCGCCAGAACGCCCCGACCGCACATTGCGCGACACCGCGAACCTGCACAGCGAAATTCTGGCACGCCTTGGCCCCAGCCCCGTGGCCGAAGACCAGCTGATCCGCGATCTGGACCTGACCAGCCAGCAGGTCACACCCGAACTGCTTAATCTGGAACTGGATGGTAAAATCATCCGCGCAGCCGGTGGGCTTTTATCCCTCGCCCATTAAGCTCGGTTTCTATACCCCATTGACATTCCACCCGATCACCTCTCTTTTGCGCCGCCATTAGATCTGTTTGCGAGTCGAGAGGAATTTCATGCCCGTTGTTATTGTTGAATCCCCAGCCAAAGCCAAAACTATCAATAAATATCTAGGGGATAACTATACTGTGCTGGCCTCTTATGGCCACGTTCGTGACCTGCCGCCAAAAGACGGATCGGTCGATACCGACAATGATTTCGAGATGAAATGGGAGATCGGATATGATTCCCGCAAGCATGTCAAAGCCATTGCCGATGCTCTGAAAGACGACAACGAACTGATCCTCGCGACCGACCCTGACCGCGAGGGCGAGGCGATCAGCTGGCATCTGGAAGAGGCGCTGCGCAAGCGCAAAGCGATCAAAAAAGACACACCCGTTTCCCGCGTGGTGTTCAACGCGATCACCAAATCTGCCGTCACCGAAGCTATGAAAAACCCGCGCCAAATCGACATGCCGCTGGTCGAGGCCTATCTGGCCCGCCGCGCGCTGGACTATCTGGTGGGGTTCAATCTGTCGCCGGTGCTGTGGCGCAAACTGCCCGGCGCCAAATCGGCAGGCCGGGTGCAATCGGTTTGCCTGCGTCTGATCGTCGAGCGCGAGATGGAGATCGAGGCCTTTAACAATCGCGAATACTGGAGCGTCAAAGCGCAACTGGCCACCCCGCGCGGCAAGACATTTGACGCCCGCCTGACACATCTGGCCGGCAACAAGCTCGACAAGTTCGATCTGGAGAATTCCACCGCTGCCGAATTGGCCGTTCAAGCGGTCAACAGCCGTGATCTGACGGTGCAAAAGGTCGAGGCGAAACCTGCCAACCGCAACCCGTCGCCGCCCTTCATGACCTCGACCCTGCAACAAGAGGCCTCGCGCAAATTCAGCTTTGGCGCCCGCCAAACCATGAGCACCGCGCAGCGCCTGTATGAGGCCGGATACATCACCTACATGCGGACCGACGGCATTGATATGGCCCCCGAAGCCATCACCGCCGCGCGGGCCGAAATCGAGACGCGCTATGGCAAGGACTACGTGCCAGCCAGCCCGCGGGTCTATAAAAACAAGGCAAAAAATGCCCAGGAAGCCCACGAATGTATCCGCCCCACCGACATGTCGGTGGACGCGGGCCAGCTGTCACGGCTGGAGGCGGACCAGCGTAAACTTTATGATCTGATCTGGAAACGCACGCTGGCGAGCCAGATGGAACAGGCCAGAATGGAGCGCACAACCGTGGATGTAGGCAGCGCTGATGGTCAGATCGTGATGCGCGCCACGGGACAGGTCGTGCTGTTTGACGGCTTTATGAAGGTCTATGAAGAGGGCCGCGATGACAGCGTGGTTGATGACGATGACAAGCGCTTGCCGCAGGTCGCCGAGGGTGACCCGGTGGACAAAAAGTCAGTCACACCAGAGCAGCATTTCACCCAGCCGCCGCCCCGTTTTACCGAGGCGACACTGGTGAAACGCATGGAGGAACTGGGCATTGGCCGCCCATCCACATACGCATCAGTGATCACCACGATCCAGGACCGGGAATACGTGCGCAAAGACAAAAACCGGCTGTTCCCCGAGGACAAAGGGCGGATGGTCACCATCTTCCTGCTGAACTTTTTCCGCAAGTATGTCGGCTATGAGTTCACCGCCAATCTGGAAGAAGAACTGGACGATGTTTCCGCTGGCGAGCGCAACTATAAAAACGTGCTCGAGAGGTTCTGGAAGGATTTTTCCGCCGCCATCTCCGAGACCAGTGATCTGCGCATTTCCGAAGTGCTGGACAAACTGGACGCAGCCCTTGCGCCCTCATTGTATCCGCCGCGCGAAGACGGGTCAGACCCACGGACCTGCCCGCTATGTGGCGAGGCTAAGCTGCACCTGAAAACCTCGAAGTCCGGCGGCTTTGTCGGCTGCGGCAACTACCCCGAATGCCGCTACACCCGCCCGATTGGCGGCGAGAATGACGCCAATGCTGATCGTGTTCTGGRCMCCGANNCKARNGCKANGARATYAGCCTGCGYYSKGGYCGTTTTGGCCCCTATGTGCAGCGGGGCGAGCCGACCGAAGAGGTCAAAAAACCGCCGCGCGCCAGCCTGCCCAAGGGGTGGCAGCCAGAGGATATGACGCTGGAAAAAGCGCTGACATTGCTCAACCTGCCGCGCTTTGTTGGCGAGCATCCGGATGGCGGCGCAGTGCATTCCAACATCGGGCGCTATGGTCCATACGTGATGCACACCACTGCTGATGATGACGGCAAAGAGCAGAAATTATACGCCAATATTTCGGACGTCGAGGAAGTGTTCACCATCGGCATGAACCGCGCGGTCGAGGTCATCGCCGAGAAGAAGGCTAAGGGTGGACGCGGGCGCACAGCGGCCAAGGCGTTGAAAGAACTGGGAGAACACCCCACCGAGGGTGGCCCCGTCAATGTGATGGACGGGCGTTACGGGCCATATGTGAAATGGGCCAAAGTGAATGCGACGCWGCCCAAGGACGTGGAGGCGGCGGATGTGACGATGGACATCGCGGTGGAATTGATCACGGCAAAAGCGGCGAAGAAGGGTGGGCGCCGCAAGGCCGCCCCGAAGAAGAAGCCTGCGGCCAAGAAAAAACCGGCCGCGAAAAAGAAACCCGCCGCCAAGAAAGCCTAAAGGCGTTGATTGACTTTTGAAGCGGCCCCCGTCACATATCGTTGCAAGTGACATAACTTCGGGGGCCTGCCACATGAACAAGATTTACCCATCAGCCGCTGACGCGCTGGAAGGTCTGTTGCGGGATGGCATGTTCATAGCCGCTGGCGGTTTTGGGCTGTGCGGCATTCCCGAACTGCTGCTGAGCGCCATCCGCGACGCGGGCACCAAGGATCTGACATTCGCATCGAATAACGCGGGCGTTGATGATTTCGGCATCGGCATTTTGCTGCAAACCAGACAGGTCAAAAAGATGATTTCATCCTATGTGGGTGAGAACGCCGAATTCATGCGCCAGTATCTGTCGGGCGAATTGGAACTGGAATTCACCCCGCAAGGSWYKCTSRSCGRACGGATGCGGGCCGGTGGGGCAGGCATCCCAGGTTTTTACACCAAAACCGGTGTTGGCACGGTGATTGCCGAGGGCAAGGACCACAAGGATTTCGACGGCGAGACCTACATCATGGAGCGCGGCATCGTGGCCGATCTTGCGATTATCAAAGCATGGAAAGCCGACGCGACCGGCAATCTGATGTTTCGCAAAACCGCGCGTAATTTCAACCCGCCAGCCGCGATGTGCGGCAAGGTCTGTGTGGTCGAGGTGGAAGAGATCGTGCCGGTTGGCGCGCTGGACCCCGACGCGATCCACCTGCCGGGGATTTATGTGCACCGGATCATTCAGGGCGATCACGAAAAACGGATTGAGCAACGCACAGTTTCGAAAGGATAAGCCATGTGGGACCGCAATCAAATGGCCGAACGGGCCGCACAGGAACTGCAAGATGGCTGGTATGTTAACCTTGGCATCGGCATTCCGACACTGGTGTCAAACTACATCCCAGACGGGGTGAACGTGACGCTGCAATCGGAAAATGGCATGTTGGGGATGGGGCCTTTCCCGACCGAGGATAACATCGACGCCGATCTGATTAACGCGGGAAAACAGACCATCACCGAGCTGCCGCAGACCGCCTATTTCGACAGTGCGGCGTCCTTTGCGATGATCCGCGGTGGCAAAATCGCTATGGCGATCCTTGGCGCGATGGAGGTTGCCCAAAACGGCGATCTGGCCAACTGGATGATCCCGGGAAAATTGGTCAAGGGCATGGGCGGCGCGATGGATCTGGTGGCGGGTGTTGGCCGCGTGGTGGTGGTGATGGACCACACCAACAAGCACGGCGATAGCAAAATCCTAAAGGAATGCACTCTGCCGCTGACTGGCAAGGGCGTGGTCGACCGGATCATCACCAATCTGGGTGTGCTGGACGTGACCGACAAAGGATTGAAGGTGGTCGAACTGGCCCCTGATGTGACACGTGAACAGATAGAAGCCGCGACCAAGGCCACACTGGCTTAACGAGCATACAAAAAAGGGCCCGATGCGGAGCCCTTTCCTGATGTTGTGAGTGGTCGCAGATTTTACTTGTCTGGGCCATCCTCGGCGGCACGCAGCTCGGCAAAGATTACTGTTGCAACCGCGTTGTGTCCACCTTTTGACGACATGTTGATCGATTGCCCAGCCAGAACAGGCAGGCCACGGGTGCCCGTGTCTTCGGCGTCCAGTTCAGCGAAAATCTGTGCGGCACGGGTGCTGTGGCCAGTGTTTTCAGCGAAATATACGCGGCTGTCAGAACCGGTTTCTGATGCTGCAAAGTGAATTCTTGCAAGTTGCGCATTTGTGTATGTGCCAGCGTCGGCAAAAGCAGGTGCAGCAAAGGAAAGGGCCAGGGCAGTTGTAAGGATAATACGTTTCATTTCAGGTCTCCAATTTCGTTTCAGTTTCGTTTTTCTGTGGAGGCGTTATTGCCTTCCGATGAGTTGAATTTAGGCATTGGAACCCCTCACTACAACGCACAGAACTGTGAAGTAACGCACCCGTGTGTGCGTATATGCACAGGCAACTGTGCGGGTGAACAAAATCAGCTGTTTTTCAGGGCAAAATTATGGCCAAGGCCGCTATGTTTCAATTTTCCAGTCAAGATCGGGCCTGTTTGTAATATTTCACGCTCAGGTTTCACTGCCGCTGCGGAGGTATCGTGATAATTCCGCCTGATTATTACAGAAATTATTACAGAAATTATTACAGAATAAGAGGGTGATTTGACCCGCTTTCGATGAAATTCAGCCCCAATAGGGCGCAAAATATAGAACGGGATGATAGATGACTGCCGGAAAGCATCTTTATTGTTTCAAAATTAGCAACAGCTTCATATTATTGCCCCAATTAGCTCCTAAATGGCTGGTAATGAGTATGAGCAGCACAAATGATCCGGCACGCCCCCGCAGTTTGCCCCGCCCCGCACCACGGCGCGGGCGCGATATGCTGTTTCTGGGTGGCTTGTTCGCATTGATGCTGATCGGGTTGATCACAATGGCCGCCGCAACCGGCTGGGACGAAACAAAGGCGCAGCTTGCCAAACTGTCCCTGTCCCATATGGCAATCCTCTTGGTGCTGTCGCTGGTCAACTATCTGCTGCGTGGCATCCGCTGGCATTTGTTTGCCCGCCGCTTGGGCCTGCCCACGGGATTATTACAAGACATGCGCCACTTTCTGGGTGGCTTTGCCATGAGCGTGACACCGGGGCGKGTGGGCGAGTTGATCCGCATGCGCTGGTTGAGGCGCGAAACCGGATGGGCGATAGAGCGCACAGCACCGCTGGTTCTGATGGACCGCGCGCTGGACCTTGCGGCGATTGCGATTATTCTGGGCCTCTCGGTTTCATTAACCGCAACCGGTATTGCTGGTGCTCTACCCATAACCCTGCTTGCGATTGCGCTGGCTGTGGTGGCGACACGCCCCGCCTTGCTGTCGGCAGTGGTCACATACTCCTATAAGGCCATTGGCCGTAAACCGCGCCTGTTTGGCCGCATCCGCATGGCGGCGCGTTCCTTGAAACAGTTTTCAAACACCCCGGTAATGCTGGCGGCGCTTGGCCTTGGCCTGATCGGCTGGATCGCCGAGGGATACGCCTTTTATTTGCTGCTGGGCTGGCTCGGGGCTGACATCGGGTTTGCGATGGCTGTGGCAATATTCATCTTTTCAACCCTCGCTGGCGGCCTTACGGGGTCACCCGGCGGCGTTGGCGGGGCCGAGGCGGCGATGGTTSYSYYRYTGRYGAYSCWRRKTGYGYYKMTSKWMRTSGRMCWRSCCGSRMYYKCMRYCAWYYKGATSWCRMYWSYSKGGYTCGCCATTGGCATCGGCATGGCTGTGTTCCCCTTTGCCGAACGAATTTCATTAAGGATACAAAATGCGCTGGAAAACCGCTGATTACGCCGGCTGGGGCCGGGTTCATACTGCGACGGGTGAAATGGCCCGTCCTGAACGCGCCTCGGCGCTGGATGCTTTACTGAGCGAGGCGCCCGCCCCCGCAATCGGCATGTGCCGCTCTTACGGGGACGCCTCGCTGAATGATGGGGGCCGCGCGATTGATATGACGCGGATGGACCGGATACTGGGGTTTGACGAGGCCACGGGTATTATCGAGGTCGAGGGCGGCTGCCAGATTGGCGAACTGGCGCGGATATTCGCGCCGCGCGGCTGGTTGCCTGCGGTAATGCCCGGCACAGGCTTTGCCACGGTTGGCGGCTGTATTGCCAATGATGTGCACGGCAAAAACCACCACGGGATCGGGTCATTCGGCCAACATGTGGTCAGCCTGACCCTGCTGAATGGCGACAAGAAACAAGTGATCGGACCAAAACGCAATGCGGGCCTGTTCAAGGCCACGGTTGGCGGGTTGGGACAAACCGGCGTGATTGCCACAGCCAAATTGCAGATGATCCCCTGCAAGGGCGATGTGATGATGGTGACAGAGCGCCGGATTGAGGGCTGGAATGATTTCCTTGAGGCGCTGGACAATTCGGACGCCACCTATTCGGTCGGCTGGATTGATGCCACCGCCAAAGGTGATGCGCTGGGCCGCGGCATTCTGGAAGAAGGTGAAACCGGTGCCGGATTAATTCCCAAGCCAAAGAAATCCCGTTCAGTGCCGTYTAACGCGCCCGCGTTCGCGCTGTCCAAACCGATCGTGCGGCTGTTCAACAAGATGTATTACGGGCGGGTGCCAAAATCCGGCCGCACCTCGGTTAAACCAATCAGAGAATTCTTTTTCCCGCTGGATGCGATCCACAACTGGAACCGTCTGTATGGCAAACGCGGGTTTCATCAGTTTCAATGCGTGGTGCCGATAGAGCAAGCCGATGCTCTGCGCGAAATACTGGAAAAAATCGCGCATTCCGGCATGGCGTCGCCCTTGGCTGTTGTAAAACGCATGGGGGCTGGGCGCGCCGGTTATATGTCCTTTCCGATGGAAGGCTACACGCTGGCCGTCGATTTCCCCAACCGTGCGGGCGCCGAGGCGCTGATCCATATGCTGGAAGAAATGACGCTGGCAGCAGACGGGCGGCTATATCTGGCCAAGGATTCCCTGGCCAAGGGGGCACGGATAAAGCCTATGTATAGAGAGCACGCAAAATACGTCGACGAGGTGGCCAAAGCCGACGCGGGCGGAAATTTCATCACCGACATTATTCGCCGACTTGATCTGAGGAGCACAAAATGAGCGAGACCTGGATCATATTAGGGGCCACATCATCGATGGCCAAAGCGTTTGCGCGCACCGTGTCCGAGCAGGGCCATAGCGTATTGCTGGCGGGGCGTGACATGGACGATCTGAAACGCACGGCGGCCGATTGCGTGGCTTACGGTGCACGGATGGGTGAAGCGGTGAAATTTGACGCCCGAAAGCGCGAGACATTTGCGCCGCTCTATAAAAAGGCCATGCGCGAGGACGGCTTGATCAATGTTGCGGTCTTTGTTGGCTCGATGCCACCACAGGGTGATATTGATGCGGACCCGTCCTTGATTGAAGGCACGGTGATTGACAGTTTCAGCGGCCCTGCCACGTTTTTGCAAGGCATCGCGCCTGAAATGGAGCTGCGCGGTGGTGGCTGTGTGGTTGGTGTGGGATCGGTCGCGGGGGACCGTGGGCGCATTGGCAACTATGTATATGGTGCGGCCAAGGCGGGGTTTGCCACATATCTGTCAGGCCTGCGCAACCGTTTGACCCGCGCCGGTGGGCATGTGGTGACGGTGAAACCCGGGTTTGTCGACACGGGCATGACGTGGGGGATTGAAGGGATGTTTCTGGTCGCTACGCCTGAAAAGGTGGCGGCGGATATTCTGAAGGCTGTGCGCAAGAAGAAGAACGTGATCTACACGCCGTTTTTCTGGCGCTATATAATGCTGATCATCCGGTCGATCCCTGAGTTTATCTTTAAGAAGATGTCGATCTAAAGAGTTTCTATGCCTGCGGCGCGGATATTTATGGAACAATGATGGGGTTAGATAACGCCGTCCTCTTTAAGGCGGGTAAGGTCGGTTTTTGTCAGCCCCAGCCACTCACTATATATAGACTCGTTTGAAGCCCCCAGTTTCGGGCCGAGCGAGTTTAGCTGCCCCGGGGTTTCGGACAGGCGCGGCAAAGGCGACGGGAATGGCAATTCGCCCACGCCTTCGACCATCATATCGGTCAGGGTTTTGCGGGCGGCATATTGCGGATCCTTCAGGATATCCTCGATCGACAGGATCGCGCCACACGGCACTTCGCCCGCGTTACAGGTGTTCTGGATGTCGGCGCGGGACTGTGTGCCGGTCCAGTCCTGCACAATCCGGTTCACCGCATCCTCGTCGTCAATGCGCGATTTCACCGTTTGGTAACGATCCGCTGTGGCCAGATCGGGTTGCCCCATTGCCACCGCCAAGCGGGCGAACATTTTATCATTGGTGCAGGCGATGGCGACCCATTTACCATCCTTGCATTGAAAGTGCCCGTGTGGGCAGGCGTTAACGGTGTGGATGCCTTGGCGGCCCCGCACCGTGCCCTTTAGCGCATAGGCAGGCGCGATTTCATCCAGCGCCCGAAACACCGATTCATAGAGCGCGACATCAATCATCTGCCCCAGCCCTGACACATCGCGGCTGCGCAGCGCCATCATAATACCAATGACACCGTATAGGCCGGACATATAATCGGCCAGTGAGGTTGATCCGGGGGTCAGAGGGGCGCCGCCCACCTCGCCGGTCAGGTGACTAAGGCCGCTTACCGCGTGCGCAATGCGGGCAAAGCCGGGCAGGTCGCGGTAGGGGCCGTCCTGACCGTAGCCCGACACCTTGAGCATGATCAGSCCTTTGTTGGCGGYSCGMAGGGTTTCAAACGACAAACCCCASYKRTCAAACGTRCCGGGGCGGAAGTTTTCAATCACMACRTCCGMTTTSRCCGCCAWATCGCGRAACATTKCMGCSCCGYGTTCSGATTTCAGRTTCAGSGTRACGSWSCGYTTATTGCGYCCCTCGTTCAGCCACARMAGSGASCSKKCSYCCGWRCCRCTRTYGGTRCCRAGSSSGCGCARSGGATCRCCYCCRWYMGGGTGYTCRACCTTRATCACATCAGCGCCRAATTCRSCCARCRKSGCSGCACAGGWCGGSCCWGCAATAAAGGTMGAGGCGTCMAGMACGCGRATRCCTKWTAGCGGAAGTTTTGCCGCAGCGCTCAAAACCCGAACCAGTCCTGCCACAGACCTGCCGCGTAGAACATCAGCGACAGCAGGATCATCAGGATGCCGATGCCGCGCTTGTCGGTCATCGCAAAAACAATCGGGTCGTAATCCTGTTTACCAAGATAGCCCAGCCGCACCATCCGGATTAGCCACCACGCCAGTGGCAGAAGGCCAGCCCACAGCAACCAGCGGATCGGGTAAAGTTCAGTTGCCTGTTCGCTAAAACTGTAGAGAAAAAAGACCAGCAATGCGCCGACAATGCCAAGACCTGCCACATTCAGCAAATCCTCGCGGTCCGGTCGCCCGTATCCGCGACCCGGCAGACGCTCATTCGATGTGGCCAGTGTCAATTCCGTCAACCGTTTCACGCAACCAAGAGAAATGAAAACCGGAAAGATGAAAATCAGCATAAAGCTCGAGGCACTCACCTCGCTGGCCGCCGCCCCCGCCACCACGCGCAGGGTGTAAAGGCTGGCCAATGTGGCAATATCCACCCAGCGCATCCGTTTCAGGCGTAACGAGTAGGCCAGCGACAGCACCATATAGACTGAGACCACCAGCAAGAAGGCAGAACCGAGATATGCACCAACCCCCAGCGCGATAACCCCCAGCCCGATGCTGGCCACCATCCCCACGCCGATCGGCACCGTGCCCGCCGCAAACGGGCGGTGGCGTTTTTTTGGATGCAGGCGATCCGCCTCGAGATCCAGCAAATCATTCACTATATATATAGACGAGGCTGCGGCGCTAAACGCAATCATCCCCAGCAGCACCATCATAAGAGTGGGCAGCCCAAAGTTATGGGCGGCAATCATCGGTAGCACCAGCAGGATGTTTTTGACCCATTGGTGCGGGCGAATGGCGCGTATCAGGTCGCGCCAGCACCAGCCGCCGGAATATTGCGCCACCTGTTTGCCCGCAGCCGCAAGATCGCGCGCAATACCGGCGTGTTTGCCAACAATCAGCGCCCCATCCGCATGGTCCCAAATGGCGCGGTCAACTTTGTCATTTCCGGCATAATGAAACCCGGCCTCGCCATATGCGTTAACCAAAGCCTCCGCTTTGGCAGCGCCTTTCATATTGGTCACCCCGTCAGAGGCATAAATCTGTGCACTTAGCCTGTGATCCTGTGCCAACCGTGCCACCAGCGCCTGATCCGAGGCCGACGCCAACACCACTTCGCGCCCTGACGCCAAGGTTTCATCGGCCACCGCCTTGATCTGGGCATTCACCGGCAACAGGTCGGTGCGCAGGTCAGCTATGTTAACCAGTTCTTGCTTTAGGCGGGCGGGGTCGCGCAAATGGCTGAACGTCGCCTTTAGCGTAGCAATTGGGTTTTGCCCCAGACCAGCCCAGAAATTTTCAAAGAGCATATCGGTTTTCAGGAATGTGCCATCCACATCCAGCACCAACGGTTTATTATCGCTCATTTCGAGGCCACCGATCTAATTGCAAACACACAGCCGTCCGTTACCAGTTCGGGCGGCGTTAAACATAATCCACGCGCTACGGTCCACGCGGCCAGCACTTTGGGCACATAGGCACGGGTTTCGGCATAGGGTGGCACACCGCCGTGTTTCTTTACTGCGCCCTCGCCCGCATTATAGCTGGCCAGCACCATTACCGGATCGTTGTAAAATTTTTCCATCAACCAGTCCAGATAGGCAACGCCGCCTTTGATGTTCTGGGTGGCAATTGTCGAATCCTCGACCCCGAACCGTTTGGCTGTGTCCGGCATCAACTGCATCAGCCCCGTGGCCCCTGCCCCGCTAACCGCACCACTGTTGCCCGCAGATTCAATGCCGATCACCGCCAGAACCAGCGCCGGCGATACATCGGTGCCAATTGTTGCCTTCAGGATTTCAGTGCCATGCGCTTTGGCGATATCCTGCATTTGCTGCAAGCGCGGGGTTGGCACCGCTTTGCCAGCCGGTGCCTTGTCCAGATACAAAACCGCATAGCGCAACCGGCCCGGGCCGGAATCTGCCAATTTCGGGGAGACGCCCAGCCAATACCACTCCAGCCCTGTCAGCACAGGCGTTTTGTCTGGTGTGGCGGGGGCGCTGGCATCTGTTGCGCCCTTGACCGGCACCAACTGCTCAGCGGGGTCTATCTGCACCTTGATGCGATTGGTTGTTCCTTTGCCGGGCACGCCCACACGCTTGAAGGTAAAGCTCGGGTATGGCGATGGCGTCTCGGCCATCGCTTCCGCCGTCAGACACACTGCGACTATCGATATTGCTGTTACGAAGCGCCGCTTCATGCGGGTTCCTGCTCTGCCTCGGTATTATTAACTATACCTGTTATTATTAACTACGCTCATTGTCGCAAATAATCGTGCTTAACGCCAGTTTATTGCGCACCTATGCGGGGAAATCTGCCGGAATTACGGTAATTCAGCCACCCAAAACAGATGGGTTTAATATATTTGTATATTTTTATTATTAAATAACAAAGCATTAACGCCACTTACGTTAATTTTTAACAATAGCTTAAAATTGAACCATACGCGCCCAATTCTTGCCCCAATCAAACGGCTATATATCCCCATCCCGACGTAGACAGAGGGCCAACAAGAGGCCGGTCCAATGAAGTCTGCCAAGGAATGTGGAAAGAGCAAAACGTAAACAAAGGACTATCAAAATGCTTAATATGATCAAAAACTTCGCCGCAGACGAATCTGGTGCCGTAACCGTTGACTGGGTTGTTCTGACAGCCGCTATCGTGGGCCTGGGCCTGGCCGTTATGTCAGTTGTTTCAGGCGGCACCGAAGATCTGACCAACAAAATCGGCACTCAGCTGTCGGGACAAACAATCTCGACATCGTTCTAAGTCGCAAGATTTAAAATGTTTAAGAACCGCGCCCCTAACCGGGCGCGGCTTTTTTCGTTTGGGGCAAGTAAAACCTCACAAATAGTTATCTCGCCTGCATTTTTTCACGAACGATCCATATTCTCGCCACAGTACGTAAATAGTTTCAACCCATAGAATACAGAAGCTACAGGTAACACTACTGGAGAATAAAATGTTGAATACTATTATGGAATTTGTGAAATCCGAAGACGGTGCAGTCACCGTTGACTGGGTGGTTCTAACCGCTGGTCTCGTTGGACTTGGCCTGGCTGTTATCGCGGTTATTGGTTCAAAAGCGACTGATCAGTCGGACAACCTCGGATCGTTTCTTAGCGCCACACAGCTCACAACAACTTTCTAACGAAAACTGGTTTTCAAAACGATTTGTGCCGTAATAGGCAACATTCCATAGAAAACCCGCCTTTTGTCCACTCTTTTGCCGCAATTGAGAAGCATGATGGTAATTGAGCAATTTTCAAAGCCCCGATGCAGTCGAGCGCACAAGGGGCACGATAGACGAAAGGATATATCATGCGGATGGTTTTTGGGTTGGTCCTGATTTTGGGTCTTGGGCTGGCCGGTTTCGCGGTTTACATGGCCAAGGGGTTCATTAGCACCTCGCAGGCTAAAACAGCCGAACTGCAGGCCCTTGCGGATGGCATGGTCGATACGGTTCAGGTTTTTGTGGTTAAACGCCAGATCAAATACGGCGAGCGCCTGACAAAAGACGATGTGCGTCTGGTCAGATGGCCCGTTGATGCAATTCCAGAAGGGATTTTCACCTTTCCGGCAACCGAGATCGAAGAAGGAACACCAGGTGAAGACCTGTTCCCCAAGGGATCTGACAAATTGCGCGCTGTATTGCGCACAATGGAATTAAACGAGCCGGTATTGGCCCTAAAGGTCACACAACCAGGTAAAGACGCCGGGATCACATCCCGCCTGACCGCCGGTATGCGTGCCTTTGCAATCAAGGTTGATGCCAGCAGCGGTGTTTCAGGGTTCTTACGCCCTGGCGATCAGATCGATGTGTACTGGACCGGTCGCCCGCCAAATTCGGAAAGCGATGGGAATATCACAAAATTGATCCAAACCGGCGTTCGCCTGATTGCGATTGACCAATCTGCTGACGACGATATCGGCAACGCGAATATTGCCCGCACCGTCACAGTCGAGGCAACACCGCAACAGGTTGCATCCCTTGCACAAGCACAAGGGTCCGGGCGGTTGTCCCTGTCATTGTTGGGCAGCGGTGATGTATCCGAGGTTGGTCCTATTGAAGTTTCGCAAAACGATCTGCTGGGCATTGTGACACAAGAAAGAGTTGTTCTGGAGCGGGAACGCGAGTGTTCGATCAAAACACGGCGCGGCTCGGAAGTGGTTGAAATTCCAATCCCTTGCACCAACTGATCCAGACTACAGAGTTTGAAAAAGGGCGGCTCCTGCACGGGGCCGCCCTTTTTCGTTACGTCTATCCAAATAGCATTGCTACTCGACCCATTCCCAAGGCCGTGTGAATTCACCCAGCAGATGCATCACCGCCTCTTCATCCACATCACCGGTTCGGGTGATTTGGGCCACAAGGCCGCGTTTTTTACTGTCAACAACCCGCGTCACCTCGGCGGCATGGCCTGCTTTGCTTAGGGCTGCATTGTATATCCGCGTAATTGCCATTTTACGCAGCTCGGGTTTAAACACCTTGCCTACAGCAGTTTTTGGCAATTCATCCATGATTTCCAGATGCTTGGGCTGTGCTGCCCGTTCATGCACATGCTCGTTGGCATGGGCGATCAGTTCCTTAACGCTCACCTCGGCCCCGTCAACCAGTTCGACATAAACACAGGGTAATTCGCCGGCAAAACTATCGGGCTGGCCRATSGCRCCGGCAAAGGCMACSGCSGGATGGSMSRSMAGCGCSTCCTCRATCKCGGCSGGGTCRATATTRTGGCCGCCACGAATGATCAGATCTTTGGCGCGGCCGGTGATCCACAGATACCCATCCTCGTCAATCCGGCCCAGATCACCCGTGCGCAGATATTTCTCATCGGCAAACAGGCCCACGTTTTTCGGGGCCTCGGTATAGGTATGCCCGGGGAAAACCCCCGGATTGGAGACACATATCTCGCCGACCTCGTCAACAGCACATTCGTTGATGATGCTGCCATCATCATCACAGTTCAGAATGCGCACATCGGTGTGCGGGAATGGCAAACCGACCGAACCAATCTTTTTCTCCCCATCCACCGGATTGATCGACACAAGGCAGGTTGCCTCGGTCAACCCGTAACCCTCGATCAGGTTCACGCCGGTGGCTTTTTCAAATCTGTTATACAGCTCGATCGGCAAAGGGGCCGAGCCGGAAAACGCAATCTTCAGGCTGGATACATCCGCATCAATCGGCCGCTGCATCAGGGCCGAAATGGCCGTGGGCACGCTGATGACAAAGGTCACTTTGTAGCGTTCGATCAACTTCCAGAAATTATCGAACACCCCTTCGCCGCGATAGCCCTGCGGCGTTGGAAACACCACATGCGCCCCCGATGCGATGACCGACATCAGCACAACATGCACCGCAAAGACGTGAAACAGCGGCAATGGGCAGATCAAAACGTCCTGCTCGTCAAACAACAGTTTTTCACCCAGCCAGCCATTATAAATCATGCCGGAATATTTGTGCTGTGCCACTTTGGGCATGCCTGTGGTGCCGCCGGTGTGGAAATAGGCCGCCACGCGGTCGCCTTCGGAATCAGCGAAATCCAGCGTGGTGTTCTGGCGCGACATTTCCTTGGTGAAATTGACCACCCGTGCGCTGTGGGTCACCGGGTTTTTGGGCCGGATCAATCCGGCGATCCATTTCTTGGGTGGCACCAGATAGCGCAGTAAATCCACCTCGACGATGGTTTTCACATTCGGGGCCAATGCCACCGCTTCAGCGGCCTTTTGTGCAACATCGGTTTTTGGAAAACTTTTCAGTGTTACCAACACCTTGGCATTGGTTTCCCGCAGAATAGACGCGATTTGTTCGGCGTCCAGCAGCGGGTTGATCGGGTTCACAATACCGGCAGTCATGCCGCCCAGAAGGGCAAAAACCGTCTCGTTTGCGTTGGGCAAAAGATAGGCAACCACATCATCCTCGCCGATGCCCATGCCACGAAACATATTCGCGGTTTGCGTCACTTTGGTGTGCAGCGCCCGCCACGTCAGGGTCTCGGCCTTATCAGTTGGGCCAGAGGTGATCTGATAGCTTAGCGCATTGCGATTGCCATGCGCCTCGGTGGTTTTTGTTAGAAACTGGTACATCGTCTTGGGCAGATCTCGGTCTTCCCAAGCACTTTCTTTCTCGATGGCCTTACAATCGGCCAATGTTGCGAAACGTGTCATATCGTCCTCCCTTTCTTGCACTTTGGCAAGTTTCTTTGCGTAAGCAGGGTGAACGGAAATCAGGCTGTGTGCAAGCAAAACACGCGAAAAACTTATTCTGCGGCCAAACCATCGGTGAATTGCAGCTTGGCAAGGCGGGCATATATCCCGCCCTCGGCAACCAGTTCCTGATGCGTGCCCTCAGACACAATCTGGCCCTCGTCAAACACCAGAATTCGGTCGGCTTTCTTTACCGTCGCCAAACGGTGCGCCACGATCAGGGTGGTGCGGTCCGCCGCCATCATCTCGACCGCTTTCTGCACCGCGCGTTCGCTTTCGGCATCCAGCGCCGATGTCGCCTCGTCCAGCAGCAGGATCGGCGCGTCACGCAAAACCGCCCGCGCGATGGCGATGCGCTGCTTTTGCCCGCCCGACAGCATCACGCCACGCTCGCCAACATAAGTGCCGTATCCGTCCGGCAGCGCCGTCAGAAAATCATGCGCGKSKKSSRSSKYKGCRGCSKCTTCCACCTCCGCGTCCGTCGCACTAGGGCGGCCAAACCGGATATTCTCCAGTGCCGAAGTGGCAAAGATCACCGGATCCTGCGGCACCACAGAAATGGCTTGCCGGAACGCGCCGCGCTCCATTTTGCGCAGCTCCACACCATCAATGCTGATGCTGCCTTTTTGTGGATCATAATAGCGCAACAGCAACTGGATAATCGTGGATTTACCAGCCCCAGACGGGCCAACCAACGCCACGGTTTCCCCGGGTTTAATCGATACGCTGGCGCCCTTTAGCGCCGCATGTTTCGGGCGCGCGGGGTAGAAAAATGTCACGTCATCAAAATCGATCGCCCCTTTGGGGCTTGCCGCAAGGGCCACAGGCTGTGCCGGATCAACCACGCTATCGTCGGTCTGTAACAGTTCGACCAAACGCTCGGTCGCCCCCGCCGCGCGTTGCAATTCGCCCCAGATTTCCGAGAGCGCACCAACCGCGCCAGCCACCAAAATCGCATAGATCAGGAATTGCACCAGTTGACCTGCGGTCATAACTTCGGTCTGCACATCACGCGCGCCGATCCACAAAACCCAGACAACCCCTGAAAATATAAGGAAAATTACGATTACCGTCATCACAGCGCGGGTGCCGATGCGTTTGCGGGCAGATACAAATGCCTTCTCGGTCACCTCATCAAATGCATGCGTTGTGGCGGCCTCTTGGGTGAAGGCCTGCACCGTTTGAACCGAGCTTAACGCCTCGGAGGCCGAGCCCGAGCTGGCGGCAATCCAGTCCTGATTTTCACGGCTRAGTTTACGCAACCGGCGCCCCAGAACGATGATTGGTACGATGATCACGGGCACGATCAGCAGAACCAGGCCAGTCAACTTGGCGCTGGTAAACAGCATCAACGCCATACCGCCGAACAACAGCAACACATTGCGCAGGGCCACCGATACGGAGGACCCGATCACCGACTGGATCACCGTGGTATCTGTGGTGATCCGCGACAGGATTTCGCCTGTCATGATCCGCTCATAGAACGCAGGGCTGAGGGTGATCACCCGTTCAAACACCGCCTTGCGAATATCCGCAACCACCCGTTCGCCCAGCCGCGTCACCAGATAGTATCGCAAGCCCGTGCCAACGGCCARRKSYKCSRMRAYRYSSARRKYMRMRMSAMMRTRYTSAWMCAGCNKKGMKGYGKTMTSCWMRSMMRRCSCGKYRMTRRCSMSSMRCACKKCCWRYSKYRRSRTCAACGAAATCGCCGCGGTGAACATCAGCGCCATAACAGACAGGATAACCATGTGCTTGTAGGGGCGTAAAAACGGGATCAGGCCGGACAAAGCGCCAACCTTCTTTGATTTATCGCGATTTTCCATTTCAGGAGTATTATTCCGCGCCATTTCCGCCATCCCTATTGGTACTTAACGGTTGCGTCTTACTGGTTTGGGCCCCCTTCAACAAGTGGTGGATGGTCACAGGACGGCAAGTTGTGGGGATTTGGAGCGGGTAGCGGGAATCGAACCCGCGCCTTAAGTTTGGAAAACTCGTATGATACCATTTCACCATACCCGCCATAATAAGTGTGCATCTATTTCAATACCGCCAGATGGTCAAGGATCACTGATAGAATTTAGGCCGCGCTATTGTGCATTTCCAAACCCGCATTTATTCCATGATAAACCGCCAGAAACACCCGCCAAAGGCTCCTTAAATGACCCGGAAACGCGCCGTTGTAACCTATCTGGTCCTGTCGCTGGTTCTGATTTCCATCACCATCCCCTATACGCGCAGCGGGGTCGAAAACCTCGCACAGCAAACGATTGACACGACGGTCGAGGTGATAAAGTCCTTTGGCATGATCATCGGGTTGAATATATTCGTCGGGTTTTTGATCAAATGGCCTTCTTCTGTAGTGCTGTGCATTCCGATCAGCACGGTATTTATGCTGGTGGCCCATCAACAGCTTGGCGACTGGTTCGGACCGGTCGCGCTAAACGACATCGGCCGCATGGATGCTTTTCTGATGTATCTACCGGCAGTCGGGTTGGCGAGCCTGCTTGGCATGCTGTTTGGCGGCAAAAATATCAGGTCTTGATTGGCTCAATCAGCTCCGGTCCCGATGCATCACAACGGACACGTTATCGGTCGGACAAATGTTGCAATTCGGCGAAAACGGCAAATCATTGGCGGGCAATGTGGCAAACATCCGTGCCAGATCATCCAGCAGCATCAACATCGCAAATCACCCACACATGCCGCCGCCCCTTCTTCTTTTCTTAAATGCCTTCGCCGAAGGAAAAATGAAAAAGGCACCCCCAGAAGGTGCGCCTTTCCCTCTCATTTATCACAGCATTATTTCTGCGTAATGCGTCCGTCCATATAGGCCGTATAGCCACCCTTCGCGGCCAAATACTCCGCCATCACATCAGCCAGATCAGGGCCGAAATCATAAGCATTCATACCGTCGGTTGCGAATACTTTATAGCCATCGCCACCGCCGCGCACATAGTTGTTGGTCACCACGCCATATATCTTGGCAGGGTCAATCGCCACCCAGCCATCGCCATCGGCAACCATCACTTCAACAATCCGGCCCTCATTCGGCGCAACGCTGGCGTCCCAAGTGAACTTGATACCGGCAACTTGCGGAAAGCGGCCTTTGACCTCTTCCACCTGACTGACACCGTTTTCAAGCGCCGCAATCACGCCCGCGCCGGAAATCTCGAAGGTCGACAGCGTGTTCTGGAACGGCAGCACGCCCAGCACTTCGCCCATGGTCACTTCGCCCGCGTCAATCGATGATCTGATACCGCCCGAGTTGGCAATCGAAATGGTAACGCCCTGATCTTTGACCCGATCCAGCATCGCGTCGGCCACCAGATTGCCCATCTCGCATTCCTTGGTGCGGCAGTTGTCGCGATTGCCATCAATCGGCGCTGACGCCTGCGCCACAACCAACTGACGGATTTCTTCCAGCGGAATAGCCAGTTCAGCAATCCGCACTTTGGTATCAGCATCCTCGGCCACTTCTCCGCTCATGACAATCGGCTCGCCCACCGCTTCGGTGATGTTGCCCTCGTCATCAAAGGTGACGTTCAATTCGCCCAGAAACTTGCCATAGGCATAGGCCTGCACAATCGCGGTGCTGCCAACCATCGTCGGATACGGCCCTTTGGCGCGATCAGACGTGTTGGACAAATAGGTGTTGGAGTGCCCACCCACGATCACATCCACACCGATGGTTTGGGCCGCCACCTTTTGATCCACCACATAGCCCGAATGCGACAGAACGATGATCTTGTTYACACCCTCGGCGGTCAGTTTGTCAACTTCGGCTTGAACCGCGCCCACCGGATCGGTGAAAATCACGTTCGGACCRGGGCTGGCCAGCTCRTCCGTRYCTTGTGGYGTCARRCCKATSAKGCCSAKYTTYTCGCCRCCYYKYTCGATCACSRYCGATTTSGCSAGCTTRCCCGCCAGCAKTTYYTCRCCRSWRWMATCSGCGTTSGACATCASSAYSGGGAAATYMAGCGCATCCATRAAGCCGCGCAAAACTTCCGGGCCGTCGTCAAACTCGTGATTGCCCACGGTCATCGCGTCATAGCCCATTTTGTTCATCATCTCGGCAGCGACTTTACCCTTGTAGTAGGTGTAAAACAGCGAGCCCTGGAACTGGTCGCCCCCCGAAACAAGGATCGAATTGTTAGAGCGCGCGCGCGCCTCGGCCACAGCCGTGATCAGACGTGCCGAGCCGCCAAAGCATTTGCCCTCGGCGTTATCCTCCGCGGAACAGCCCGAATCGTATTTGCTGATCGGCTCGAACCGTGAATGGAAATCATTGGTGTGCAAAATGGTCAGCGTATAGTCCGCCATGGCCATGCCAGCGCCAAATGTTAAGGCAGCGGCAGCCGCCGTGGTTTTCAAGATCATACGAGTTAGCATCGGGAATCCCCCTGTTGGATTATTTGAATCATGCCGCATCGTGGCGATGTCTATGGCAAGAGTCAAAGCCTTGACGATTTTGCGCTGGCAAGGCATGTCACCTCCATGCAGATTTACAAAATATTCCTTGGGCCCGAGTGGGCGGAACTGGACGCATCAGGCGAAACCCTTGGTGCCCCGATTGATCTGGCCGATGGCTTTATCCATTTCTCGACCGCCCAACAGGCGGGCGTTACCGCTGCCAAATACTTCGCCGGTATTGACAGGTTGATGCTGGTCGCGTTTGAAGCCGATCAAATGGGCGACGCCTTGAAATGGGAACCCTCGCGTGGTGGCGATCTGTTCCCGCACCTGTATCGACCCTTGCAGSGCTCCGAGGCGCTCTGGGCCAAACCGCTGACATGCGTAAACGGCGCCTTCACATTCCCCGATGAAATGATCTGACCATGCAGGTTTGCAAAACCCTCCAGTCACGCATTTGGGGCACGATGCCGCTGGACGGCGAAACGGGTGGCAATCCGAATGATATCTATAACGGCTATATCTATCTGGAAACCGCAACCCAGATCTTGCGCATGGGCAATCTGGAAAACGCCATTCGCCTTGGCATGACAATKGCCGCCTTTGACGCCGATGCAATGGGGGATGATCTWGAATGGGAAGGGGCGTATCGTGATGATCCGACCCCAGTGCTCTATAACTGCAAACTGCGCATGGACGAGGTGCTCTGGTCCGAACCCGTGCTGGTGCGCGGTGGCARATACATAATCCCGAAAGGCGTGAAATGAACCTGCTTGAACGCCTTGGTATTGCCGCTCTGCACCGCCTTGATCCCGAACGCGCCCATGCCTTGTCGCTCAAGGCACTTGCCAGCGGGTTTGCCCCCCTGTCCGGCCCCTTCACCACCCCGCGCCTGCAAACCACAATCGCGGGGCTAACCCTGCCAAACCCCGTTGGCCTTGCGGCTGGATTTGATAAAAACGCCACCGCCCTTGCGCCCCTGTCGCGTGCCGGTTTCGGCTTTATAGAGGTCGGCGCCGCCACCCCGCGCGCCCAACCCGGCAACCCGAAACCCCGCCTGTTTCGCCTGACTGAAGACGCCGCCGTGATCAACCGCTTCGGCTTTAACAACGACGGCATGGAGGCGATCAACGCGCGGCTGGCAAACCGCCCGAAAGACGCTGTGATCGGCCTGAACCTTGGTGCCAACAAAGACAGCGAAGATCGCGCCGCCGATTTCGCCACTGTGCTGGCCCACTGCGCCCCGCATCTGGATTTCGCCACCGTTAACGTGTCCTCGCCCAACACCGAGAAACTGCGCGAGCTGCAAGGCAAAGAAGCGCTAACGGCCCTGCTGAACGGCGTAATGGACACCCGTTCCGCCCTTGCCCGCCCGATCCCCGTATTCCTGAAAATCGCGCCTGATCTAACGGAACAGGAACTGGCGGAAATCGCCGAGGCCGCCGCCAACACCGGCATTGACGCGATCATCGCCACCAATACCACCCTGTCGCGCGACGGCCTCACCAGCCCGCACCGCGATCAGGCTGGCGGTCTCTCCGGCGCGCCGCTGTTCGAGGCATCCACCCGCATCCTCGCCCAACTCAGCGTTCTGACCGATGGCAAAATCCCGCTGATCGGGGTTGGCGGCATCGGCTCGGCCGAACAGGCCTACGCCAAAATCTGCGCCGGAGCTTGCGCCGTGCAACTCTATTCGGCAATGATCTATCAAGGGCTGTCGCTGGTCACTGAAATCACCAAAGGCCTCGATGAATTGCTGGTCCGCGACGGCCACACCAACATTGCCGACGCGGTTGGCACCAAATGTAAGGACTGGCTATGACCACGATCTGGCACAACCCCCGCTGCTCGAAATCCCGCGCCACGCTGGGTTTGATCCAAGGGGCAGGCATAACGCCAGAAATCCGCCTCTATCAGGACAACGCCCCCACGGCGGACGAAATTCGTGCCGTGCTGGCCCTGCTGAACATTCCTGCCTCTGCCCTGATCCGTACGGGCGAAATGCTCTATAAAGAACTGGGCCTGAAAGACGCGGATAATGACGCCCTAATCAATGCGATGGCCGAAAACCCCAAACTGATCGAGCGCCCCGTGGTCCTTGCCAACAACAAAGCCGCCTTGGGCCGCCCACCGGAATCCGTGCTCGACATTTTATAGGTTTCTTCTTCGCCCGAATATCCGCGTTGCAGGCATAGAATCTTCTACCCCGCCCGCGCCTCCAACGCCGGATACCGCCACGCAAGCGTCACCCCGCGCGCCACAAACGAGATCAGCAAAGCGACCCACAGCCCGTGGTTGCCGTAAATCGGCATCAGTACGGCAACCGACGCGGCATAAACGATAAACGACAGTATCATCATGTTTCGCATATCCTTTGTGCGCGTCGCACCAATGAATATCCCGTCCAGCATGAACGCCGCAAACCCCAACAGCGGCGCGATAATCACGTATCCCAGATATACCCGTGCCTCGCGGCGCACCTCATCCGATGTGGTCAACCAGTCGATAATTACCTCGCCAAACAGCCAGAATGCGACCGCCAATCCGGCAACACAGATCAATCCCCACAGGCTGCTTAACACCACACTGCGGCGCAATGCGATCCGCTCTCTTGCACCCATTGCCTGCCCAACCAGACTTGAGGCGGCAAAAGCAAAACCATCCAGCATGGTTGCGATGATTTCCAGAAACTGCACCAATATCTGGTTGGCGGCCAAGGTCACATCGCCAAATCCAGCGCCGAAAAACAGGAATGATATGAAAATAGCCTGCAACAACAGTGACCGGATCATAATGTCGCCGTTCACCAGCGCCATCGCCCTTAGCCGCGTCCTGTCAAATACCACCCGCCAATTGCGCCACATCCGTCCGGCAAAGGCCGGGCGACACAGCCAGAGACCCAGCGCCAACCCGCTCCATTCGGCTAAAAATGTGGCAAACGCCACCCCGGGAACGCCCCAGCCCAGCCCCAACACAAACCACAGATCCAACCCGATGTTCAGCCCGTTCATCCACAATTGCAGCACCAGCACAGCCCGGGTGCGCTCCTGTGCGATCAACCAGCCGGTAATACCGTATAGCGCGATCGTTGCGGGGGCGGACCAAATGCGGATCTGCATATACTGGCGCGCCATATCCTCGACCTCGTTTGAAGCAGGCGATACCCGGAACGCACCCCAAATCAGCGGCGCCTGCACAGCAACGATACACAGCCCCATACCAAAGCCGATAATCAAGGCCCGCACCAGCAGCGCCACAACCTCGGTGCGGTCCCCCGCCCCAAGAGCCTGTGCCACCATCCCGGTGGTGCCCATCCGCAAAAAGCCGAACAGCCAGTAAATTCCGGTCAGGATGATAGCGCCAATCCCGACTGCCCCAATGGGCGCGGCCTGCCCCAACTGCCCGACAACCCCGGTATCTACCAGCCCCAGTATCGGCACAGTGGCATTGGCCAACACAATCGGAAAAGCAATTTTCAGAACGCGAGAGTGTGTCAGCGAACCCGCAGCGTCACTCACCGCGTTGCGGCATCAGGAAATGCCCCGTGGCCTGTGCAAACAAACGCTGGCGATTGTCCTGCCACGCCTCGACATGCACCGACGCATAGCGCCGCCCCGATCTATTCACCCGCGCCCGCGCATAGGCGTCGCGTGGCAGGCCAGTGCGCAGATAATCAATGGTGAAATCAATGGTTTTGGGCAACCGTGGCAGCGCAATACCCGCCGCCATCTCACCGCTTTCAATATCATTCCACAGCATTTTCCAGCTTAGGCCGATCACCGCCGAGATTTCCAGAAACGCCGCCGTCGCCCCACCGTGAAGTGCCGGTAACATCTGGTTGCCGATATGCTTATCGTCAAACGGCAACACCGCTGTCAGCTCGTCCCCGCGACGATCAAACTTCACCCCGAGAAAACTGATATATGGCACCCCGTTGACCAGAGATGTCAGTGCGGCATCGCGCCGTTGTTTGATCACTTGCACAGATTCATGGGGCCCAGGTTCAAGAGGGTGGCTCATTTCAACAGCCCCTCTTCGCGCTGAATGGTAAAGGTGCCTGTCGCCGCGGCGACGGGGCGTGATGTGTCCTCGTCGGTCGCCGTGGCCCGCACAAAGGCCACCGAGCGCGTCACATGGTAACATTCGGCCCGCGCCGTGATCCGCTGGCCCGGGGTTGCGGGGCGCATATAGTCAATGCGCAAATCCAGCGTCGCTGTGCCCATGGTGCCGGTTGGATGGCACATCACTGCCGCCCCGCTGCTGGTATCCATCAAGGCCGAAACCGCTCCGCCCGAAATCACCCCGGTTTCGGGGTCGCCGATGAAGCGCTCGTTATAGGCCATCGAAATCTCGGCCTTGCCATCACCAATCTCGCCCACCTCCATGCCCAGCGCCTGAAAATGCGGCATGGCGGCAAAAACCTGTTTGATCTGGGCTACTCTTGAATCTGGCATGCGCGGTTTCTTTCCAAACTTGTGTTCACATCTTGTTATTGGCCCTTGCCAAACACGCCGCAAGTGTTATTTATTGCAATTAAGAATAATTCGCAATTGCAGGACTAGACATGCACCCGACAACAACGCCCCAAGCCCTCCTTCCTTCGCCATTCGTGGCCAAGGACAAACTCGGCCCGTTCCGTATGAAACGCCTGCTTGTTGTGCTGATCTATTTCGCCTTGGCGGTCGCGCCTGGCGAATTGGGGCCGTTGACTCGCAGCCTGATGGTCGACGCCTATGTGCAGGTTGCAGGCTTTGTTGCGGCCACATTGATGCTGTTTTACGGCGCTGAACGGCTGTTCAAATTCAACATTGGCGACGCATTGCGCAATGCCAAAGGGTATCAAGTGCCGTTGGCTTCTATTCTGGGGGCAACCCCTGGCTGTGGCGGTGCCGTGATTGTGGTTGCCGCCTATTCCTCGGGCAATGTCGGATTTGGTGCCGTTGTTGCAGCATTGACGGCCACCATGGGCGATGCCGCCTTCCTGCTGATTGCCACACGCCCCGACGCAGCACTTGTGGTGCTACCGCTATCGCTTGCAGCAGGCGTAACAACCGGCTGGATCATCGACGCCCTAAAAATTGGCGGCGTGCAGCCCGATACATCTGGCCAATGCGAGTTAGCCCCCCTCATCGGACGCACCCGTGCCAAAGATTACCTTTACCTTGCGATTGCCATTCCCGGCCTTGTAATCGGCATATCACAATTGGCGCAGGTTGATCTGGACGCGGTATACGGTGATTTCATGCTCTGGGTCGGGCTGGCAGGCATTTCTATCGGCCTACTGGTCTGGTCCACCTCAAACTTGCAGGCCATGAGCAATACAAAGGACTCACCAGTTACCCGCATGGCCGAAGAGACCAGTTTTATCGCAGTCTGGGTGATCGGCGCCTATCTGGCCTATGACTATACCGTGATTTATACGGGGCTAGACCTTGAAGCAATGTTCTCCTCGGTCGCGCTATTACTGCCGCTGATCGCCATTCTGATCGGGTTCGTCCCGGGCTGCGGGCCTCAGATATTGGTCACGACGCTCTATATCAACGGGCTGGTTCCGTTCGCAGCGCTAATGGGCAACGCAATTTCAAATGATGGCGACGCTTTGTTCCCCGCTATTGCCCTTAATCCCAGGGTGGCAATGATGGCCACGATTTATTCGGCTTTGCCTGCTATCCTGATCGCCTATCTGTTTCATTTCTTCGCCCCCGGGTTTATGAATTGAAACAATTGCAACAATAATGCGTTGCGGTTAACTTGTTCTTAACTATGAACGAGAACCCGCCGGATGTCTGATACCCAATTAACCTTCAAAGAGATGTGCGCACGTTTCGACGTGACCCCGCGCACATTGCGGTATTACGAATACATTGAACTGCTGACCCCCGACAAAAACGGCCGCACCCGCAGCTATGGTGCACGCGAAACTGCGCGCATGGTGCTGATCCTGCGCGGTCGGCGCTTTGGCTTCTCGCTTGAGGAAATCCGCCAATGGCTCGAGATTTATGAGCAAAAGGGCACCGAGGCACAATTGGAGATCTGGGTGGAGCAGGCAGACCGCCAACTGGACGAGTTGGGCAAGCAACGCCAACAGCTCGACGAATCAATTTCAGAACTACAACAATTGCGCGATAAGGCTGCTGATACGTTAACGCCTGTAAAATAAGGTATGGAATACCTTACCCCGGACCGAAGACCTGAAAATCGCCTGCATAATTTTCTTTCGTCTGACCCTACGTCAACTTTCCTGACGTTTCGTCACTTTGCTTTTGACGTCACGTCACGTTTACCTTTACGTCAAGCATGGTTGTAAGGTGTTACGGCGCACCGCATGTCCTGACCAGTAACGAGGGCCATATTAGGAGTGCGCCATGAAAGACGATGACACAATGACAATTCGACAGATGTGCGACATGTTTGATGYAACAGCCCGCACACTACGATTTTATGAATCCAAAGAGCTTCTTTCGCCAATCCGCGAAGGACAAAAGCGGCTATTTACCAAACGTGAACGCGCAAGGCTAACACTGATATTGCGTGCCAAACGATTTGGCTTCAGTCTGGAAGAATCCCGTCAATTGCTGGATCTTTATGATGTGGGAGACAAGGGCAAAACACAACTGGCCCGCTCTTATGAGCAGGCATGCTTGCGTCTGGCTGCAATGGAACATCAGTTTGAAGAATTGGGCGAAGCGATTGTCGACTTGAAGAAACACATCAAATGGGGTGCCGAGAGACTCGCCTCATTTGAACTGCGTGCCGCAGAATAACAATTAAGGATACSCAACCATGCCCAGCTACACCGCACCCGTCAAAGACATTCAATTTATCCTGCATGATTTGCTGGGCGTCAGCACCAGCGACATACAGGGATATGACGAGCTGGAAGCCGATTTTACGGCGGCGGTTCTGGAAGAGGCCGGCAAAGTGGCAAGCGGGGTGATCGCGCCGATCAACGCGTCGGGCGATCAAGAGGGCTGCACATTTGAAAACGGTCTGGTGACAACCCCCAAAGGGTTCAAGCAAGCCTTTGAGGTGATGAAAGAGGGCGGCTGGACGGGGCTGGATTGCGACCCCGAATATGGTGGCCAGAATATGCCCTATGTGTTGGGCACGGCAGTTGGCGAAATCTTCTCGGGTGCCAATCAGGCGTTCACCATGTATCAGGGCCTGACCCACGGGGCCTATTCGGCGATCCATGCCCACGGCACGGACGCGCAAAAGGCTAAATTCCTGCCCAAAATGGTGTCCTGCGAATGGACCGGCACGATGAACCTGACGGAATCCCATTGCGGCACCGATCTGGGCCTGATGCGCACCAAGGCCGATCCACAAAGCGACGGCAGCTATAAAATCACCGGCGAGAAGATCTTTATTTCGGCGGGGGACCATGATCTGTCGGACAACACCATCCATCTGGTGCTGGCCAAAATCGCGGGCGGGCCTGAAGGAATCAAAGGCGTTTCCCTGTTCATCGTGCCAAAATACATTGTTAACGATGACGGCACTCTGGGTGCGGCCAATGGCGTGTCGGTCGGCAGCATCGAGGAAAAGATGGGCATCCACGCCAACGCCACTTGCGTGATGGTCTATAATGACTCGGTTGGCTACCTATTGGGCGAGGAACACAAAGGTATGCGCGCCATGTTCACCATGATGAACGAAGCTCGCATCGGGGTTGGCATGCAAGGGTTGGCGCAAGCCGAAGCTGCCTACCAGAATGCAGTGATCTACGCCAAGGATCGTTTGCAAGGGCGCGATGTGACGGGCGTGAAAAACCCCGACGGCCCGGCTGATCCGATCATCGTGCACCCCGACGTACGCCGTAACCTGATGGACCAGAAAAGCTTTGTCGAGGGGGGGCGCGCATTCCTGCTCTGGAGCGCAAGCCTGATTGATCAGGTGCACCGCGCTGGCGATAAAGACGCCGACGGGCTGGTGTCCCTGATGACCCCGGTTGTGAAGGGGTTTTTGACTGACAAAGGATTCGATATGACCGTGCAGGCCCAGCAGGTGTTCGGCGGCCACGGCTATATTGAAGAACACGGCATGAGCCAGTTTGTGCGCGACGCCCGTATCACCCAGATATACGAGGGTGCCAACGGCGTTCAGGCGCTCGATTTGGTCGGACGCAAACTGGCGCTGGATGGCGGCAAACATGTGATGGCGTTCTTTGAAATAGTCAAAACCTTTATCAAGGAAAACGAGGCTGACGGGGCGCTAAAGGCCGACTTCCTTGAGCCCTTGAAACAGGCCAGCAAGGATTTGCAGGCGGCGGCGATGTATTTCATGCAGAACGGCATGGCGAATCCAAACCACGCGCTTGCAGGCTCGAATGACTTCATGCACCTGTTCGGCCATACCTGTCTGGGGCTGATGTGGGCGCGGATGGCCAAAGCCGCCAACGCAGCACTAGCCACTGGGGCCTCCGACACCGCGTTTTATGAAACCAAACTCACCACAGGGCGCTACTATATGGCCCGCCACCTGCCCGCCACAGGCATGCATCTGGCGCGCATTCAGTCAGGGTCGGATACGGTTATGGCGCTGGACGCCGAAGCGTTCTAAACTGGTAGAAATTGCTCCAAGGGAGGAGCACTCACGGCTGGTGACTTTCGCATATGGGGTGCGAAAGCCACCCCATCGAATTACGGGAGACATAATGCCCAAACGCCTGCGCCTGACCCGCCGGTTTCCGGTCGCCATGACAGAAGACGGCTACCGCCGCTTGAAACGCTTCTCGAAAGAGGCGGGACTGGACGAGGGCGAGGCCCTGTCCTTTCTGTTTGAAAACTTCACCAGCGTGATTGACGAGGACAACCTGACCCACCGTTTGCGCCTGTTCAATTCCGAACTGGAGGCACGTAAACGGTGACGTATCTATGGGGGAAAATGCCGGATCGCCTCCGGCAGAGGTATTTAGAAAAAGAAGAAGCGGAAACGAAAGTGACCCCGCTTCAACCGGCCCATAAGGCGGGGTGTCGCGGGGTCTTCTCCTTTTACGGCCATCGGCTCCTCAGCCTGTACCGCACAACCACCCTAGGCTCATTAACCTTAATACTTCCTTACTGCCCCCCYTCTTCTTTTTCTAAATACCTTGGGGGTCCGGGGGTGAAACCCCCGGTTGGGCCGGTAGGGCAAATAGCGAAAGGTCTAATATGACACTCCAGCTTTATTGTTTTGGCGAAAGCGGCAATTCCTACAAAGCAGCCCTTGCACTTGAATTGTCAGGGCTGGACTGGGAGCCGATATATGTTGATTTCTTCGGCGGCGAGGCCCGCAGCCCCGAATTTCGCGCCCTAAACGTGATGGGCGAAGCGCCAGCCCTAATCGATGGCGACCTGACCCTCACCCAATCCGGTGCCATTCAGGATTATGTCGTTGAAAAATCCGGCAAGCTGGGCGGTAAAGACAGCACCGAGCGGCGCGAAATATTGCGCTGGATATTGTGGGACAACCACAAACTCTCGTCTCCCGCAGGCATGACCCGTTTCCTGATCCACTTCCTGCCCAAAGACAAGCAACCAGAGGGCGTGATCCCCTTCACCCAAGCCCGCCTAAAAGCCGCCTACGCCACTTTGAACGCCCATCTCAATGGCCGCGACTGGATCGTCGGCGATCATATGACCATCGCTGACCTAACCTGCTGCGGATACCTCTAYTAYCCCGAASMRTTTGGMTTYRACCGCACWGASTGGCCCCAYATYGACRCCTGGCTGACCCGCATCAGCRMMMYGCCYGGCTGGAAAYMCCCCTATGATCTGATGCCCGGCAGCCCCGCTGATCGCGCTTAATAGAAAAGGTGGAATTCTCTGTGCATACGCATCATGCCACTCTCGATGTAACATCGCCTCACCTCATATTATTAGAGAAGGAGAGGGTAATGTCACACGCATACATTCAAGAACGGATGGAACGAACCATTGCAATCCTAACACTAGGTACCGGCACTTTACGGGAGCGCCTACCAGAAGCTTATGATGAAGGGTTTGGAACCATCGCCATTTCAGAGTTTACAGATATCTCTGCGGACATTGGCTCTCAGGCCCACCGCTTAAGGAACGAGATGTACCAAAACTCTAATTCTGAAATCGGCGATGCACAGGCTAGCATCTTACAAATGGATGAAGAAAAACTAACGTCTATGGCGGAAACGATACTTGATATCTCTTCGGCAGTAGATGGTGAAATTTACGAAATAAAAAGGAAGTCATAACATGACCGAAGCCTATATCTACGACGCCGTTCGATCCCCCCGTGGCAAAGGCCGCAAAGACGGTGCCCTGCACGAAGTCACCGCCGTGCGCCTGTCCGCCCAAATCCTGAACGCGATCAAGGCGCGGAACAATCTGGATACCAAAGCGATCGAGGATGTGATCTGGGGCAATGCCACCCAAGTCAAGGAACAGGGTGGCTGCCTTGCCCGCACCGCCGTATTGGCGTCTGATTTTGACGAACAGGTGCCGGGCCTTGCGATCAACCGCTTTTGTGCATCCGGCATGGAAGCCGTTAACCTCGCCGCCAACCAGATCAAGGGGGGCGCTGGTTCAGCCTATGTTGCGGGCGGCGTCGAAATGATGGGCCGTGTCGCTATGGGCAGTGATGGTGCCGCCATTGCAGTTGACCCCACCGTCGCGATGAAAACCTATTTCATACCCCAAGGTATCTCGGCCGATCTGATCGCCACTGAATACGGCTTCAGTCGCGAGCAGGCCGACGCGCTCGCGGTCGAGAGCCAGAACCGCGCGGAGGCTGCCTGGAAAGACAACCGTTTCGCCAATTCGATCATCCCGATCCTTGACCAAAACGGCCTGCCAATCCTGGATCACGACGAATACATGCGCCCCGGCACCGACATGCAAACCCTTGGCGCGCTCAGGGCCAGCTTCAAGGATATGGGCGAGGTGATGCCCGGCTTTGACAAGGTCGCCATCATGAAATACCCGCATCTGGAACGGATCAACCACATCCACCACGCGGGCAACTCGTCAGGCATCGTTGATGGTTCGGCCGCCGTGCTGATCGGCAACAAGGATTTCGGCGAAAAACACGGCCTCAAACCCCGCGCCCGCATCCGTGCCACCGCCAAAATCGGCACAGATCCTACCATCATGCTGACCGGCCCCGTGCCGGTAACCCAGAAAATCCTTGCCGATCACGGCATGGCGATTTCCGACATCGACCTGTTCGAGGTAAACGAAGCTTTCGCCGCTGTCGTGCTGCGTTTCATGCAGGCGTTTGATGTTGATCCATCTGTGGTCAACGTCAACGGCGGCTCGATCGCTATGGGTCATCCGCTGGGGGCCACTGGTGCAATCATCATCGGCACGATGCTGGATGAATTGGAGCGCCAAGACAAAGAAGTCGCCCTTGCCACCCTGTGCGTTGCATCCGGCATGGGTGCTGCCACCATCATCGAGCGCGTCTGATGCCGGTGATCAAAATCAACGAACTGCCGCTGGTTAAAGGGTCCGAAAATATCGGCTACCCTGCCCCACACGACAAGGGGTGCGACCTTTACGAGGCCGCAGCGCTGGGCGAGGCCGCAGGCCTGACTCAGTTCGGCGTTGGCATCGAAAAGCTACTGCCCGGCGGCATGTCATCTCAACGTCACTGGCATGAAAACGAGGACGAGTTTCTTTATATGCTGTCCGGCGAAGTGGTGCTAATCGAGGATGATGGCGAACATACCCTGACCGAGGGCATGGCCGTTGGCTGGAAAGCAAATGACCCCAACGCGCATCATCTGATCAACCGCACGGACGAGCCCGCGTTTTACCTGATCATCGGCACACGGGCCGATCACGACACCTGCCACTACCCCGACATCGACCTGCATTATTCCCGCAAAGATGGGGAACGCCAGTTCACCCACAAAGACGGCACGCCTTATGAAGAGGAACAAACACATGAGTGATTTTACATACGCAGTTGACGCGGACGGCGTCGCCACCATCACATGGGACACCGTTGGCAAATCGATGAACGTAATGAGCATTCAGGCCTTCCGCGATCTTGATGGCATGATCGACAAAGCGCTGGCTGACGACGCAGTCAAGGGCGTGATCATCACCTCTGGCAAAGAGGGCTCGTTCGCCGGTGGCATGGATTTGAACATCATCGCAAAAATGAAGGATGACGCTGGCGAGAACCCTGCCAAGGGCCTGTTCGAGGGGCTGATGCAGATGCACGGAATCCTGCGCAAGATTGAACGCGCCGGTATGGATCCAAAAACCAACAAAGGTGGCAAACCGATTGCCGCCGCCCTGCCCGGCACCGCGTTGGGGATCGGTCTGGAACTGCCGCTGTCGTGCCACCGTATTTTTGCTGCCGACAACCCGAAGGCTAAAATCGGGCTGCCCGAAATCATGGTCGGGATTTTCCCCGGCATGGGCGGCACCACCCGGCTGGTGCGCAAAATGGGTGCGATGGCCGCCTCGCCGCTGCTGTTACAAGGCAAGCTGAACAACCCCAAGGGCGCCAAAATGGCCGGTGTGGTTGACGAGGTGGTTCCAGCCGAAGACCTGCTGTCCACCGCCAAGGAATGGGTGCTGAACGCCACYGAYGCCGAYATYMTSAAACCCTGGGACGCCAAGGGCTATAAAATGCCCGGTGGTGCGCCCTACCACCCCGCAGGGTTCATGACCTTTGTTGGCGCATCCGCGATGGTCAACGCCAACACCCAAGGCGTTTACCCTGCTGCCAAAGCGCTGCTGTCGGCGGTTTATGAAGGCGCAATGGTGCCCTTTGACACCGCGATCAGGATCGAGGCGCGCTGGTTCACCAATGTGATGATGAACCCGTCAAGTGGCGCGATGATCCGCTCGTTGTTCATCAACAAGGAAGCGCTGGAAAAAGGCGCCAACCGCCCTGATGTTCCACCGCAAACCGTCAAAAAAGTCGGCATCATCGGGGCTGGCATGATGGGGGCCGGCATCGCGATTGTCTCGGCTATGGCGGGTATCGAAGTGGTGCTGATCGACCAGAAACAAGAGAGCGCGGATGCGGGCAAAGCCTATGTCGAAACCTATCTGGACCAAGGGATTAAACGCAAGAAAACCACACCCGAGAAGAAAGAAGCCGTGCTGGGCCTGATCACCGCCACCACTGATTATCAGGCGCTGAAAGGCGCTGATCTGATCATTGAGGCGGTGTTCGAGGACATGGGCGTCAAGGCTGACGTGACCGCCAAAGTCGAGGCTGTGGTGGGGGAGGATTGCATATTCGCCACAAACACCTCGACCCTGCCGATCACCGAACTCGCCAAGGCCAGCAAACGGCCCGAGCAGTTCATCGGCATCCATTTCTTCAGCCCCGTTGAAAAAATGATGCTGGTGGAAATCATCAAGGGCCGCGAGACCGGCGATCTGGCGGTGGCAAAATCGCTCGATTTCGTACGCCAGATCCGCAAAACCCCGATTGTGGTCAATGACGCGCGGTTCTTTTACGCCAACCGCTGCATCATCCCCTACATCAACGAGGGCATCCGCATGGTAAAGGAAGGCGTTGCACCCGCCTTGATCGAAAATGCCGCCAAACTGGTCGGCATGCCGCTGGGGCCATTGCAGCTGGTCGATGAAACCTCGATCGATCTGGGCGTTAAAATCGCCAAGGCCACCCGCGCCGCGATGGGTGATGCCTATCCTGACGGGGCGGTGGACGATGTGCTGTTCTGGATGGCGGATGCGGGCCGTTTGGGCCGCAAATCGGCCTCGGGTTTTTATGCTTACGACGACAAGGGCAAACGCACCGGACTGTGGGACGGTCTGGCCGCGCAATACCCTGTGTCGGACGCGCAACCTGACGTGACCGAGGTGCAGCACCGCCTGTTGATGGCGCAAGTGCTGGAAGCGGTGCGGGCGCTGGATGAAGGCGTGCTGGAAGACATCCGCGAAGGCGATGTCGGCGCGATCCTTGGCTGGGGCTTTGCGCCGTGGTCCGGTGGGCCATTCAGTTGGCTGGACATCATCAGTGCGGGCAAAGCGGTGGAAATTTGCGATCACTTGACCGAGACTTATNGCGAGCGGTTCAGCGCTCCCGATTTGCTGCGTGACATGGCAAAAAAGGGTGAAACCTTTTACGGGCGCTTCGGCACGAACGCAAAAGCCGCCTGACCGCTCATCAAGCGGCGCTCATATACTCAAAAGACCCGCCAGCATTCCTGCTCGCGGGTCTTTATTCATCGGGGCTATAGGGGCATCCCCCAATGGGTGTTTCGTTATGCTGCCGTGGAAAATGCCGCGTGATCGGCTGCTGATGCCGGTGTCGTCGCCGTATTGATTTCCAGGTCCATACATTGAACCAGCCGGTTTGCATGAGAGTGTCTGATCTTCTGTGTATGAGTAATTTGGTCCATGCTTCTGCAACGAAGGAGCATGACAACGATGACAATTTCCAAGGACTTATTAGACC
>NVTS01000149.1 GCA_002732995.1 Marinosulfonomonas sp. | reverse complement strand
TGAGTGGAGATTTAACAACAGTGACCCATCATCTCAGTTATTGCAGCTAAGACAATGGGTTAGGAAGTATCTGAACTAGTTATCTAGGACAGCCCCTAACTTTTTCATAAATCTCTCCCGTTCATTCACAAAACCCTACCCCGCCACCTGCCTATGGACAAGCCGCCCCTGACTGCTAGGCTTACAGAAATTGCACATTTTCGGAGCACCCAAATGACCCTAGACGCCGTCCTTGCCAAAATTGACGAAAACCTGCCCGAGGCCACCGAACGTCTGCTTGACCTATTGCGCATCCCGTCGATTTCCACCGATCCCGAATTTGCCGCCGATTGCGACCGTGCCGCCGATTGGCTGGTTGATGATCTGAAAACCATCGGCTTTGACGCCAGCAAGCGTAAAACCACGGGGCATCCGATGGTCATGGGGCACGCCAAGGGTTCTGGCACCCACGTCATGTTTTACGGCCACTACGATGTGCAGCCGGTGGACCCGCTTGATCTGTGGGACACTCCGCCGTTTGAGCCAGCACTTGAGGAGACCGACAAAGGCGTGATCATTCGCGGGCGCGGATCATCAGATGACAAGGGCCAGCTGATGACCTTCGTTGAGGCTTGCCGCGCCTGGGTTCAGGTGCATGGTGAATTGCCGATCAAGGTCTCGATCTTTTTTGAGGGCGAAGAGGAATCCGGCTCACCTTCATTGGTGCCCTTCATGCAGGACAACGCCGAGGAATTGACCGCTGACATCGCCCTGATCTGTGACACTGGCCTGTTTGAAAGTGCGGTGCCTGCCATCACCACCCAGTTGCGCGGTATGATAACGGAAGAGTTCAGCATCAAGGGTGCGGCGCGTGATCTGCATTCGGGCATGTATGGCGGGCTGGCGGGCAATCCGATCCATGTTCTGTCGAATATCATTGCTGGTTTGCATGACGAAACAGGGCGCATCACGCTAGAGGGGTTCTATGACGATGTGCCGGAATTGTCCGACGAAATGCGCAGCCAGTGGCAAAGCCTTGCCTTTGATCACGCCACCTATCTGAGCGACGTGGGGCTAGCGGTGCCCGCAGGTGAGCGGGATCGCACCCCGCTGGAAATGATCTGGTCGCGCCCCACCGCCGAGGTGAACGGGATTTGGGGTGGCTATACGGGTGACGGCTTCAAAACCGTGCTACCAGCCGAGGCCCACGCCAAGGTCAGCTTCCGGCTGGTTGGCACCCAAGACCCGGACAGGATCCACGAGAGCTTTGTCAAATATATCAATGCTCACCTGCCTTCGGATTTCACTGCCGAATTTCACCCCAGCCGAGGCGCACCCGCCTCGCAAATGTCCACCGACAATCCGGCGTTTGAGAAATCCCGCCAAGCGTTAACGGATGAATGGCCGCGCCCCGCTTCCTACATCGGTTGCGGCGGTTCAATCCCGATTGCAGGGTTTTTCAAGGAAATCTTGGGTATGGACGCCATGCTGATCGGTTTCGGGCGCGATGATGACGCGATCCATTYKMYSRAYSARWRMNANGACATRKMRWSMTYWSRKMMGKGMACSYGMASSTKGSSRSKGMYAKYRSSKKYKMKGSSWWMRTAGAYWRRWTYCWKWSRWAKSWTWTYRCCCAAATATTTTCAAAATATTTGCCTCGCCTTTAACGGATAGCGATCTGCACCAGTTTCGCCACCAGCACCACAAACGGCGCGGCGTGCAAGCAAAAATCAAACACATCAATCGGGCGCTTTAATGTGCCCGCCTTGATCATCTTGATCTTTTCCCAGATATGCGGTTCGGGCACAAACGGCGCCAACCCCAATGTGGCCGCCGCGATCACCGCATAGGACAGCGGCAGTTGTTCCAGCATCTCCCACATGGCTTAACTCTTCCCCGCACCACTGCGCATCCGCAGCAGTTTGGCGACCAAAATGACCGATGGGGTGCCGTGAAACAGCAGGTCTACGATATCAATCGGCTTCACCAACGTCCCATCCACCAGCATCTTCAGTTTTTCAAACAGGTGTGGTTCTGGCACAAACGGCGACAGCCCCAGAAAAATAGCCATAATCACTGTTATCTGCATCGGAATTTTGTCGAGAAGTGACATACTGCGTCTTTCACCATTTGGGGGGGGGTAAGTGGCGCGGTTGACGGGACTCGAACCCGCGACCCCCGGCGTGACAGGCCGGTACTCTAACCAACTGAGCTACAACCGCGCAMTYTWACAAATCACCAAGCGGCAATCTGTTTGGGCGTTCTAGGGCTATGGGCGATAGGCGTCAAGCCGTTCTGACAGCTTTTACGAAAATACTTTGCCCGCGCCCCCCCCGCTTAACCTTGCAACATCACCTGCTGCCCGTCGCGCAGGTGGTACACGCACCCCTGCCCGCCTCCTAAGCTCGCTATTTCATTGCCGACATGCCCCAGCCAAACCCCGCGCAGGATACGTGACGTGATCCCGTGGGTGACAATAATGCTTGGCCCCTTTAGCGATGTTAAAAACCCTTCGATCCGCGCCCGCATCACATCAAAGCTTTCACCGCCCGGCGATTGGAACTGCCAATCAAACCCGTTCATATCGGCATGTTTGACGTGCTCGGACCATCCTGTGGTAATCTGCTCAAAATTCAGCCCCTCCCACGCCCCAAAGGATATCTCGCACAAACGCGCGTCTTGTGCGGCCACCATCCCCAATGGATCAAGCGCGATCCGCGCTGTGTGCATCGCCCGCTTCTGCGGGCTGCAATGAGCAGCAATATCATTGCGCCCCTTGGCTACTTCAGCCAATAATTCACCTTGCATGCCCGCCTGCGCCCGCCCTTTTGCGGTCAATTCGGAATTCATCCGCCCCTGAAAACGCCCCTCAACGTTCCATTCGGTCTGGCCGTGCCGCAGCACAAATATCTCGGGGTATTTATCGGCCATGTCGCGCTCGCAATTGGTCAAGGAAAATGGTGGATGAAGGGGGGTTCATCGAACGCAAAAGGCCGATGGTGGGTGATGAGAGGCTCGAACTCCCGACATCTTCGGTGTAAACGAAGCGCTCTACCAACTGAGCTAATCACCCTTGCCGAGCCGCGTCATAACGCGGTTTGCCCAAGGTGCGCAAGCCCCTTTCACATAAAAAACGCGCCATATTGCAGGGCGCGTTCCTTTTTCGTATTTCCATTCCCCATCAGGTCAGGTTTTGGCACCGATATTGACCACAGTGCTTGGCACATCTGCCTTGCGTTGGCGAATTCGGCAAACCATCACTTTGGCATTGGGCTGCTCTTTCACCCGCTTCACCATCACTTTGCCCAGTGGCTGCAAGTTCAACTCTTCACCGCTTGCCAATGCTTCGCCCAAAACAGCCAGCATCGCCTCGATTGTGGGTTTAGCGTCTTTTTTCTTAATGCCAGAACGTGCCACGACCCGCTCGATCAACTCTTTCTTGCGCAAAACTGGTGGCCCCGCAACCGCAGTTACGGGCGCTTTGGCGGCAGGTGCAACCGGTGCTTTGGCGGTTGCTGCCGGTGCCGAGGCAGGTTTAACCGCGGCCCGTTTTGCCGGTGCTTTTTTCTTAATTGAAGTCGGCTTTCTTCTTGTGGTGGTTGCCATTGCTCTGTTTGCCCTTTTGTTTCTGTATTGGAAACAACATAACCCGAAATGGTTAATTACACCAGTATTAGTACAAAATCACACCAAACATGTGCCCATAATACAAAAAGGGCACCCGCAAAGGTGCCCTTTTCAATTTCGTTCGACGCTCTTAATCTTAATGCGCCGTTGCGCCCGCGTCTGTGGCTTTGGCCGCCAGAGCCGCTTTGGCCGCGGCCGCTTCTTCGGCCGCTTCGTCCCATTCCACAGGCTCGGGGGCGCGCACCAATGCGTGCTTCAAAACCTCGGACACATGCGCCACAGGAATAATCGTCAGCCCCTCTTTCACATTATCAGGGATTTCGACCAGATCCTTTTCATTCTCGGCCGGTATCAGCACGACTTTAATGCCGCCCCGCAACGCGGCCAGCAATTTCTCCTTTAGGCCGCCGATGGGCAGCACGTTGCCGCGCAGGGTCACCTCGCCGGTCATGGCGATGTTTTTCTTCACCGCGATCCCCGTCAGCACCGATACGATTGCCGTAACCATGCCCACACCGGCACTTGGCCCGTCCTTGGGGGTTGCGCCTTCGGGCACATGCACGTGAATGTCAATGTGCTCGAACACCGTCGGCTTCACCCCGATTTTAGGGCTGATCGAGCGCACATAGCTGCTTGCCGCATCAATGCTTTCCTTCATCACATCGCCCAATTTGCCGGTGCTCTTCATCCGCCCCTTGCCGGGCAGTTTCAGCGCCTCGATCGACAGTAATTCACCGCCAACGGATGTCCACGCCAGTCCGGTGACCACACCAACATGGTCTTCTTCCTCGGCCAGCCCGTAACGGAACCGCTTAACCCCAAGATATTCCTCAAGGTTTTCGGTTGTGATGCTGATTTTTTCTTCCTCGCCACGTACAATTCTGGTCACCGTTTTACGGGCCAGCTTGGCAATCTCGCGCTCCAAACTCCGCACACCGGCCTCGCGGGTATAGGTGCGAATGATCTCTTTCAGGGCTGCATCTTCCAACTTGAATTCGCTCTTTTTCAGACCGTGGTTTTTGACCTGCTTGGCGATCAAATGCTGCTTGGCGATCTCGCTTTTCTCGTCTTCGGTGTAGCCCGACAGCGGAATGATCTCCATCCGGTCCAGCAACGGGCTGGGCATGTTATAGGTGTTCGCCGTGGTCAGGAACATCACATCCGACAGATCATATTCGACCTCGAGATAATGATCGGTAAAGGTGCTGTTTTGCTCGGGGTCCAGAACTTCGAGCATGGCAGACGCCGGATCACCGCGGAAATCCTGACCCATCTTGTCGATTTCATCSAGCAAGAWYARYGGGTTKKYRSWYYYGSYYTWKYYAKWKTWKRCARYMRSKTWSMYRRMWWWKMKMCWAKSKRMKWYCKYYRSYKYYSWMKRRKWTMGRMWWMKTCGCGCACACC
>NVTS01000014.1 GCA_002732995.1 Marinosulfonomonas sp. | reverse complement strand
GGTGCGCGCCCCGCCAATATGCAGGTATCCGGTGGGGGACGGGGCGAAGCGAGTGACAACAGGACGTGCGGGCATGAAAATTAACCTTTTGGAAACCATGAGGGGGGTAGCGTTAAGGATGTATTAATGCTGTGCGCAGGTAAGGACAAGAGTGGTGCAAATATCCAACCCGCTGGATGTGGTTCTGGGCCAACGCGGGCATCTGTTCGCGTGGGTGCCGGTGTGTCTGGCATTAGGGGTCGGCATATACTTTGAGCTGAAGGTCGAGCCGGGTGGTGGCGCTTATGGGGCGATGGCTGCGTTGGCGGTGGTGTTGACGGCAGCCGCGATGTGGCTGGGCGAGCGGATGCGGTCGCTGTTTTTGGTCGCTTTGTTGGTGGTGGCTGGCACACTGGTTGCGGGCGCACGCGCTCATATGGTGGCCGATCCGGTGCTGGGCTTTCGCTATTATGGCCCGATCGAGGGGCGGGTGACCAAGGTGGATCGCTCGGCCTCGGACAAGGTGCGCCTGACGCTGGACCGCGTGGTGCTGGAGCGGATGCCCGAGTGGCGCACACCCGCCAAAGTGCGGGTTACGCTGCATGGCAAGGGCAGCTACATCACCCCTGAGCCCGGCATGGTGGTGATCACCACCGGCCATCTGTCGCCGCCCAATGGTCCGGTCGAGCCGGACGGCTTTGATTTCCAGCGTATGGCGTGGTTTCAGGGGTTGGGCGCGGTTGGCTATACCCGCTCACCTGTGCTGATGCTGGCGCCGGTTGATGTGGGGCGGGCAGGGTTGATGATCCAGGGGGTGCGACGGGAAATATCGCAAGGCGTTCAATCCATGATGTCCGGCGATGCCGGTGCCTTTGCCGCCGCGATCATGACGGGGGACCGCTCCGGTATGCGGCGCGAGGTGCTGGGACAGTTGCGGGCCTCGAATCTGGCGCATCTACTGGCGATTTCGGGCTTGCACATGGGGCTGCTAACGGCGTTCGTGTTCGGGGCGCTGCGTTATGGATTGGCACTGGTGCCGGTGATCAACCTGCGCTGGCCGATCAAGAAAATAGCCGCTGCGATGTCGCTGGTTGCGGCAGCAGGGTATTTGGCGCTGTCCGGCGGCAACGTGGCCACGGAACGCGCCTTTATCATGGTCGCCGTGATGTTGGTGGCGGTGCTGTTTAACCGCCGCGCCTTGACCCTGCGGGCGGTGGCATTGGCGGCGATCATCGTTTTGCTCCGCCGCCCCGAAGCCCTGATTGGCCCCGGATTCCAGATGTCATTTGCCGCCACCACAGCGCTGGTGGCGGTGTTCGGGGCGTTGCGCCACTGGGATGGATCCTCTGTGCCGCGTTATCTGCGTCCCGTGTTGACCGTGCTGATCTCGTCGTTTGTGGCGGGGGCGGCGACGGCCCCCATTGCGGCGGCACATTTCAACCAGATCGCCCATTACGGATTGCTCGCCAACATGCTGACCGTTCCGTTAATGGGGATCATGGTGATGCCTGCGGCCGTGGTGGCGGCGGTATTGTATCCGCTGGGGCTGGCGTGGGTCGGATTGGCAGTGATGCGTTGGGGCGTGTTGTGGATATTGGGCGTGGCCGAATGGGTGGCGGGGCTGGACGGGGCATTAAGCCATGTGGTGACGCCGATGGCGGCGGTGCTGCCATTGATCGGGATAGGAATGCTGTGGCTGATCCTGTGGCAGGGACGCTTGCGATATGCGGGAATAGGGGTGACGCTGGTCGGGTTTATCCTGTGGGCACAAACCGAACGCCCCGCGGTGCTGATCTCGTCCAGCGGCGGTCTGGTCGGGGTGATGGGGCCAGAGGGGCGCAGTTTTAGCAAACCGCGTGGCGACGGATTTTCGGCCCGCAACTGGTTGGAAAATGATGGTGATGGCGGGCTGGAACAGGCGGTGGCATTCGAGCGGGCCGGATTTTCCGGCGAAAAGGGCGCACGGCAATTCGATCTGGGTGGCCAGACGTTTTTGCACCTGACAGGGAAGGGGGCGCCGCCACGGCTTGCGGCGGCGTGTATTGCAGGGCGCTGGGTGGTGACCACGGCGGGTTATGACGGGGACGGGGCCTGCGTTATGATAGATGCCGTATCCCTGAAAGAAACCGGTGCGCTGGCGATTTATCAAGATGTGGACGGGTTGCGCGTGGTCGCATCAAAGGCGCGGGCAGGGCAACGGCTGTGGAATGCAGACTAACCGCGATACCCACATCGCCCTTTTCGAGAGTGTCCGCTCCCATGGTGTGCATTCAAACCACTGCCGGGCAATGGACGGCCTCAAGGGCTTTCCTGACGCCATCAACGCAGCCTATCCCGACACCACCGTCCAGACCTGCATTGTGCACCTTGTGCGGCATTCGGTGACCTTTTGTGGCTGGAAAGATCGCAAGGCTGTGGCCAAGAGCTTGAAACAGGTTTATCGGGCCGTGGATGATGGAGAAGCCACCAAAGCGTTGGATGGTTTCGAAGCGGAACGGGGGCAGAAACACCCTTCAATCGCCCCTTCTTGGCGACGCGCATGGCAAGAGGTCATTTCGTTTTTTGCCTTCCCGCCTGCGGTGCGTAAAATCATTTACACCACCAACGCCATAGAAAGTCTGAACCGGGTCATTCGGAAAACCACTAAAACGCGTGGCAGCTTTCCAACCGATGATGCCCGCAATCAATTCGCTATTCTATATCCAGAACGGTTCAATAAATGACCCGTTTTAACCGCATGGGCSAAACCCCATACACAGAGTTTCGGATACTCCCAAGACAGATAATGCGCTTGGCGATTATTCCAAAACCTTCACAGGTTTTAACACTCAAACAGACATCAAGACAAAAATAATGGTCCTCGACTCCAATCCAAAAGCATATAATCTGGATAAAATTCTGGAGTTTCTTTCTACTGATCGCTCGGTGCTCATGTTTTACTTTATCGGAATTGACCCTAGCAAAATAGTTAACACCGTTTTGATTTCAATGCTTCAAAAAGACCTTTTGGGCAGCACCATCCTGCTAAAGCATTGGGCAGGACGGAATTCCAGAGGGGTAAGCCAGTTTGAAGGTGAAACCGTTGGAAAACCCATTCTCTCACCCGACCAGTCTATCAATGAAGGAAAAGCCCGCCAGTTTTTGGAACGCATACTGACTTTATAGTGGGGCTGGTGCAGGCATTTCCTCACAACCCCAACACATCCACCATATCATATTCCCCCGGCTTGCGCCCTTGCCCCCACAGYGCCGCCTTCAGCGCYCCRCGSGCAAACACSGCSCGRTCCGTYGCCATATGCCGCAAGATAATTCGCTCGCCATCCGCCGCAAACATCACATCATGCTCGCCGACAATGTCACCGCCCCGAACCGCCGAAAACCCGATGTCGCCACGTTTGCGCGCACCAGTAAWCCCGTCGCGCCCGCTGTCCTTCGCAGATGCCAAAGACACCCCGCGCCCCTCGGCCGCAGCCTCGCCCAGCATCAACGCCGTGCCCGATGGCGCGTCCACCTTGTGGCGGTGATGCGCCTCGATAATCTCGATATCGAAATCCTCGTCCAGCGCCGCCGCAACCTGTCTGGTCAACTGCACCAACAGGTTCACCCCAAGGCTCATATTCCCCGCCCGCACCACAACCGCATGCCGCGCCGCTGCTTTAATCTTCACCAGATCATCGTCCGACAGCCCCGTCGTGCCAATCACATGCACCGCGCGGGCCTGCGCCGCCAGTTCCGCCATCGCCACTGTGGTCTCGGGCGTGGTGAAATCAATCACCGCTTGCGCCTTGGCCATAACTTCCAGCGCATCATCCGTGACCAAAATACCCAGATCAGCACCGCCCATCGCGGCGCCCACATCGCGGCCAACCCAATCGTGCCCCGACCGCTCCAGCGCCCCAACCAACCGCACCGCATCACTCTCGGCAACCAAACGCACCAGCATCTGGCCCATACGCCCCGACACGCCGTTCACCACAATCCCCGGTAAATCGCTCATTTTAGCTCCTTTAACGCTGTCTGATCAGTTTGCCCCGCTTGCACCAGCTGCGCAACCTGCTTAGATGCACATCATGGCAAAGCAAACACATCATTCCTCGCGCGGTCCAACCCAGCGCCAGTTKCGCGTCGGTGAATTGATCCGCCGTGCGCTGYCCGACATCCTGCACCGTGGCGACATCCACGATCCGGACTTGAACCGCATGTCGATCACTGTCGGCGAGGTCCGCACATCGCCCGACCTGCGCGTCGCCACGGCGTTTATCCTGCCCTTGGGTGGCAAAGGCAAAGACGAAGCCCTGCTGGCCCTGCGCACCAATCGCTATGAAATCCGCCGCGCTATTTCCAAAACGCTGTCGCTGAAATATTCGCCCGAAATCCGCTTCCTGATCGACGAAACCTTCGATCAAATGGACGATACCCGCCGGATGCTGGCACAGGACGACGTGACGCGCGACACCAAAACCGGCCATGACACCAAAACCGAAGGTGACGAATGATCCGCTGGCTGGTGATAATCCTTTCCATGGTTGCCAGCCCCGCCGCTGCCTGCGAAATGCTGATGCATTATAAATCCAACGATTATACCATTTGCGAAGCATCTCTGGAGGATGATCTGCGCCTGTTCCACTCGGATGCCAGTGGCAGGCTCTACGGCAGTTTCGGCCAGATCAATGATGCTTTGGCCGCTAAAAACCAGACCCTCGGCTTTGCCATGAACGCCGGTATGTATCACCAAGACAGAACCCCCGTTGGCCTGTTCATCGAGGATGGCACAGAGATCACCCCCGTCGCCGATGGTGGCACCTACGGCAATTTTGGTCTCAAACCCAATGGCGTTTTCTGCTTCAGCAAACGCGCATTTTCGGTGATCGAAACCAACGTTTTTCGCCACTTGAAAAACTATTGTGAATACGCCACCCAATCCGGCCCGATGCTGGTAATCAACGGCGAACTGCACCCCCGTTTCCTGATAGACGCCACCTCGCGCCACATTCGCAACGGCGTTGGGGTCTCGGCTGACGGAACGCGCGCTATTTTTGTAATTTCCAACACCCGCGTCACCTTCCATGAATTCGGCTCGCTGTTCCGCGATCATTTGAAAACCCCCAATGCACTTTATTTTGATGGCAAAGTCTCACGCCTCTTCTCACCCGGCCTAGACCGTGATGACACCGGCTTTCCTTTGGGCGTTATGATCGGCACCGTGATCCCCCGTTGACGCGCGGGCGCAGCCACACTAAACGCCACAAACTAACCTAAACCGGAGCACACCCTTGGGACGCAGACGCAAAAATGGCCGCGATATATCGGGCTGGCTGGTGATCAATAAACCCACCGGCATCACCTCGAATGCGGTGGTGAACAAAGTTCGCTGGGCTATGGACGCCAAAAAAGCAGGCCATGCGGGCACGCTTGATCCCGAAGCCACCGGCGTTCTGGCCATTGCGCTGGGCGAGGCCACAAAAACCGTGCCCTACATCACCGACGCACAAAAAGCCTACCGTTTCACTCTGCGCCTGGGCCAAGCCACCAACACGGATGACACCGAAGGCGAAGTAATCGCCAGTTCCGACGCCCGCCCGTCTGACGATGAAATCAGCAAAGCCCTGCCGCAGTTCGTAGGCGATATCATGCAAGTCCCGCCGCAATTCTCCGCCGTGAAAATCGACGGCGAGCGCGCCTACAACCTCGCCCGCGCTGGCGAGGAAATCGAGATCAAAGCCCGCCCGCTCTGGGTCGAGGAACTGGAAATGGTCGCGCGCCCCGACGCCGACCACGTCATCCTTGAAATGATCTGCGGCAAAGGCGGCTACGTGCGCTCCATCGCCCGCGATCTGGGCAATGTTCTGGGCTGCCACGCCCACGTCAAATCCCTGCACCGCGTCTGGTCCGGCCCGTTCGAAGCACACGATGGCATCAGCATGGAGACCGTGGAAAAACTGGCCAAAACCGGAGAGCTTGATCAATACCTGCGTCCCTTGGAAGAAGGCCKCGCCGACCTACCCGAACTGCGCTGCACCGCCCAGGCCGCCGCAAAACTGCGCCACGGCAACYCCGGCATGGTGATCACATCCGACGTAGAATACGGCGACGAAGCATGGGCCTCGCTCGATGGCAAAGCCGTCGCTGTCGGCACCTACAAATCCGGCGAACTCCACCCAACGCGCGTGTTCAACACTCCCATCATTATTCCATAAATATCTCCGCCGGAGGCTTAAAATCTCTTCATCCACCCCTCGACAATCGCCCCATTCCAGCCAATAGTCCCCCCATGCAGCCCGCCGAAAAACCCGCCGCCTCGATCTGGGAAACCACCAGCCCCGCGCGCATGTCGAAACCCGCCCTGACCGAACCCACCAAGTGCGAAATCGTCGTGATCGGTGGCGGCCTTACCGGTCTTTCCGCCGCCCTGCATCTGGCCCGAAAGGGCCACCAAGTCACCTTGCTCGAGAGCCGCACAATCGGCTTTGGCGGATCAGGCCGCAACAATGGCCAAGTGATCCCGGTCCTCTCTGCCGCCGAACCTGACCGGATCGAGCGTGAATACGGCGGGGTTGGGACACGCTTCGTCAACCTGCTGCAAAACAGCGCCACCACCCTGTTTGACCTGATCCGCACCGAAAATATAGACTGCGAGGCAAACCAGACCGGCTGGTTCCAACCCGCCCACTCTGCCGCCCACATGCGCCTATCTGAATCGCGCACCGCGGCCTGGCAAAAACGCAGTGCCCCCGCCCGCCTGCTTGACCAAAATGAATCCCGCGACCTGATCGGCTCTGATCAATGGCATGGCGGCATGTTTAACCCCACAGGCGGCCACATCAACCCGTTGATGTTCACCCGTGGCTTGGCCGATACCTGCGCAGATGCCGGTGTCAAAATTCACGAAAACACCCCCGTCACCAACGTCAGTCGTAACGGCCAGAACTGGCAGCTCAAAACCCCTGACGCAAGCCTCATCGCGGGCGCGGTTCTGCTCGCCACCAACGCCTACACCGGCGGCATCGCCCCGCCAATTAAACGCTCATTCATCCCGATCACCTCGTGGCAAATGGCGACCGAACCGCTCACCGACAAGCAGAATGCCAGCATCCTGCCGACGAACCCCGCCATCTCGGACACCCGTGGCGATCTGCAATTCTTTCGCAAAGATGCCGGCAACCGCCTGATCACTGGCAGTGCCCTGGTGTTCAAAACCAATGCCCCCGCGCGGCYGCGAAAATACATCGCCAAACGCCTGACCAAAACCTTCCCGCAACTGCCAAATCCGCAGTTCAGCCACATCTGGTGCGGCTTTGTTGGCATCACCACCGATTTTTTCCCGCGCTTCCACCAGCTCGGCCCCAACTATGTCGGCTTTGCCGGCTACAACGGGCGCGGCCTCGCCCTGACCATTCCGCTTGGCATTCAACTCGCCGAAGCCTTGCTCGGTGCCAAACAATCCGACCTCGCCATCCCGCTCACCAAACCAAACCCGATCCCGTTCCACACCATCGCCAAACACATCGCCCCAGCTACGTTAGCCCAATACCGCCGGCGTGACATGCGCCCGCCCCGCCTGTAAGGAGCCGATATGACCAAACCGTCCCAAATGCCGATGATCGAAAAACGCCGGATCGAGGCCGAGCTGATCAAGGAAATCTATGACGTCCTGAAACAGCGCCACGGCAAACACGAGGCGCAGGAAATCATCCGCATCTCGGTGGCCAATTCCGCCATTACCCAAGGCCGTGAATTTCGCGCCCAATATGACCACATGCCGACGCTGGCAGACCTCGCCGCCAACCATCACCTGTGGGATGCCGATGATGCGCTTGAACGCACTTACTTGCAAGAAACCGACACCCATCTGGATTACAACATCACCCGCTGCGAATACGCCAAAATGTATCGCGCTATGGGGCTGGGTGAAATTGGTCATTTGCTATCATGCAACCGCGACGGCAGCTACTGCATCGGCTTCTCCGACAATATCGAACTGACCCGCACCCAGACCATCATGGAAGGCGCGGACTACTGCGACTTTCGCTACCGGATTAAATCCAAGCCCTCGGCCTGACCCCGTTTCTTTTTTGCAAAAATATCCCCGCTGGAGGCCCAAAACCTCTTTGGCGCAACCCGGACAAAAAGTCATATGGTTTTCATATGCAATTCATATACCCGATTTTTCCCGTTCTCACGCCGCATCAAAATCCAGAACCAGCTTTTTCGACGTTGGCCGCGTCTGGCACGCCAGCGTAAATCCGGCCTCCAATTCCCACGGCTCCAGCGAATAATTCGTCGCCATCTCACCGCTGCCCTCAACCACCCGGCACCGGCATGTGCAACACATCCCGCCCTTGCAGGAATAGGGCAATTCCAACCCTTGGCGCGCCGCCGCCGCGRCGATGTTCTCGTCACCCTCCTCAACGGAAAACCGCTTGCGTGTTCCGTCCAGAATAACCTCGACCTCGACCCCGTTTTGCGCCACCTCCCGCGCCGCTTTCGAGCGCACCTTGGGCGTTTCGCCATCCGGCGTAAACCGCTCGCTGTGAATGGCATCTGCCGCCACACCCAGCTTGATCAAATCATCGGAAACATCCGCAATCATCTCGCCCGGACCACACAGAAAAACCCCGTCAGCCGCTGCCAGATCAATCGCGCCGGCCTTGGCCATCCGGGTGATCTTCTCGCCGGTGACCCAGCCATTCAGCAACGGCACATCCTGCTCCTCGCGGCTCAACACATGGATCAAAGTGAACCGCCCCATATGGCTGTCTTTCAGCGCTTCCAACGCGCTGCGAAACATCACATGGGCAAAGTCGCGGTTGCCATAGATCATCGTAACAGCCGCCCCGCGTTCCAGCGCCGCTGCGGCAATCGCCACCATCGGCGTTACGCCCGACCCCGCTGCAATCAGCAGCACATCCTGTTGATCCGCCAGCTTGAAGCGCCCCTCAGGTTCCATCACCTGAACGCTGTCACCTGCCTTCAACCCTTGGGCATAAGTCGAGAACACACCGTCCTCAATTTTACGCACCCCGACGCACAACGCCCCGTCCGGCCCACTGGCAATTGAATAGGAACGCCGCACATCCTCGCCATTAATATCAGCCCGCAAGGTTAGATATTGCCCCGGCACATAGGCGAATGCCTGCGTCAATTCCTGTGGCACTTCAAACACCAAAGCCACAGCATCCGAACCCTCTGGCCGGGCTTCGGAAATCACCAGTTTATGAAACGTCATCACGCTCTCCTCTACACAATTTGCATTCTTTTGAATCAGAATCCCCCCCAAGTGCGGGTGAATTCTGACACTCTTTATTTCAGCTCAAATGCAAACCGCTTTATATACACTTGAAATAGTCAAACGGCTCGAGACAATCCTTGCAGCGGTAATGCGCCTTGCAAGGTGTCGAGCCAAATTCGCTAAGTTTTTCAGTCACTTCGGATCCACAGCGCGGACAGGCCACAACCGTTTCACCAAACAACGCCCGCTTGGAATTTCTGGCTTGCGTGGGTGGCGCAATCCCGTAAGCGCGCAATTTTTCGCGCCCCGCATCGGTGATCCAGTCGGTTGTCCACGCAGGCGATATCACCCGTTCAATGCGCGCCTCATATCCGGCATCGCGCAACGCCTCGGCCACCGCATCCTCGATGAACTGCACCGCAGGGCAGCCCGAATAGGTCGGCGTGAGTTTGGCCACCACCACATCGCCCTCCATCACCACCTCGCGCAATATCCCCAGATCGGCCACCGTCACACAAGGCACCTCGGGATCCGGCACAGCCGCCGCCACCGCCCATGCCTTGTCCGCCAAATTCACCATGTCGCCCCGGGATGGACCCGCTGCAAATACTGCATATCCGACAGCATGCGGCCCAGCACCTCGCTGTGCTCGCCTATGCGCCCGCCAACCTGTCCGTAAACCGGCGCGGGCCAGTCCAGCTTCGCTTCGGCAAAGACCGCCTGCACGCTGGCGTCCCAAATGGGACGCAGCGCTGCACGATCCGGCAGCACATCACATTCGGATGGCGCAAACATTTCCTCCCAATACGGGTGCAAATCATAGATCGCCGCCCGCATCCGCACACCGCTTTCCTCGGTGCCATCCCCCAGCCGCACAATCCACTCTGCCGAATGACGAATGTGATAGGCCATCTCCTTGACGGCCTTGCCAGCGATGCCCGCAATCACCTTGTCATCCGATAAAAGCGCAGCCTGCCAAAACGGCTCCATGAACGCCGCGAAATAAAACTGCCGCAACATGGTATGAGCAAAATCCCCATTGGGCCGCTCCACCAGCAAACAGTTCAAATACTCCCGCTCGCAGCGTAAATAGGCCAGATCATCCTCGGATCGCCCCTTACCCTCAACCTCTGCTGCATAGGCATATAACGACCGCGCCGTGCCAATCACATCCAGCGCAAAATTTGACAGTGCCAAATCCTCTTCCAGCATCGGCGCATGGCCACACCATTCCGACAACCGGTGCCMCAACACCAGATGATCATCCGCCAGCTCGACCAACGCCTGATACAAGGCCATCACATATGCCCCACATCATCAGGGATTTCGTAGAACGTCGGATGGCGATAAATCTTGTCCTCGGCCGGATCAAAATTCTCCCCCGCCCGCGCCGGATCAGACGCTGCAATCGCTGCCGAGCGAACCACCCAAATTGAATTCCCTTCCTCGCGTCGTGTATAAACATCACGTGCCGCACTTAACGCCAGCGCCTCGTCCGCCGCATGTAAACTGCCCACATGTTTATGCGCCAACCCGTTACGCGGTCGAATAAACACTTCCCAAAGCGGAGTCTCGTTGCCCATCTTCATTCCCTTCTTCTTTTCCAAAATACCTCACGGGGGTGCGGGGGTGYGAAACCCCCGTTCCTGCCCTCAAATCCTACTCAGCCGCCAATGTATCACACCGCTTCGCCGCATGCGCCAACGCCGCTTCCCGAACCCAGGCACCGTTATCCCAAGCTGCCTTACGCATGGCGATCCGCTCACGATTCATCACCCCGTCACCCTTGACCACGCGCCAAAACTCGTCCCAGTCGATATCACCATGGGCATAGCCACCCTTGCCGCCATTCAAACCATCGTCCCATTTCAAATCAGGGTCCGGCACCGTCAGCCCCAAAAATTCAGCCTGCGGAACGGTCGCCGCAATAAACTTCTCGCGCAGCGCATCATTTGAGAACCGCTTGATTTTCCACTTCATCGATTGCTCGGAATGGGCGCTGTCGCCATCATGCGGGCCGAACATCATCAAGGATGGCCACCACAAACGGTTCAACGAATCCTGCGCCATTTTCTTTTGCGCCTCGGTGCCGCGACACAACGTCAGCATAATCTCGTACCCCTGCCGCTGATGAAACGACTCCTCGGCACAAACCCTGACCATCGCCCGCGCATAGGGGCCGTATGAACAGCGGCACAATGCAATCTGGTTCATAATAGCCGCCCCATCGACCAGCCAGCCAACCGCCCCCATATCAGCCCAACTCAAAGTTGGGTAATTGAAAATTGACGAATACTTGGCCTTGCCACTGTGTAATTCGTCGGTCATCTGCTCGCGCGTGATACCCAGTGTTTCAGCCGCAGAATACAGATACAACCCATGCCCGCCCTCGTCCTGAACCTTGGCCAGCAGGGCCAGTTTGCGTTTCAGGCTGGGCGCGCGGGTGATCCAGTTTCCTTCCGGCAGCATGCCGACAACCTCGGAATGGGCGTGCTGGCCGATTTGACGGATCAGCGTGCGCCGATACCCTTCGGGCATCGGGTCCATCGGCTCTATCTTTTCTTCGGCATCAATCCGCGCCTGAAAAGCCTCCAGAAACCTGTCTGTTTCCTCGGTGCTGCCATCGGCCCCGATCAACCCTTGTGAATACATGTTCGCGTCCTTTGTTTCCTACCCCCGACAATACGTTACAAAATCGCCCCGTCAAAACAATTTTTGTAATGCATTGAAAGCTTGCACTTGGGCCTTGATCCCCGAATAGTCCCGATATGAAAAACACGCTTCTTTCCTTTGGCCACGGCTATTCGGCGCAGGCCCTTGGCCGCCACCTGATTCCGCGTGGCTGGCAGGTCATCGGCACCAGTCGTGATCCTGAAAACCTGCCCGCGATCAGCGCACGGGGCGCGACGGCCATCCACTGGCCTGGCGACGACATTTCGGGCGCACTCGCCAGCGCCACCCACCTGTTGATCTCGGTCGCGCCCAACGCCGAAGGTGATCCTGTGCTAAACGCTCTGCGCGGCCAGATCACCGCCATCGCGCCACAGCTAAAGTGGGTCGGGTACCTCTCGACCATCGGAGTTTACGGCAACCATGACGGCGCGTGGGTGAACGAAGACACTCCCCTGACCCCCGCCACAAAACGCGGTAAATTACGTGCATTCGCCGAAGCCGAATGGCAAGCGCTGGCCGCAGAAATCGGCCTGCCGCTGCACATTTTTCGCCTTGCCGGCATCTACGGCCCAAACCGTGGCCCGTTTGCCAAGGTTCGCAAAGGCACGGCACGCCGGATCATTAAGCCAAACCAGCTGTTTTCCCGCATTCATGTTGAAGATATAGCAACCGTTTTGGCAGCATCAATCGCCCGGCCAACCCCCGGCCGCATCTATAATGTCTGCGATGACAATCCCGCCCCGCCCCAAGACGTGATCGCCTATGCCGCCGAATTGCTGGGCCTGCCGATTCCGCCCACCGAAGATTTCACGACTGCGGAAATGACCGATATGGCACGCAGTTTTTACGCCGAGTCCAAATCGGTCAGCAACGCACGGATAAAATCCGAACTGGGCGTGGCGCTGAAATACCCCACCTATCAGGTCGGGCTTCAATCCTTGCTTGAAAGCTAGGCCTTAATTTGTAGCAGCCGCAGCAAAGAACAACAGCGCCATCAATGGCACCAGAATTCCGCCATCGGACGATACAGTTCCGGTTTCTACAACCTCGGCTGTGATCATCGGCTCAACGATTGGGTCGCTCAGACTACCGGAAAGTGCAGGGGATGCGGCAACGGCAAACGCCGCTGCAAGTGTAAGTTTCTTCATAACTGCCTCAGTTTGTTTTTTTGCTATTAAGGCCCGTTAAATGGTTTGAGGAATCCCAAGTCTAGGAAATCGGCAGAAAACAGCCCGTTATTGGCAGGATTCGCGTAAAACTGTTGCTCGAAGGCCGCTTATCAGGCTCTTCGGCTCGATAGATCTGCAATCCCCAACACTTCCAGCACCTTGGCCTCGATGTCCGGCGCGCTCAAAGCGGCGCTGGCATACATTGCGCTTGGGCTGGCATGATCGATGAACGTATCGGGAAACGCCATCATCCGGAATTTCAGGCCTGTATCAAACACACCCTCATCCGCCAGCAATTGCGCCACATGGCTGCCAAAGCCGCCCACAGCGCCCTCTTCAATGGTGATCAGCGCTTCGTGGTCCGCCGCCAGTTGCAAGATCATCTCGCGGTCCAGCGGTTTGGCAAACCGCGCATCGGCAATCGTCGGGGTTATGCCCTTGGCGGCCAACGCTTCGGCTGCTTTTTGCACTTCGGCAAGCCGCGTGCCGAACGACAATATAGCCACCCGTGCCCCTTCGGACATAATCCGGCCCTTGCCAATTTCCAGCGGCACACCGCGTTCGGGCAATTCAACCCCCACACCTTCGCCGCGTGGAAACCGGAACGCGCTGGGGCCATCATTAATCGACACCGCAGTCGCTACCATATGCACCAGTTCGGCCTCGTCGGCCGCCGCCATCACCACGAACCCCGGCAGGTTGGCCAGAAACGCGATGTCAAACGCGCCCGCGTGCGTTGGCCCGTCCGCCCCAACCAAACCGGCCCGATCAATGGCAAAGCGCACCGGCAATCGCTGCACTGCCACGWCATGCACAATCTGATCATAGCCGCGTTGCAAAAACGTCGAATACATCGTGCAAAACGGCTTCATCCCGCCCGCCGCCAGCGCCGCCGAAAACGTCACCCCGTGCTGTTCCGCAATGCCCACGTCAAAACAACGGCTGCCATAGCGCTCGGCAAACAAGTTCAACCCCGTGCCATCCGGCATCGCGGCTGTCACCGCGCAAATCTTGTCGTCCCGGGCCGCCTCTTGCAGCAACGCCTTGGCAAACACCGAAGTATAGCTTGGCGCGTTAGAGGGCGTTTTCTTCTGCTCGCCGGTCACGACATTGAACTGTGCGGTTGYATGGCCCCTGTCGCGCGCTTCCTCGGCGGGGGCATAGCCCTTGCCCTTTTTGGTCAACACATGGATCAGCATCGGCCCCGTTGCGCGTTCCTTGACCGTGCGCAGAACCGGCAACAATTGCTCCAGATCATGGCCGTCAATCGGCCCGACATAGGAAAACCCCAGCTCCTCGAACAAAGTGCCGCCCACGGTCATCGACTTCAGCATTTCCTTGGCCCGCTTGGCCCCTTCCTGAAACGGAAACGGCAGCAGGCTCACGGCACCCTTGGCGGCCGATTTCAATTCCTGAAACGGCTCGCCCGCATACATGCGTGACAGATACGCCGACATCGCGCCGACAGGCGGGGCGATCGACATTTCATTATCGTTCAGAATAACGAACAGGCGTTTTTTCAAATGCCCCGCGTTGTTCATCGCCTCGTAAGCCATGCCCGCCGACATTGCCCCGTCACCAATCACCGCAATCGCATCGCCAATTCCGTGGTCCGGTGCACCACCCAGATCGCGGGCCACGGCAAACCCCAAAGCGGCAGAAATTGACGTGGAACTATGCCCGGCGCCAAACGGATCATAGGCAGACTCAGCCCGTTTGGTGAACCCGCTTAGACCGTCCTCTTGACGCAAGGTCCGGATACGGTCGCGCCGCCCTGTCAGCACTTTATGCGGATAACATTGATGCCCCACATCCCAGATCAACCGGTCCTTTGGCGCCTCGAATACGGCATGAATGGCGACGGTCAATTCGACCACCCCCAGCCCGGCGCCCAGATGGCCACCCGTCACCGACACCGCCGAAATCACCTCGGCCCGCAGCTCGTCGGCCAGTTGGCTCAGCTCGCGGTCAGACAAGGCCTTCATATCGGCGGGAACTGTCACGCGGTCCAGAATCGGTGTTTTGGGTCTGTCGTTCATTTCAATCCCAGTATCTCACATTTCGCGCATAATAACGAATTGCGCAGCTTGTCGCAGATTATCCGCCTTATCGCCATAAGGTTCAAGTGCGGCTTCGGCCTCTATCACCAACTCTGCCGCACGCGCCTTTGCCCCCGACAGACCCAGCAGCGACACAAACGTGGCCTTGCCCGCATCCGCATCCTTGCCCAGCCGTTTTCCGGCAAGCGTAGCATCGCCCTCCACATCCAGAATGTCATCGGCGATCTGAAACGCAMGGCCCAAGGCGCTGGCATATTGGCGCAAGGGGGTGACATCGGCCCGCCCCATCACCGCACCAGCCTCGGCCGACCAGCAAATCAACGCACCGGTTTTGCCATCCTGCAGTCTTGTGATTTCACCCAGTGTCAGCGGAACGCTGGCGGTCTCGGCTGCAATATCCAGCGCCTGACCCAGCACCATGCCCTGTGCGCCTGCGGCCCGCGCCATCGACGCAACCAGCGCCAGCCGAACCAAAGGGTCATCCGACACGGCCTCGCTCGCCAACACTTCAAACGCCAAGGTCTGTAATGCATCCCCCGCCAGAACCGCCGTGGCCTCGTCCCATTTCACATGCACGGTGGGCAGACCGCGCCGCAAATCGTCATCATCCATACAGGGCAGATCATCATGCACCAATGAATAGGCATGCAGCGCCTCGACCGCCGCCGCCGCATATACCGCCCGCTTTGCCGGAACCCCGTGCAGGCGCGCGCTTTCCAACACCAGAAACCCGCGCAACCGTTTGCCACCGCCCGTCGCATAGCGCATCGCATCGGCCACTTCCAAATCACCGAACGGGGCCAATACCTCGTCCAGACAAGCGCCTATCCGGCCCGCCGCGTCTGCCAGTGCATTTTGAAACATTACAGGCCTTCGACCGGTGTCGTCCCTGTCGGCTCGCCGCCCTCACCTAACGTGATCGCCGCCACCTTTTCCTCGGCCTCTTTCAACTTGGCCTCGCAGCGCTTTTTCAGCGCAGCGCCCTGCTCATACAGGGTGATCGACTGCTCCAGCGGCACATCGCCCCGCTCCAGCTGGCCAACCACAGCCTCCAAAGCCGCCATCGCCTCTTCAAAGCTCATCTTGTTTACTGGTGTGTCGCTCATCCGCCGCGCTCCATCAAAACTTCTACATGCGCCGCAACCGACGCCGCCAACGCGTCCAGATCATATCCGCCTTCCAAAGTCGAGACAATGCGACCATCGCAAACCTTATCCGCCACATCACAGATCCGGCCGGTCAGCCAGCGGAAATCATCATCGTCCCACTCCAGCCCTGCCAACGGGTCAGCACGATGCGCATCAAATCCCGCCGACACCAGAATTAAACTTGGCTTGAATGTCTCGATCGCGGGCAGGATTTCACTGTCATACGCCGCACGCATCGTGTCACCACCACTGCCCTCGGACAGCGGATAATTCAGGATATTATTATATTCACCCGTCTGGGTCGCCGCACCCGATCCGGGGTAAAGCGGCATCTGGTGGGATGAGGTAAACAACACCCGCGCTTCTCTCCACAGCAGATCCTGCGTGCCATTGCCGTGGTGCACATCGAAATCCACAATCGCCACACGGCCCGCATCATGGTGCTCCAGCGCATATTTCGCCGCAATCGCCACATTACCGAACAAACAGAACCCCATCGGCTTTTCGCGTTCCGCATGGTGCCCCGGCGGGCGCACCCCGCAAAACGCATTTTGCACTTCGCCACCCATCACCGCATCCACTGCGCGGATGTTCGCGCCGACCCCCCGCATTGCTGCCGTTAGCGTGCCCGCCGACATATGCGTGTCCGCATCCAGTGATACCCAGCCATCCGTAGGCGCGGCATCCCTGATCCGTTCAATATGTGCAGGTGGGTGGGCCAGCAGAATATGCACCTCGTCCGCCATAGGCGCCTCTTGCCGCCTTAAATCCTTGAACGCAGGCGCATCCAGCGCCGCCAATACATGTTCCAGGCGCGCCACCTGCTCGGGGTGAGGTGCTGGCGTGATATGCGATAAACAATCGGGGTGTGTTAAAAACAATGTGGTCATTGCATAAAGCTACGACAATACGGCCCCTCAAACAAGTTTCTGAGCTGGCTGGATTATTACAATGCGCATTATTCTTGCTCTGCTTTATCTCTTACCCACCGGAACCCTTGCCCAGAATTTCACCACAGCGATTGACGCTGACCTGACGGGCGACGGATTGGTTGACCGTGCCGAATTACGCGGCAGCCCGATTGATATGTGGGGCGGCAACCCGCCCACCGAATGCTTCCCCAACAATTAGCGCCTATTCCGGTGCCAGCATATACCCCGCCCCGCGCATGGTTTGCAGGTAACGCGGCTGCTTCGGGTCTTCTTCGATCTTGCGCCGCAAGCGCGTGATCTGAACATCCACCGCGCGTTCTTGCGCTTGTCCGGTATCGCGCCCCAGATCCTCGACCAGTTTGGCACGGCTCACAGGTTCATTCACGCAACTGGAAAAAATCTTCATCAATGCGGATTCCGTGGCCGTCAACCGAACCAGTTCCTCGCCGCGCCACATCTCGCTGCGCTCCACGTTGTAACGAACAGGCCCAAGGTGCAGCACCTTTGGCCCCGCATTCAGCGCCGTATCTGCCGGAACCCGCCGCAGTATCGCGTTGATCCGCAACAGCAGCTCCTTTGGCTCGAACGGTTTGGCCAGATAATCGTCTGCACCGGCCTCTAGCCCCGAGATCCGGTCCTCGGTCTCGCCCTTGGCGGTCAACAGCAGGATCGGCGTACTGATCCCCTCGCTGCGCAAACCGCGGGTCAGGCTGATACCGTCTTCACCCGGCATCATCACGTCCATCACGATCATGTCGAACTCAAGCCCGGCCAAAATGCGCCTTGCGTGTTCCGCATCACGCGCCGCCGTCACCCAGAACCCCTGCCGGATCAGGAATTTTTGCAACAGCCCGCGAATCCGCTCGTCATCGTCTATGATCAGCAGGTGGGATTCTAGAAGTTCACTCATGTCTCTGCATCCTTCAACGCCTTGAAATACCGTCGCAATTCCGGCTCCATCATCGCCTCTAGCACCTTGCGAAACCCTGTTACCGCATCAGGCCCCACGACACGATAAGCATCGCGCATCCGCTTGCGTTGTGCATCCGATAATTCGCGCTCCAGCGTTGCACCTTCCTCGGTTAAAAACAGATGGCGTTCGCGTTTGTCCCGTGTGCCGATACGGCTCTCGACCAGACCATCTTCGATCAGGGTGCGCAACACACGGTTCAGTGATTGTTTGGTCACCCCCAGAATGCCCAGCAGATTATTCACCGTGGTGCCGGGGCTGCGATGGATAAAATGCACCGCGCGGTGGTGCGCCCGCCCATAGGCGTGTTGGTCCAAAATCCGGTCAGGGTCCGCCGTAAAGCCGCGATAGGCGAAAAACATCGCCTCGATCCCTTTGCGCAGTTGTTCGTCCGTCAAAAACAACAGCGCCTCGCCACCTGACCTTGCCTCCTGCCCCATTATTCCCCCGATCACGTTTTCTAACTGTTTGGCTGATTTTACGTCAGTGTTGTTGACTTTCCAAGAATCAATTCGTAACAATCCACAGATTTTGCGCAATATTACATCCTAACCGGCCCTATATTGCGCAACTTATGCAAATTCATGGCCGCGCGGCGGCGGTGATCAGAAAGGAAAAGACGATGAGTGGCGCATATGATAACCGCGACGGGACGATCTGGATGGACGGGGTGATGGTGCGTTGGCGCGATGCCAAAGTCCATATCCTGACCCACGCAATGCACTATGCCTCGTCTGTTTTCGAGGGCGAACGCGCCTATAACGGCAAGGTTTTCAAAAGCCGCGAGCATTCCGAACGGCTGCACCGCTCTGCCAAGCTGATCGACTTTGAAGTCCCGTGGACTGTGGATGAAATCGAAGGGGTGAAACAGCAGGTTCTACGCGCTGCACGGCTAAAGGACGGCTATATCAGGGCCATCGCATGGCGTGGTGCTGGCGAAGATATGGGCGTCGCATCGGCCCGCAATCAGGTTCACCTGGCCGTGGCCGCGTGGGAATGGGGTGCTTATTATGGCGATGCCAAAACCAAGGGCGCGAGGTTGGATATTTCCAAATGGAAACGCCCCTCGCCCGAAACCATCCCCTGTCAGGCCAAGGCCGCCGGCCTATACATGATCTGCACCATGTCCAAACACACCGCCGAGGCCAAAGGCTGTTCAGACGCGCTGATGTTCGATTATCGCGGTTATGTGGCCGAAGCGACCGGCGCCAACATCTTTTTCGTCAAAGGTGGCGAGGTCCACACTCCGACGCCCGACTGTTTTTTGAACGGGATAACCCGCCAGACGGTGATCGGCCTGTTGCAAGACAAAGGCATCAAGGTGATTGAGCGCCACATCATGCCGGACGAGTTGGAAAGCTTCGAGCAATGCTGGCTGACCGGCACCGCCGCCGAAGTCACCCCCGTAGGCCAGATCGGAGACTATAATTTCGAGGTCGGCACCCTTGCACGCGACATCGCGGCGGATTACGAGAAACTGGTGCGGGAATAAACCCCCGCCACCCATTCTCAGTTCCCAAAGCGAGGCCCGTAATGATACGGCATATTGTGTTTTTCAGTGCGAAAAACAAAGACGACATCGGGGTTATTCTGGCAGGATTACGTATCCTCAAAGATATCCCCCACGCGTTAACCCTCGAAATTGAACCCAACATCCACTCTGACACGCTATCGGGCGAAGTTGACGTTGTGGTCTATGGCGAGTTCGCGGATCAAGGCGCGCTGGATGCATATAAATCCCATCCACTTTACCAGAAATCAATCGGCCTGGTCCGCCCTTTGCGGGAATTGCGGATTGCAGCCGACATAAACGCGCCACCAAAACTGTAGCGCCGTTCACCAAATAAAAACCCCCACCGCATATGGTGGGGGCATTATGAAAATCAAAAACAGCTCGGTCCTGATTGCAATCGTCCTTGTCGTGGCTCTGCCCGCGACCACCTCTGTCATTGCCTATCTGATCACCAAAAATCCGGTCTTTCGCCCGCTTGCCCGCACCCTGAATGACGAGGCGATCTATAATGGCACCGCCATTTCCAACGAGATCATCGCCATTATTCACTGGAGCACCGGGCGAGAGAAAAACTTTACCAAGCGGGATCTGTCAAATTTAATTCGTCAGGCCTTTGGGGTACATGGTGTCGTGGTGCGGGTGATTTTCAAGGATGTTGCGACGAATGATGCCGTTACCATCACCTATCAGGTCGGGCGAAATACATTGGGGCCAACCCGCGTAAGCCGCGCAGCGGACAGCATTAACGGGGCTATCGCAGTTTACCGGATGTATCAGATGGCGGCAAAACCGCGACGCTGATGCCACATTGTTACTTTGGCTGTGCGACATTTCGCATTGCGGCGCGCCCCTTGCCCAGCTGGCGTTCGCGCAGCACAATCACCACGCCAGATAAAATAACCAGCGCGGCACCCGCCAGCATCATCACTGTTGGCACTTCTTCAAAGACAAAATAGCCGATCAACAGCGCCCAGATCATTGAAACATAGGTGAACGGCGCCAGCACTGACGCATCGGCATATTTGTAACTGCTGGTCAGTAATATCTGCCCCAAACCGCCGACCACGCCCGCACCGACCAACAACGCCCACTCCATGCCCGTCGGCCAAACCCAGCCAAACGGCACAGACAGCAGCGATAAGGTCAGTGACGTGAGCGAGAAATAAAATACAATCGCCGCGGTTCGTTCAACCGATGCCATGCGCTTGATGAAAATCTGCGCGAATGCGGCAAAGGCGGCTGATCCCAGCACCATTGCCGCCCCGATCATTTCCCGCTTGCCAGCCCCCGCCAACCCGTCACCCAATCGTGGCCACAGGATGATCAACACCCCGACCAGCCCCATAAGAACCGCCGACAAGCGCACCAGCCTGATTCGCTCGTTCAGCAATACGGCGGCAAAAATGACAATCAGAATTGGCGTGATAAATCGCAGTGCCGTCACGTCGGGCAGCGGCAAAAATTTCAGTCCGGCAAAGCCTAGCCCCATCGCAATCGTCCCTGCCACGCTCCGGTAAATATGGCCGCGATAATTTTGCGTGCGCAACCCGTGGGTCAAATCTCCGCGCAGCCATAACCAGATAAAAATCACCGGCAAGGCGCAGGCAGACCGAAAAAACACCGCTTGCCCTGCGGGCACCCTTTCAGCCGCTTTAATGAATCCCGACATCACCGAAAACACTGTGACCGCCAGCACTATCAGCAAAATACCGCGAGATGGTTTCACGGCGTTAATCTTTCGACCGCCCAGCGCGCCGCATCCGCCACCACCGCGTCCGCATCCGCCACCAATCCGGCGGCCACAGCGCACAAGCTCGCATCACCGGAATTGCCAATCGCATACAGCACATTGCGCACAAACCGGCCGCGCTTGATCCGCTTGACCGGACTGCCGGAAAACATCTCGCGGAACGCAGCATCATCCAGCACCGCCAGTTCCGCCAGCTTTGGTGCAACCAGATCGGCCCGCGCAACGTATCGCATCTCACGGGCTTCGGCGGCAAATTTGTTCCACGGGCACACCGCCAGACAATCATCACAGCCGTAAATCCGGTTGCCCAGCAGGGGTCGAAATTCCTCGTCCACCGGCCCGTCATGTTCAATCGTCAGATAGGAAATGCAGCGCCGCGCATCCAGCTGGTAAGGGGCGGGAAACGCATCCGTCGGGCACACATCCAGACAGGCGGTGCAACTGCCACAGTTTTCCGGCTCGGCCCCGTCCGTGGGCAATTCAATCGTGGTAAATATCGAGCCCAGAAAAAACCAGCTGCCCAAATTGCGGCCCACCAGATTGGTATGCTTGCCCTGCCATCCCAGCCCCGCGGCCTGCGCCAACGGTTTTTCCATCACGGGGGCGGTATCAACGAACACTTTGATCTGCTCGCCGGGTGCCTGCTCCAGTAACCAGCGCCCAACCCGTTTCAGCCGCTTTTTGACAATGTCATGGTAGTCACGGTTCTGCGCATAAACCGAAATTGCGCCGCGGTCCGGCATACCAATCACATCCATCGGATCGTGATCGGGCGTATAGGGTTCGGCCAGCATGATCACCGATTTCGCCTCGGGCCATAAATCCTGCGGGCTGCCGCGCCAATTCATCCGCTCGGCCATCCAGCCCATTTGGCCATGGTGCCCTTTTTCAACATAGGTTTTCAGGCGCGCAGCAATTTGCGGCACATCCGAGGTGCGGCACACCCCCATGTTGGAAAACCCTTCAGCGTGGGCAAATTCAAACAGCCGCGCCTTCAGGTCAGCCGTCAAAAATCCAGATCCGTGTAATGCACCGGCGGCGGAAACCCTGAAACCTGGTCCGCCAGAATTGAGCGGAACGCCGGGCGCGACTTGATCTTGGCGTACCAGTCCTTGACGTTTTCATTGCGGTTCCAGTCCACATCCGAAATGTAATCCAGCGACGATAGATGTGCTGCCGCCGCGAAATCGGCCAATGACATCTGGTTGCCCGCCAGCCAACGCCGCTGGTCCAGCAGCCAGCCCATATAATCCAGATGAAATTTGATCTTGCGCGCCCCCGCCTTGATGTTTTTGCTGTCCGGATACCCCAGCCCCATCACCTTCTTGTTGACCCGCTCATACAGCAGTTTTGATGTCACCTCCTGATGGAACTTGTCATCAAACCAGCCGACCAGCCGGCGCACCTCAAGGCGTTCTTTAGGGTCTTTGGGCATCAGGGACGGCGTCGGATATACCTCTTCCAGATATTCACAAATCGGCGCGGATTCGGCCATCGTTATCCCGTCCAGTTTCAACACCGGAACTTTGCCTGCCGGATTACGGCGCATAAAATCGGCGTCCTGCTCCCAGTATTTTTCCTCGACCAGTTCAACCTCGATCTTCTTTTCCGCCAGCGACAGACGCACCTTGCGGCAATAAGGGGATAACGGCATATGGAAAAGTCGGTTCATAATAACACCACTCGGTTTTTTCTTTCCCTATTAGCCGCGATTGATCGCAAATATCAATGCTCAAAGCACGCGGCACGCCCATCCGCGCGGATGGTTGCCGCACCGCTGATGATCGCTTTGGTCCGCCTGCGCACCTGCGCTGACGGTTTAGACGCCGATCGCCCCTTAGGATCAGGCAGGATTGCCGCCAACCGCGCCGCTTGCAAGGCGCTCAGGTTTTCGGGGCCAACGCCAAAGTAATGCCGCGCCGCCGCCTCGACGCCAAACACCCCTTCATCAAATTCGGCAACGTTCAGATAAACCTCTAAAATTCGGCGCTTGGACCAGAACGCCTCGACCAGCGGCGTCATCAACGCCTCTAGCGCCTTGCGGGTCCAGCTGCGCCCCTGCCACAGGTAGGCATTCTTGACCACTTGCTGGCTGATCGTAGATGCGCCGCGCCCGCTGCCCTCGTTTAAGGCGGCACGAATGGCGGCCATATCAAAACCCCAGTGATTGCAGAAATTCGCATCTTCCGCCGCAACGACGGAGCGCGCCATAAATGGCGACACCTCTTCAATCGGGACCCACACACGGTCCACCCCGTCCAGCCGCCGGGCTTCCGACATGATGTAAGGCGTGGTTGGCGGGTTCACGACGGAATAAAAAAGAACGGCCAATAGCACCAATGCTACCACGGCCAAACCCGCCCGAAACACCCATTTCATCACCCAGCGCAACGGCCGGATGGATGCGCGTAACTCTGGCACGACCTTCTTCGGCTTTCTCGATGCCGCGGGTTTCTTTTTCGTTGTTTTAGCCACACGAAACCATAGCCACGCCACGCAGGGGCAGGTCAACCCCCACGCGCGCGACGGTGCTGTCACGTTAACTGTTTCCAGTTGCTCGGTTGGGCACTTGTTGCTCGGCTGGGCACTTGCCAATATGGACATCAGATGAGCACGCCATTGATCAACGACAAACAGCACCGTTTCCCGCCAGAAATCATCGCCATGCGGTTTGGCTTTGTTGCCGGTTCAATCTCAGCACTTCGCAAAGTGGCGGAAACCTTGCAGAGCCGACGCAACACGGCAGCTGCAAAACGCTTGCTTGCCAGACCAATGAAGAAGCACGGGCGAACGCAATCGGGGTGATCAGGGCAAAGCCCCTAATCACCCCGATTGCATTTGCCGGTGTCGCGTTTACCCAATCGCCACAGCTTTTACATCGTCGTCGATGTAGGCCTGATACTGGCCAAAGTTGTCGGCAAACATCTGCACCAGTTTTTGCGCTTGTGCGTCATAGGCTGCGGTGTCGGACCATGTGCCGCGCGGGTCCAGCAGGGCGTTGTCCACGTCATGCACCGAAATGGGCACGTCAAAACCAAAGTTGGGGTCTTTGCGGAATTCACCGCTGGCCAGCGAGCCATCAAGCGCCGCCGTCAGCAAGCCGCGCGTTGCCTTGATCGGCATGCGTTTGCCGGTGCCATAGGCCCCGCCGGTCCAGCCGGTGTTGACCAGCCAGCAGGTTGACCCGTGCGTGGCAATTTTTTCGCGCAGCAGGTTGCCGTAAACTTCGGGGCGGCGCGGCATGAAGGGGGCGCCAAAACAGGTGCTGAAGGTTGGCTCGGGTTCGGTGATGCCGCGTTCGGTGCCCGCCACCTTTGAGGTGAAGCCGGACAGGAAGTGATACATCGCTTGGGCCGGTGTCAGGCGCGCAATCGGGGGCAGCACGCCAAACGCATCACAGGTCAGCATGATGATGTTTTTCGGGTGCCCGCCGATGGCGGTTTCGGAGGCGTTCGAGATATAGTGCAGCGGGTAGGCACAGCGCATATTTGCGGTCAGGCGGTCATCCTCGAAATCCAGCTCGCGGGTTTCCTCGTCGTAAACCATGTTCTCGATGATGGTGGCGAACTTGGTGGTGGTGGCGTAGATTTCCGGCTCGGCCTCTTGCGACAGATTGATGGTTTTGGCATAACAGCCGCCCTCGAAATTGAAAGTGCCGTTGTCGGACCAGCCGTGTTCGTCATCCCCAATCAGGGTGCGGGACGGATCGGCGGACAGGGTGGTTTTGCCCGTGCCGGACAGGCCAAAGAAAATTGCGGTGTCGACGGGGTTATCAATGGCGTGGTTGGCCGAGCAGTGCATCGCCATGATGCCGCGTCCAGGCAGGATGTAGTTCAGGGTGGAGAACACCGATTTTTTGATCTCGCCCGCGTATTCGGTGTTGGCGATCAGGATCAGTTTCTGCTCGAAATTCAGCGCGATCACGGTGTCGGTGCGGCAGCCGTGCCGGGCTGGGTCAGCCTTGAAACTGGGGCAGTTGATCACGGTGAACTCGGCCTTGAATGTGTCAAGGTCGGCGCGCTCAGGGCGGCGCAGCATAGTGCGGGCGAACAGGCTGTGCCATGCAAATTCGGTGATCACCCGCACATCCAGATGGTTGCCGGCATCGGCGCCGCCAATCAGGTCCTGCACGAAACAATCGCGCCCCTTCATGTGGTTCAGCATATCGGCGTGCAGTTGGTCAAACGCTTGCGGGCTCATCGGCTGGTTATTTTCCCACCAGATGCTGTCCTCGACTGACGGGGAGCGCACCACGAATTTATCCTTGGGGGAACGGCCGGTGTATTGGCCGGTGCTGACCAGAAAGGTGCCGCCATTGCCAATGCGCCCCTCGGCGCGGATCACGGCCTGCTCCATCAGATCAGGTTCCAGAAGGTTGTAATATACATTGCGCAGACCGGTGATCCCTTGATCGTCCAGTCGCGCGGCGGGATTTACCCGTCCTGTCATCATTTGCAAGCTCCTGTTGCCACCATTGGCGGTCATTGCGATGTGGTTTTCGACGTAAAACCCGGCAGAAACCCGACTGTACGCCGATCAGCGAGATGCCAACAAAGGGGTGATAACATGAGGTGGAATTGGAAAAACAGGGCGGTTTGGCACAGTTAGCGCAACCAAAAGCAATTAGTTTGGCAAAGAATGAGTCATTTGTGAGACATATTAGCCATTGGTTACCTATTTTCGACTGGAATGTAGGCGGGCAAGCCAAGTGATTCGCAGTTAGGTGTTGATTTGAAAGGGCAGACACGGGATTATAAGAAAAAAGAATAGAAACCGAGCAGTATAAGGACCCCCCCATGTCGAAAATCGCACTGGTGGACGACGACAGGAACATCCTGACGTCCGTTGCAATGACACTTGAGGCAGAAGGCTTTGATGTCATAACTTACAATGATGGCCAAGCAGCATTGGACGGGTTTAGCAAAAGCCTGCCCGATATGGCCGTGCTGGACATTAAAATGCCGCGTATGGACGGGATGGAGCTGTTGCAGAAGCTGCGCCAGAAATCCCAGATGCCGATCATTTTCCTCACGTCCAAAGACGACGAAATTGACGAGGTTCTGGGCCTGCGTATGGGGGCCGACGATTATGTAAAAAAGCCGTTTTCACAACGCCTGCTGGTTGAACGCATTCGTGCGCTTTTGCGACGTCAGGAAGCGATTGCAACAGGCGAAGTCGGGGATACCGAAGAAACCAAAGTGATTGAGCGCGGTGATTTGCGGATGGACCCGCTGCGCCATTCGGTGAGTTGGAAGGGCAATGAGGTGTCATTGACGGTGACCGAATTCTTGCTGTTGCAAGCCTTGGCCCAACGCCCCGGATTTGTAAAAAGCCGCGATCAGTTGATGGATGTGGCTTATGACGATCAGGTTTATGTGGATGATCGCACCATCGACAGCCACATCAAGCGTCTGCGCAAAAAGATGCGTACCGCTGATGACAAGTTTTCAGCAATTGAGACCCTGTATGGTATCGGGTATAGATACAACGAAGAATGACACGCGAAGCGGGGATAGACGTGCAAAACGCAAAGCCGGCAAAAAGCGCCGAGATTGTGCTGGGCGAAGATTGGGATGGACCAGATCACGTGCAGGAGGCGGCGCGAAAAGCGCGCAGCCGCCGCCGCGGGTTTGTATCCCTTAACCGTTCGCCGCTTGCCCGTAAAATCATAACCTTTAATTTGTTGGGCCTTGTCATTCTGGTGGCAGGCGTTCTGTATCAAAACCCGTTTCGTGACAGTCTGGTGTTCCAGCGAGAACGCGGACTGGTTGTCGAGGCCGAACTGATCGCAGATGTATTCGAGGCGCAGATACTTGCGAGTGGTGCTGCGGATTTGTCGGTGGATGGCGGGGTTTCGGATACGCTGCAAAACCTTGACCTGCCCAAAGGTGTCGAGGTGTTTATTTTCAACACATCTGAGGCGCTGATTGCACAAACGCGTGGCAATGCCCGTCCGGACCCTGCACCTGTTTCGGGGCTGGAAAKAGACACRCGCAGCACAGTGATCACCGATTTCCTGAACTCGGTATGGGAARCTGTRTCAGGCCTGYTGGCCCCCAAAGACACCAGTCGCACGGATCTGGATATCGGAGATATGGCGCAATCCCTTGTGGCGGCCGCACTGTCTGGTGGTGCCCAAATCAGAACCGGGCGCAACACGGCTGGCGATACCGTATTTTCGGTGGCAACGCCGGTGGTTCATAATGGCGCCCCGATCGGGGTGGTTGCGATTACCAGCGCGGCAGGCGAAATCGACTATCTGGTGCGCATTGAACGCGAGCAGATATTGCAGATGTTTGTGATTGCGATACTGGTTTCGATCGGGCTGAGCCTTGTGCTGGCATCGACCATCGCCAATCCGCTGTCCGATCTGGCCGCCGCTGCGGAACTGGGCCGTGACAAGGACGCCCGCAAAATGAACCCGGGGCGTATCCGTATACCTGACCTGACGGGGCGACCCGATGAGATCGGCCGCTTGTCTGTCGCGTTGCGTGGTATGGTGGCTGCCCTTTATGACCGGATTGACGCGAACGAACAGTTCGCAGCCGACGTCGCCCACGAGATCAAGAACCCGCTGGCGTCGTTGCGTTCGGCTGTCGGGACATTGCGCATCATCAAAGACGATGAGAAACGCAACAAATTGCTCGATGTGGTCGAACACGATGTGCGGCGTCTGGACCGTTTGGTGAGCGATATTTCAAACGCATCGCGGCTGGATAGTGAGCTGGTCAAAGAAGAGGAAGAGAGCTTTAATCTGTTGCGGACGGTTGGCAACATCAACGAGTATCTGGGCCAAGAGGCCGCCAGTAAAGGCATTGAATTTATCTCGGACCTACCTGCTGAACCGATTGTCATTCAGGGCCTGGAAGCGCGGTTGGCGCAGGTGTTTGTAAACCTGATCACCAATGCGATTTCGTTTTGTGAGGAAGGTGATGCCATACGTGTCTGGGCGCGGCAGCGTGAAAACCGGATATTGGTGGTGGTCGAGGATACCGGTCCCGGCATTCCTGATCAGGCACTACACAAGATTTTCAACCGCTTCTATTCCGAACGTCCCGAGGGGCATTTTGGCAACAACTCGGGCCTCGGGCTGGCGATTTCAAAACAGATTGTCGAGGCGCATGGCGGGGTAATCTGGGCCGAAAACATTCGCCCGACCGATATGGATGTCACGTCCGAGCCGCTGGGCGCGCGGTTTGTCGTGGGTCTACCAATCTAGCGAAGCATAGCTGTATGACTGATCCGGCCCACCCCCCTTTGAACGATGACACAGGCTGGGGCGGTAAGGCATGTGTGTTACATGCTTCTTGCGTGGCACTTGATAAGTCCGCCGTGCTGATACTGGGCGCATCCGGCGCTGGAAAATCATCACTTGCCTTACAGCTTATGGCGCTCGGGGCTGATCTGGTTTCTGACGACAAGACATGCGTTCGGAGGGACAGCGACGGGTTGCTTGCTAGCGCGCCCGCCACAATCAAAGGGTTGATCGAGGCGCGGGGTGTCGGGGTGCTTGTGGTCTCTCCATGTCCGGTTGCGCATATCCGGCTGATTGTCGATCTGGATCAGATCGARCCCGACCGYCTGCCGCCMATGCGCAMCTATAATTTACTTGGCCAAACGCTGCCCTTGCTGCACAACGTTAAGGCGGCACATTTTGCTGCGGCGATTCTTCAATACCTAAAGGGCGGACGGAACGCATAGATGGTGGCTGGCACGGATAAAACATCGAAGACCAAGGAGCAGCGCGTTGTGCTGGTCACCGGCCCGTCTGGTGCCGGTCGCTCGACCGCAATCAATGTGCTTGAGGATATCGGCTATGAGGCAATCGACAACGTGCCGCTGACCCTGCTGCCCCGCTTGCTGGATGGCCCGCCGCTGGGTCAACCGCTGGCATTGGGCATTGATGTGCGAAACCGTGATTTCAGCACCTCGTCCCTGATCGAAATGGTCGATACTTTGGCGCGAATGGACGGCATCAAAGTCGAGCTGTTGTATCTGGATTGCAGCGTGGATGTTCTGGTGCGCCGTTATTCCGAAACTCGCCGTCGTCATCCGCTGGCCCCCGCTGAATCTCCGATCCAAGGGATTGAACGCGAGCTGGATTTGCTGGGGCCTATCCGTGCACGGGCCGATGTGTTGCTGGACACATCTGATCTGTCACCCCATGATTTACGCACCGAGGTTGAACGCTGGTTCGCCCCCGATACTGGCCAGCGTCTGGCCATATCGGTGCATTCGTTTTCCTATAAACGCGGGGTGCCGCGCGGGGTGGATATGATTTTCGACTGCCGGTTTTTGAAGAACCCGTATTGGGAAGAAAAACTGCGCAAGTTTGACGGGCGCGRTGCGCCGGTCGCCGCCTACATCGCAACCGATCCGCGATTTGCACCTTTTTTCGACAAGGTTGTAGATCTGGTCGAGATGCTATTGCCTGCTTATATCGACGAGGGCAAAGCACATTTTTCAATCGGGTTTGGCTGCACCGGCGGGCAACACCGATCAGTTGCCGTTACGGAAAAGCTGGTGAATACGCTTGCACAGGACGGATGGCAGGTGTCTATTCGGCATAGGGAAATGGAACGAAGGGGCCTTGCTGGCCCCGCAAATAAACGGGGTGATGTGGTGTGATCGGCATTGTGATTGTCGCACACGGGGGATTGGCCAGAGAATATCTGTCCGCTGTCGAACATGTTGTCGGCAAGCAGACGGGGATTCGCACCATCGCAATCGAAAACGACTGCGACCGCGTGGGCAAACAGGCCGAAATTCGCGCCGCCGCTGACGAGGTTGATACCGGCGATGGCGTTGTTGTTGTGACGGATATGTATGGTGGATCGCCCTCGAACCTGTCGTTGGGGGCCTGTTGCAAAAAAGATCGGAAAATCATGTATGGCGCGAATTTGCCGATGCTGGTGAAGCTGGCGAAATCACGGCAAAAACCATTTGACGAAGCCATATCGGCAGCCCTTATTGCAGGGCGCAAGTATATAGATTGTATTGATGGAACAAGTGGATAGCGACTGATGGGTAACCGGCGGATATTAATGATCATTAACGAAAAAGGCCTGCATGCCCGCGCTTCGGCGAAATTGGTCGAAGTGGTCGAGGAACATGACGCAAGCGCCGAGGTGTTCAAGGACGGGATGGCGGCATCGGGGGATTCCATTATGGGGCTTTTGATGTTGGCAGCCTCGAAAGGAACCTCTATTGAGGTTGAAACCAGTGGGCCCGAGGCTGATAAGCTGGCGATGGCGCTCGAGGTGCTGGTGGCCGACCGTTTCGGCGAGAAATTCTAAGTGGTGCCGCGGTGCCCAAGTTTGACTGGATAATCATTGGTGGATCAATCAAAAAAAGCTGATCAATCGCTAAACACGGCAACAGGCGTTGATCCTGACTATGTGCCGTATAAAAAGCAAAAGCTGTCTTATGCCAATACGTTCACCAATCCGTTCAAGGTTGGCGTTATTCGGGTGATGGAATGGTTGACCGGCAAAATCCCGTTGTTGCGCTTGATCCGGAAATTTGAACGTGAAGGTGTGGTCAGCGGGCAGGCCTTTTTCACCAGATGCCTGACGCTAATGCAAATTGACGTGCTGACACCGCCTGCGCAGATTGCGAAAATTCCACCGACGGGGCCGATGATTGTGGTGGCGAACCATCCACATGGTCTGGTTGACGGGTTGGTTCTGGCTGAACTGATTGGCAAGGTGCGCACAGATTACAAAATCCTGACCCGCAGCCTGTTGACCGGCATTCCCGAGATCGAAAAATTCATGCTGCCGGTCGCTTTCCCGCATGAGGAAAATTCGCAACGCCTGAATATCAACATGCGAAAAGCGGCGATGGCGCACCTTAAGGAGGGCGGCGTGATTGTTCTGTTTCCGGCAGGCGTTGTGGCCTCATCAAAAACCTTGTTCGGCCCCGCGATCGAGGCAGAGTGGAACCCTTTCACCGCCAAGATGATCCAGCGATCAGGTGCGACTGTGGTGCCAATCTTTTTCCCGGGGCGCAATTCGCGCACCTATCTGATTGCCAACCGGATTTCGGCGACCATACGTCAGGGGCTGTTGCTGCACGAGGTGGCGCATTCATTGAAGAAACCGCAATCGCCGATTGTCGGCGAGCCGATCCAGCCGGATGAAATGAATGAGTGGTCCAAAAACCCGCGCGGGTTTATGGCATGGTTGCGCGATAAAACGCTGGCGTTAAAACCCTAACGTATGTCGCGTTTAATCGGGTTCAAGTGTTTACTAGCCCAGCGAGGCAGCGTTTGCGGAGCATAACGCGTTCGCTGTGCTTGTGAATTCAATTTGACGCGACTTGCGCTCTAACGGGTCGGAACCGGTTCATCACCGCGGTAATCGTAAAAACCACGGCCTGATTTGCGGCCCAGCCAGCCGGCCTCGACATATTTGGTCAACAGGGGGCAGGGCCGGTATTTAGTATCGGCCAGCCCGTCGTGCAGCACATTCATGATCGCAAGGCAGGTATCCAGGCCAATGAAATCGGCCAGCTCCAGCGGACCCATCGGGTGGTTCGCGCCAAGGCGCAGCGAAACGTCGATAGATTGGACCGAGCCAACGCCCTCGTAAAGCGTGTAAACCGCCTCGTTGATCATCGGCATCAAGATGCGATTGACGATGAAGCCGGGGAAATCCTCGGCGGTGGCGGCGGTTTTGCCGAGGCGATCAACCACTTTGTGGCAGGCGGCAAAGGTTGGCTCGTCGGTGGCGATACCACGGATCAACTCGACCAGTTGCATCACCGGAACCGGGTTCATAAAATGGAATCCCATGAATTTTTCCGGCCGGTCCGTGCGCGACGCAAGGCGGGTGATCGAAATCGAGGAGGTGTTCGAGGTCAGGATCGTCTCCGGTTTCAAATGCGGGACCAGATCCTCGAAAATGGCGGTTTTGATCGTCTCGCGTTCAGTCGCAGCCTCGATCACCAGATCGGTCTGGCCAAGGTCAGGCAATTTCAGCGTGGTTTTGATCCGGCCAATTGCAAGCGCCATGTCGTCTTTGGAAATCTTTTCGCGGCTGACCTGGCGTTCAAGGTTCTTGCCGATTAAGGCAGTGGCGCTGTCCAGTGCATCCTGTGACATATCCGTCATCAGGATGTCATAGCCCGCCAAAGCACAAACATGCGCGATGCCATTGCCCATTTGTCCGGCGCCAACAATACCGATTCTCTGAATTTCCATAGTAAACCTCAAACCTATTTGGATCGACATTACGGTGTGAAATGGAACATGCGCAAGGGGCCATCACCGGAATAACTCGTCTCAAATTATCTGTTTAGCCATTTGGAAACATCTTTCAGCGAATCTGGTCTTGGGTGAATCGAAGAGAGAGGTGGGTGGAATGACCTATGAAAACCTGGGCCAAGGTGCCCTTGACTATTTCCCGTGTCGTTACGGGAAGTCCAAGCTGCTGTTTCGTGGACCGCGCAAGAGAATGGCCGGAGAATTTCTGGCGATGATTGGTGGCACAGAAACCTATGGCAAGTTCATTGAAAAACCGTTTCCAGCACTGGTAAGTGAGGGAATAGGGGTAGAGAGCGTCAACTTTGGCTGTGTGAACGCAGGCGTTGATGTGTTTTCCAACGAGCCTGTGGTGATCGAAGCTTGCGTCAAGGCGCGGGTGACGGTGGTGCAGGTGGTCGGGGCGCAAAATATGTCGAACCGGTTTTACGCGGTGCATCCGCGCCGAAATGACCGGTTTCTGCGCGCATCGACCCTGTTGAAAACAGTATTTCGCGAGGTAGATTTTACCGATTTCAGCTTTACCAAGCATCTGCTGACCACATTGCAAACAGTATCGGAAGAGCGTTTCAATATTGTGCGTGACGAGTTGAAAGAAGCGTGGATCGCGCGGATGAAACTGTTGCTGGACAAGATCGAGGGCAAGACCGTTTTGCTGTGGTTTGCGGACCGTGCGCCGGATGATGCGTCATCGCCAGACGGATTGGGGCGTGATCCACTGTTCGTTGACCGCGCGATGATCGAGGCAATCCGCCCGATTGTGACCGAGGTGGTCGAGGTGGTGCCAAGTGCGCAGGCCTTGGCCAAGGGGACCAAGGGGATGTTGTATTCTCCGATGGAAGAACCGGCCGCGAATGAACTGATGGGGCTGATGGCGCATGAGGAGGTTGCTCGGGCATTGATCGAGCCACTAAGGCGTCTGATCTAGAGTGATTTCCAGTTAGCCTTGTATCAATGTAACCTGGAAGCACTTTAAAGAAAAAGGCCCGCCGTAATAGCGGGCCTTTTTATCATTCTGTATACTTGCCTTACAGCGCGTCGATCAGGGCTGGAACCGCGTCGAACAGATCGGCGACCAAACCGAAATCAGCGACTTGAAAAATCGGCGCGTCTTCGTCTTTATTGATCGCAACGATGATTTTGCTGTCTTTCATTCCGGCCAGATGCTGGATTGCGCCGGAAATCCCGACGGCAATATACAAATCAGGCGCAACCACTTTGCCGGTTTGGCCAACTTGCCAGTCGTTTGGTGCATAACCTGAATCAACCGCCGCACGGGACGCGCCAACCGCAGCGCCCAGTTTGTCAGCCAGTTTCTCGATCAGGGCAAAGTCGTCTTCCGACCCGACGCCACGACCACCGGAAACCACGACGCCAGCCGAGGTCAGCTCGGGGCGGTCAGATTCGGCCACCTTGTCTTCAACCCATTCGGACAGGCCGGCGTTTGCAACGGCTGAGATTTTATCGACCGAGGCCGATCCACCATCACCGGACACATCAAACGTGGTGGTTCGGATGGTAACCACTTTTTTGCCGTCAGTGGATTTCACCGTTTGAATGGCGTTGCCCGCATAGATCGGGCGCWCGAAYGTRTCRGCGYYKWCCACGSCGSWAATMKMSSWGATYWKCATSACGTCMAGYRSSGCYGCAAYSCGYGGCATSAMGTTTTTMSCMGCCGAYGTRGCRGGSGCKACRATATGGTCATARTCGYCSGCCAGCGAYACRATCAGATYGGCAACCGGYTCRGCCARRTCATGGCCGTAAGCSGCATCATCGGCGCACAGCACCTTGGYCACACCGTCCAGTTTSGCRGCCGCWTSSGCMGCRCCGGAACAGCCMGCGCTGGCGCACAGAATGGTGACATCGCCCATCATTTTGGCCGCAGTCAGGGTTTTGGAAGTCGCATCGACGGACAATTCGCCGTTAACAACTTCGGCAAGTAAAAGAACAGCCATCAGAGTGCCCCCGCTTCTTTGAGTTTCGCAACAAGTTCGGCCACATCGGCCACTTTGACCCCAGCCGCACGGGTATCCGGCTCGCCGGTTTTTACAATGGTCAGACGCGGGGTGACATCGACGCCGTAATCAGCGGCGGTTTTTTCATCCAGCGGCTTTTTCTTGGCTTTCATGATGTTTGGCAGTGACGCATAGCGCGGCTCGTTCAGGCGCAGATCAACCGTGATGATGGTCGGCATACCCACCTTGATGGTTTGCAAACCGCCATCCACTTCGCGGGTCACGATGGCATGGTCGCCATCAATCTCCAGCCCCGAGGCGAATGTGCCTTGGGACCAGCCCAGCAATGCCGACAGCATTTGGCCGGTGGCGTTCATGTCGTTATCAATCGCCTGTTTGCCCGTCAGAACCAGCCCTGGCGCTTCTTCATCCACAATTGCTTTGAGGATTTTGGCAACGGCCAATGGCTCGATGTCTTGGTGCACATCATCGGTCGCGACCACCAGAATGGCGCGGTCAGCGCCCATCGCCAAAGCAGTGCGCAAGGTTTCTTGCGATTGCTTGACGCCGATGGAAACGACCACAACCTCTTCGACGGTTCCGGCTTCGCGCAGGCGGAGTGCCTGCTCGACCGCGATTTCATCAAACGGGTTCATCGACATTTTGACATTGGCGAGATCAACACCCGTGCCGTCCGCTTTGACGCGAACCTTCACGTTGTAGTCGATCACGCGTTTGACGGGTACAAGCACCTTCATCAGCGTATCTCTCCTAAATTTCCCCAACTCTTGGGGGTTCTACCAAGCTCTCTGAAGTTTTCTAGCTGACAGTGGCGCAGGAAAACAGAGCAAAATCGACATGAATTTGAATGGCGACGCCGCGTTCAACACTTTAGCGATTTGCGCCAGGCACCCAGAGCACATCTTTGGCCCCGTTTTCGTTGGCAACACGGCTGGCCACAAAGAACCAGTCCGATAGCCGATTCAGGTATTTCACCGCATCCGGGTTGACTATTTCAACCCCCGCCAGTTCCACCGCCAACCGCTCGGCGCGGCGCGAAACCGTGCGGCACAGGTGCAAATGGGCGGCAAGTGGACTGCCCCCGGGCAGGATAAAGGAGCGCAGGGTGGTCAGGTTGGCGTTCATCGCGTCGATTTCATTTTCGAGCCGCGTGACCTGGGTATCGGCAAGGCGCAAAGGCGGGTATTCGGCGTCAGCGTCTTTGTCCATTTCGGGGCGGCACAGGTCGGCGCCCAGATCAAACAGGTCATTCTGGATTGCGGCGAGTTGCGTGTCCATATCACCGGCTGCATACAGGCGGGCAAGGCCGACGGTGGCGTTCGTTTCGTCCACCGTCCCGTAAGCAGCAACGCGCGGCGAGGTTTTGGAAACGCGGGTGCCGTTGCCCAGCGCGGTTTCACCACCATCGCCGGTTTTGGTGTAAATCTTGCTCAAAACGACCATCGGTTAGCTCCCCGTGCCGCGGATAAACAGGAACAGCAATAGCAGCGCAACCGCGACGGCCTGGGCGTAAATCCGGTAGCGCATCAAGCGGTTGGCGTGCTTGCGATTAAAATCGCYGCCTTTGGCAAACCCGCCAATGCCAAGCGCCAGAATGAATACCACAACCAGACAGGCCGCACCGACAATTAGAAAAAGGGGATCGTTAAACATGGGCGTTTCCTTTGGGTCAGCCTAACCTTTGAGCAAGATCCAGTCAAAGGCGCGTGTTGACAGAACACGACGCATAATGCCCGACAAATAGGTCGGCACGGTGACATAGTAGCGCGGTTTCGGGCGTTTTGATTCCAGCGCGTGGATCAGTTTTTTGGTGACAGCTGAAGCAGGCAGCTCGAATTTATCGGGCTCGCCGCTTTCGGCATAAAGGCGGGGACGTAAACGGTGCTCATAGAACTTGTGCAGGGGAGAGTTTTTCCAGTCTATCCATTTCTCGAAATGCGGCTGGGCATTAACGCGGATTTTGGTGGTAATCGGGCCGGGCTCGATCAGGATCACCTCAATTGGTTGGTTGTGCATTTCAAGGCGCAGCACGTCGGTCAGACCCTCAAGCGCGAATTTGGTCGAAACATATGCGCCGCGAAACCGCAATGCGGCTAGCCCCAACACCGACGAGCAGTTGATGATCCTGCCGTGTCCCTGCTTGCGCATTACCGGAATGATCTGGTTGGTCAGGTCATGGTAGCCAAACACATTGACCTCGTAGATGGCGCGCATGGCGTCGCGCGGCAGGTCCTCAACCGCGCCCGGAATGGCGTAGGCACCGTTGTTATAGAGCGCATCCAACGTGCCGCCGGTGCGTTCCAGTACCTCGGCCACAGCGGATTTGATCGAGGCCTCATCGGCGTAATCAAGCGTGAAGCTCTCCAGCCCTTCACCCCGAAGGCGTTCGCAATCTTTTTCCTGACGGCAGGTTGCAAAAACCCGCCAGCCACGTTTTTGCAACGTATGCGCCGCGTCATAACCTATGCCCGATGAGCAGCCTGTGATCAGGATGGATTTTTCGCTCATTTCCCTGCCCTTTATTAGATCTATTAAACTAGCTTAGTAGTTCTATTCAGGGTCAGCAATCAATCAGGAAAATAAGCCAGATCAGACGACAACTACGAGTATTTCAAGTAAGGTTTTGCGGGGGTTATCCCAGCGGGTCAACATCCGTCATAAAGCGTTTCATAATGAAACCCTCAACCCCGTCACCCTCAATGCGGATTTTCACCCAGTCCGCATCAGGGTCCGAGATGATTTCGGCAGCCTCGCCATAAACCACTTTGCCCAAAACTTCGTAATTGGTCGATGGTCCGCCGCGTACATTCACCCGTGATCCGGTGACGAACCAGATGATGCGCTCGGGCGCCGGCTCAGGGATAGAAACGACGGCAACCGCAACAGGTTCAGGCGTGCTGACCACAACCGGGGCCACCACCTCGACAGGGCTGATCAATGCACTTCGCGTCACTTCGGGCACAGGCTCAACCACGGGCGCGATTTCGGCGACCATCTCGGTGAACACAGGCGCGTCCAGCTCCGGCGCAAAGGCCATTACAGCCACAATCGCCCCGCCAAGGAATAAAGTCATCTTAAACATTTTCCACCCCACAGGGCTGGCAGCGCCCCGAACTCGTTATATTAAATCACCTTTTACATGATAAAATGTCCCCGCGTAAAGTTACCTTTGTTTCTTGTCCTACACGTGTGGCGCGGGTATCACGGGCGATATGAGTTCAGAAGATAAAAAAATTGCAGGCGAAATTACCGAACCCTTGCGCACAGCACTTGGGGACCGGTATCTGACCTATGCCCTGTCCACCATCATGCACCGTGCGCTGCCCGATGCCCGCGACGGGCTGAAGCCTGTGCACCGGCGAATTTTATATGCGATGCGCGAGTTGAAGCTGGCGTCGGGGGGCGGGTTTCGCAAATCGGCCAAGATTTCCGGCGATGTGATGGGCAACTACCATCCGCATGGCGACGCCGCGATCTATGACGCGATGGCGCGTCTGGCGCAGGATTTCAACGTGCGCTATCCGCTGGTCGACGGGCAGGGAAATTTCGGCAATATTGACGGCGATAACCCCGCTGCGGCGCGGTATACCGAGGCACGGATGACAGCGGCGGCCGAGGCGTTACTTGAGGGGCTGGCCGAGAATGCTGTTGATTACCGCGAGAATTATGATGGCACCCTGACCGAACCTGTGGTGCTGCCCGCGTCCTTCCCGAACCTGCTGGCCAACGGGTCCACCGGCATTGCGGTTGGCATGGCGACCAACATTCCGCCGCATAATATTGAGGAGCTGTGCAACGCCTGTCTGCATATGATCAAAACGCCGAATGTGCGGGACGAGACATTGCTCGACTACATCCCCGGCCCCGATTTTCCCACCGGCGGCACCATAGTGGAGCCGCGCGAGAATATTCTTGAGGCGTACCGGACAGGCCGTGGGGCATTCCGTCTTCGCAGCAATTATTTTATCGAGGATCTGGGCCGTGGCCAGTGGCAGATCGTGGTCACCGAAATCCCGTATCAGGTGCAAAAATCCAAACTGATTGAAAAACTGGCCGAGCTGATCCAGTTGAAAAAGCTGCCGATTTTGGCAGATGTGCGCGATGAAAGCGCCGAGGATATCCGGCTGGTGTTGGAGCCGCGCAGCAAGAATGTCGACCCTGATGTGTTGATGGGCATGCTGTTTCGTGCCTCGGATTTAGAGGTGAGGTTCAGCATGAACATGAACGTGCTGATTGACGGGCGCACGCCAAAAGTGTGCAGCCTGAAAGAAGTGCTGCGGGCGTTTCTGGATCATCGTCGTGAAGTGTTGCAGCGCCGTAGCCAGCACCGTCTGGATAAAATCGACCACCGGCTGGAAGTGCTGGAAGGCTTYATCRTTGCCTTYCTCAATCTGGATCGGGTGATYGAKATCATCCGCTATGATGAYGAKCCSAAASSCRCMWTGATGYAKGARKWYWSSSYRTCASMYNGTGCRSGSSSMASCSATKMKRMRSATKMSSYTKCGCNCGTTKSRYRWGCKYGRGSMGSTKGRMSWGSRYSRMGARCSMKMKYKRRRSGAWRWSCMSRYTGATGCGATCCTGAATATGCGACTGCGCAGTTTGCGCCGACTTGAGGAAATCGAACTGGTCCGTGAGCGGGACGCGTTGATGATCGAGCGGGCTGCGCTTGAGGACCTGCTGGAAAGTGACGATCTGCAATGGGCAAAGATTTCCGAGCAATTGCGAGAAACCCGTAAGAAATTCGGCCGTGATTATGAGGGCGGCGCGCGGCGCACCCTGTTTGCCGAGGCGGGCGAGGTGGAAGACGTGCCGATCGAGGCGATGATTGATCGGGAACCAATCACCGTGGTTTGTTCCAAAATGGGCTGGATCMGSRCKATGWMRGGCCAYRTYGMKYTGRMCSGKGMRTTGAAATTCAARGAYGGCGACGAGRSSMKGTWTRTGTTCCACGCCGAAACCACSGAYMRKNTNTNGCTGSTGNNNGGCAGCAACGGGCGGTTYTACACCCTGTCCGCCGCCAACCTGCCAGGCGGGCGCGGCAT
>NVTS01000013.1 GCA_002732995.1 Marinosulfonomonas sp. | reverse complement strand
CGCAACCAATTCGCTATCCTATACCCCGAACGGTTCAACAGATGACCCGTGAAACCCGCATGGGCTAAGCCTCATACACAGAGTTTCGGATACTCCCAAGGTGTCCGAAAAGTTTGCAGTAACCGCGCATAAAGACTGTATCAAAGCTCTTGCTGGAGAACATTGGTCCCACCCGCACAATCTCCAAACGGTTACCACCTCACTAGAACAGCTGCTAAAAGTTACTGTTACCGAAGCCGAGAGCCGACAGCTTTATGTCCTCTCCAGCAATGTAGATGAAAAGCACGACGACGCTGACACCCTATTCGGGGCTGATGTCGTGGATGCGTTTCCTCATGCAGAATTTGATATTTCAGAAGCGGGCAAGTGCTTGTCCTTTGGTCTCTGGACCGCCTGTGTGATGCACACGATGCGAGTGCTGGAGATCGGTTTGCGGGCCTTAGCTCTGAGCGTGGATGTCGTACACTCTGAAAATTGGAACCAAACCTTGATCGGCATCGAAAACGCGCTACGCAAAATCAATAAGAAAACTGACGGTGACAGTGCAGCCCAAAAGGCTGCCGAAGCCGGTACGCACCTTCGTTTCATTAAAAATGCTTACCGCAACCAAGCAATGCATTCTCACTCCGAATACGATGAACAGGATGCAAAGCGGATATTTGGTGATGCGCGATCCCTCATGCAGTATTTGGCAGAAGCCACCCCAGACCGTTAGAATTTCAAGTTTGGAGTGTCAAAGGTAGTGCAAATCTGTGTCAAAGGTAGCGCCGCGCCACACCTAAGRATTTTATAATTCTTGTAAGTSTNKKGRKKTRATRSYKYYSRSRSRWSGMTTTGAMMCAAGAAAATGAGGAAAAGGCCTTTATTATAAGGCGCAACGCAAAATTCGCGTGATAACTGGGTTTGCACAAACAACGTGAAAACACGACGGTTTGACACCACACTTGGCACAGGTCGGCACCAAAAAGCGCCGTTAATGGTGTGATTGTGGTGTATGAGGTAAGAAGCCATTGAAACCTTGTTCATATGGCTATGTGGCTACTTAGAGTGGGCCAGTTGATCGCCCAGATAGTGCGAACCTGTGCCAAAGGTGGTGCAAATCAAATGTGCCAAGGTCGGCACACAGATGCCGACCTTGGAAAAGTAGTGCCGACCTTAAATAAAGTCAGTTAAAGCAATTACTTGGGTATCCGACAGTTTCATCAAATGGCGTTTAAGGTCGGCATTCTGCAAAACCGTTAGAATGGTGCAATGCCACCCTTGCCCCTAACGGTTGTCTTACTCACTGACAGATCGCTTTGCCAATCTGATTAAGCTCTCCATTCCGAATTGAGCTATAAGAGTAAACTCTGATGGCAACAAATTCCCCTTGGGGTCGCCCTGCATCCGTTAGTAAACGGCAAACAACTTCAGCATATCCATTTCGACTGGAGCCATCGTCAACCATGGAGAGCCACAGGCTGATGTTTTGGTTCCAATATGCATCGTAGATTGTTGGTTCAGCCTTGGCCAGTTCAGCACCTTTAATTTGCCAAGGCTCCAACTCGGTTGCCATTCCAGTTGTTGAGGTCATGGCCAATAATGCAGCGGCGATAAGGTATTTCATAATGCTACTCTCTAAATGTACGGTTGAAATTAACGTCTACCATTCATGCATAGATGCCACAACACGCCCGATGATTTGCACACCATCAGCCACGGGATGCTTTACCGTGATTGGCGGGTAATTGGTGTTGCGGCTGATCAGATGTATCTGGCCTTCTGGCAGGTGCTGGATGCGTTTGACATAGAGACCATCCGAAAACTGCACTGCATATATGTGACTGTCCTTCAGGTCTGTTTGGGCGTGATCCAGCAAGAGCAGATCGTTTTCGTATAGGTCCGGCTCCATACTATCGCCACGCACGGAAATAACAGATAGCGAATTAGCATTCAGCCCGCGCCGATCCAACCACCGTTGATTGAATGCATAATAGCCGGTTCCATCAGTGCATGAAACTTGTGCGCCATGACCTGCTGAAGCTTCGACTGTGTAGCGTTTTATTTGTATAAAATCTTCAGTATCTTCCATGCCCGCGCGACCACCAATGAGCATTTGCTCGCCAATTCCAGCCAGCACCCACGATGCAGATATGCCCATTTGCTCGCTTATTTGCGCAAGAAATTTAGTCCCGATCTTCCTTTCACCCGCAATATAGTGCTGAAGCGTGCGGTAATTTACCCCCGAACGAACGGAAAAATCCTTTAAATTCAGCCCACTATCAGAAATTGCCTTTTGTAGCCGGTCTTTTGCGAGCATTTGGACGTATCCTTCTTGACTGATGTGAGCATTTGGTCGTATACATGTTGCCAGAGCATAACAACAAAACACAAGAGGTTTAACATGAAACAAACTGTTTTCCAGCCCGGAGTTATCTTGCAGGAGGTAATCGTTGGCGCGTTCCGATCACAGGGCACCACCTTTGGTGCATGGTGCACAGATAACAAGGTGCACCAAACCAGCGCCCGGCAAGCAACCTTCGGCCTGACAGGCGGCGACACAGGCAAGGCTTTGTTGAAACGGATCATAGATGCAGCGGGCCGTGATGTGGTTGAAATGACCTATCGCAAGCGCATGGATCAACATGTGAACCGCCTTAAGTCAGGAGCGGCAGCATGACCCCCAATCATTCACAATTTACCACAGCCCAGCAGTTTCAAGCTGAACTGGCGCTTGAAGGTGTATCGGGCAAGGATCGGGTGAATTTCGCCCTGAAACTTATGCTGGATATCGAAGATGAAAATGCCGCTGGCGCACTGTCTTTTGCAGCACGGCGGGTGGGGGAACACGCCACCACTTTGAACCGCGCAGCTTTTAATGCGGAGTGCGGTTGATGGCCAAGTTTGAAGTTATTGGATGCGGGGTTTCCTACATGGTCGCGGGGCCAGATGGCACCCAAGTTGGCGGACCTTATTACAACCATGATCAAGCCGAAAACGCGCGGGAAGATTTTGAGCGTAGCGCCAAGATGAAAAAGCGGCGCTGCATGACCTGCGATGATCTGTTCATGAGCGAGGGCGCACACAATCGGATGTGTGATCCGTGTCGCGGAAACAGAAATATATTTGAAGGGGCCGTCTGATGATAGGCAAAGAAAACACCACACCGAAAACCGAAATGATCGAAATTTCCAGCATCCTTATTGAAGGCCGCTCGCGGGATGTTGACGAGGGCTGGGCGCAAGCTTTGGCCGCGATGTTCAAGGCCAGTGAAATGCTGAACCCAATCACCATTTGGCAGAGTGCTGACGGGCCATTCTTAGTGGCGGGTGCGCACCGGCTTGCTGCCCATGTGATCAACGGCGAAACGCACATTGCGGCCAGCTGGAGTAAGGCTGAAACGGTGGCCGATGCCAAGGTTCTAGAGATCATGGAAAACATCGGTCGGCATGAGTTGACCGCCTTGGATCGCGCCCAACATTTGTTTGATTTGAAGCAGGCTTATGAGGCCAAGTATCCTGAAACCAAAAAGGGTGGTGATAAGCAAACCGAACAGGGGCGTGAAAAGCTAAACGGAATTGTTCCGTTTAGCACTGACACCGCCGAAAAAACGGGCCTGTCAGACAGTTCAATCACCAAGGCCGTTGCCATGTGGACCGGCCTAGCCCCCGGTGCAATATCCATCATCAAAGGCACATGGCTGGCCGATCATCAGGCGGGCCTAATGGCGATGGCCAAGGAAAAGCCCACGGTGCAGGCCAAGGCATTGGAAATGATGTTCCCAACCAATGGGAAACCTGTTCGCGCCATGAATGTGCCGGATGCGTTGATCCTTGCGACAGGGAAGCTACTGGAAACAACACATCAAAAGCAATTTGCGGCGGCTGACAGGGTGTTTAATTCATTTAGCGATGAAGATTTTGGCGCGCTTTTACTGTCACATGAGGCACGGATCATGGCTTGGGTTGAAGGCCGGATCGGTGGGGTCAAGTAATGCAGCATTTCCTGACACCCCGTGAAATCGCCGATGCTGGGAAACGGCTGCATCAGTCGGATATTCCGCATAGCGAGCGGGGTGTCAGAAATCGTGCAAAAAACGAAGGCTGGGCCGATAACCAAAAGCTGGCGCGCAAACAGCAAGGGGCCAAGGGTGGCGGGGGGATGGAATACCACATTTCATTATTGCCGCTACAAATGCAGCGCGCCCTTAGAAGTGAGATGGGTCGCGAGGTCACTGTGGCGAACACCAAAGAAGATTGCGCGGTTGATATAGTCAAGCGTGAGGCGCTGGACACCACGATCCTGACGGCCCGCCAACGACTGGTGATGAATGCCCGTTCAACGGTGTTGTTGGCGATAGAGAACGTGCGCGTTGATGGTGGATATTCGCGCAGTCAGGCTGTTGATCTGTTTATCACAGGCACCGTTGATTTTGGGTTGGAGATCGAAACAGTATCCGCCGCCAATGATCGCAAAGGCGGATCACGGGTTATTTCGCGCAGCACATTATTGCGCTGGTTCCGGTTTCGGGATGGCACAGGCATAGGGGCACTGGCCCCAAAGGCCACCAAAGAGCGGGCAGATATCCCCGCGTGGTTCTGGGACTTTCTGAAACATTACGCCCGCCCCCAAAAGCCCTGCATCACAGAGGCAATGAATGCTTATATGAGTTCAGACAAACGGCCAAACGAGCCTGTGACCTATACAAAAATACGCTACCTGATCGGCAAGCTGGGGAATGTAGAAAAGCACCGTGGCCGTGAAGGCTCACTGACCCTGAAATCCCGTCAAGCCTATGTGACCAGATCAACCGGCGACTTGCTGCCAACATGTGTTTACACATCCGATGGCAAAACCTTCGATGCTGAAATTCAGCACCCAATCCATGGACGACCTTTCCGCCCTGAAATCACCGCCGTGGTGGATGTGGCAACCCGCAAGTGCGTCGGGTTTTCTGTTGGCTTGGCCGAAAATGCCGAAGGGGTTGTAGATGCCCTGCGCCATTCTTGCGAGGTGTTCGGTGTGCCTGCAATCTTTTATGTGGATCGCGGGTCAGGGTTTAAGAACAAACGCCTTGATGCGCAGTTGACAGGCCTCATGGGCCGATTGGGGATCACCAAGCATCACTCCTTGCCCCAAAACAGTCAGGCGCGTGGCATTATTGAGCGCTTTCACGGGTCGGTCTGGAACCCCCTAGCGCGTGAATTCGCCACCTATGTTAATCCAGAAATGGACCGCCAAGCCCGGCAGAAGTCATTCAAGGTGACACGCAAAGAACAGCGGGAATTGGGCGCAAGCGCGTCCCTGCCCTCTTTCGATGATTTCATGCAGCGCTGCAACATGGCGATTGAGGTTTATAATGCCAAATCGCATTCGTCTTTGCCAAACCGCATGTCACCAGATCAATACTGGCAGCAGCACGTCGATAACGGATTTGAACCTGTCGTTGTGACAAAATCGGAAAGCAACGATCTGTTCCGGCCCTACGTGAAGCGCAAAACGCGCCGCGCCTTGATCGAATACCGGACTAATGAATATTTCCACATCGCACTGGAAGAGTTTAACGGCGATTATGTTCTGGTTGGTTACGACATTCATGATGCCAACCATGTTTGGGTGCGCGAAATTGATATTGTCGATGGCGAAGAAGAAGCAGGTCGCCTGATATGTGTTGCCAAATTTGCCGGAAATACTGAACGATACGTTCCGGTCACAATGCAACGCCTTGCCGACGAGAACCGCGCCAAATCTCGCAAGAAACGGATCACAGACAAGATTGTGGAAATTGACGAAGAGTTGCGCCCACATAGGTTTCTTGAAGGTCAGGTATCGGTTCCAATGACGCCGCTGAACAATGAACCAAAACCTGACTTTGTGGATGCCGAATATACCACCAGCATAAATCAAGCATCAGCGTCAGTTGTCGGAACGGTAACCAAATTTGGCACCGATTTAGAGCTGGCCTTATGGATTGTCGAAAACCCCGATGATCTTCAGGAGGGCCGCTGTGAAATCTTGAGGGAGTGCCTGTCCGATCCATCGGAGCGGCAATTGTTCAAAGATCAAGGCGTCGATGTCGAGCGGCTAACCACCATAATTCAGCAATACAAATAACAAAAAAATACCACGGGAAAAAGAGGAGAGCAAAAATGAGAACGAAGTTTGTAAAAACATCAAACGTATTGGCACTAGAAGCGGCAATGACTGCTTTGAAACGTCGTGGCGCAAGTGAAGCCTGTTTGGTTGTTGTGGACGGGGTGGCCGGTTTGGGGAAAACCACGTCACTGTCGCGGTTCGCCATTAAAAATCAGGCTATATATTTGCGGGCAAAAAAGGAATGGAAACCCGCATGGATGATGAATGAGTTGTTGCAAGAAATGCGCCAGCAACCGCCACATTCGTTTGAGAAAAAATATCAACTGGCGCTTAAAACCCTTGTACAGCGCCAAGCATCGACCATTCATTCTGGCAACACGTTCGCGCTGATCATTGATGAAGCCGATCACATTTCATCAAACGCAAGGATCATGGAAACCATCCGTGATCTGTCGGACATGATCGAAATGCCAGTCATTCTGGTTGGCATGGGCAAGATCAGAAACAACCTTGTTCGGTTCCCGCAAATCGCATCGCGGATTTCGCAGTATGTTAATTTCCACCCGGCAACCTTTGAAGATGTTCGCATGTTTTTTGACGAGCTTTGTGAAGTTCCGGTTGCTGATGATCTGGTGGGGTTTGTTCACAAAATTACCGGTGGTATGAACCGCGAAATAAAGGAAGCCATGGCAATCATTGAACGCTTTGGGCGGCGCAATGCGCCCGCTGAAGGCGGCTTAACAATGGCGGACATGTCAGGTCAGCTGTTGGTCAATGATCGCGCCACGGGTCAGCCCATCAATGTGCCGGTGACGGTATGAGTGGTTTAGCAAAGAACCAGAATGCGATATTTGCTTTGTTTGAAGATGGCGTCGCATTGGAGCTGACCGCCCTTAGTGAGCAGAGTGACATCAGCTATCACGAAACCATCAAAACCGCTGGGTATTTGGTGAACCGTGGTTATTTGGCACGCCTTGAAAACGGTGTGTTCGCCCTGACTGAAAAGGGGATTGAGGCCAAAGCGCAAGGTGTTGTGATCAAATCAGGCCCGATGGGGCCAGACACAGGCAAGGGCCGCACTCCGTTCAAGAACACCCTGCGCCAAAAAGCATGGTCAGCCATGCGCATCATGGTCGTGTTTTCAATCAATGATCTGGTGGCTGTCGCCTCTGATGATCCCACCAAACAAGATCATGTGAATATCCGGCGTTATTGTCTGGCATTGAGAAAAGCAAAAATACTTTTTGACATGCCAACCCGTGAACGCGGCTACGCCCAATCATCCAATGGATTTAAACGGTATCGCCTGTTTGATGATTTGGGTGAGATTGCCCCGACATATCGCGGGAAGAAAAACGAGGTGTTTGACCATAACTCTCGCGAGGTGATGCCATGTCACGCTTAGAAGAATTGAGCGCCCAGCCTTGGTTTCAGGTTTTGCAAGACGAGATCAAAAAGACATCTATTAGCGATGTTGCCCGCCAGCTGGGCTACAGCCGCCCAACCATCTCGCTGGTGCTTTCTGGCGCATACAACGGCGGCACAGATCGGATTGCCGCCAAAGTGATCGCCGCTTTCACCGAATTGGTTCAATGCCCGTTTTTGGGATGTGAATTGGCACAAGCAAAATGTGGCGATTTTCAATCCCGCCCGATGCCGACATCTGATCCCAATGCCTTACGCCATTGGGTGGCCTGTCGCTCAGGATGCCCCAATAGCTTTCATTCACTTGAAGAGGAGAAATGCCAYGCCTGATCGCGCCCTTAGCTCCAAAATATTGGCTGTCGCAAAAATGATGGAAGATGAATGCCAGCACGACATGCCATATTATCCAAATGATGTCGCAAAATTTGTCGGCATGATGATGTTGTTGGCTGATAGTGCGGTCCACCTTGAAGCCGCGCTTTGTGCGGAAAAAGKCATCCCGCATGTCTTGAACAAGCCCAAAGTGGCCCCCCAACTTTTAGTAATTGGCGGCACAGACCATGAAGAGGATGCACAATGATCGCTGATCCTTTGACCTTAACGCTCTTGGCCGCCCGCGCAAAAACGCGGATCNAACATCGCGGTGTCCAAGGTGTATCCGAGACATCCATGGAAGAGATTATGGCGCTGGCGTTCATCGCTGACGTTTACCTTGAAGACTACACCGGCCCGATGACACGCGGTGCCGATGATTATCACCCCCACCCCCACAACACAGAATTGGAGACCCTATGAACACCCATGTAGACCCTGACGGGATGATTGAACGTCCAGATGGCAGCATGATTTCTTATGACAAGCTACCACCAGAAAAACAGATCGAGCATGACGTTGTTGTTGGGCTTTGTGAAAGGGCCACCAGATACAGTGAGTGGTTGACCAAGTTCAAACACACCGCTCTTGCTGAAATGATTGCCGCACGGGTGATGATGCTGGAAGATCACGGCGTGAAAAAAGGCGGTGCTGAAGGCAACCTCACTTTACGTTCTGCCTGTGGTCGGTTGATGGTCAAAATGACGGTTTCAAAGCACATCTCGTTTGGCCCCGAACTGGAAGCGGCCAAGGCGCTGATCGAAGAGTTTATGGAAGCTGAATTGGCCAAGGGTGGATCAGATGCTATCCGCGATATCGTTGAGAAGGTGTTCAAGCTGAACACCAAAGGCCGGATTGATACGGGCGGCATCTTGGGATTGCGTGAACACCGGTTCGATGATCCGCTTTGGGAACGCGCCATGCTCGCAATTGATGAAGCTATTTGTCGCGATAGCGCCACCACCTATGTGAACTTCTACAATGTCGATCCTAATTCCAAGCCGAATGAAGAGCGTGAACAGCGTATTCTTCTTGATCTGGCGAAGGTGTAATCATGGGTGCGAGAACCACAAAAATGGATAGCAAGGGCAAGAAAACAGTTTGTCCGAATTGCAACAAAGCTGTGCGCGGGCAAAAGGGCTTGGCCGCGCACCAATTGGCCTGTCAGGGAAAGGTGGAAAAATGACGCCGGAATTGATGATGAAAATTGCAACGATTGCTACATGTTCCGGTGCCGGTTTGCGCATTGGTTGGTGCGGGATCGAAGCCGCTGTCTGGCTAATGTCATTCGGCCTTGCGAAATTGATGGCCGCTTGGGACGGGTGGAAAAAAGGAGAGGCCGAATGAACACCTTTGCCGTGATCAACATCGCCAAGAAAGACTTGGGGCTTGATGATGAAACCTATCGTGACGCCTTGGAGCGGGTGACCGGAAAACGGTCACTTCGCGCCATGTCCGAAGCCCAGCGGTTGGCCGTTGTGGATGATTTCAAGGCCAAGGGCTTTAAAATCAAACGCGGTGGTAAATCAGTGGGTAATAAAGCTGGGTTTTCAAGCAAGAAATATGTTCGCCTGATCCACGCGCTCTGGTCGGCATGTGCCAAATTGGGTGTAATTGATGATGGCTCGAAAAAAGCCCTGCGCAGCTTTGTTGCGGCCCAAACCGAAAAGCGCGGGGCGCGGATAGATGATCCTGATTTCCTCACATACGATCAGGCATCGCCGATCATCGAAACCCTGAAATCCATGGAGAAACGTGGGAAGGTGAAGGGCAAATGAGTGGCGATCTGCCATATAGCCCATCCAATGCGACCGAAGGTGATACCTTTTTCGCGGCATGGTGTGCGTCTTGCCAATGGTGGGATCAGGAGGAAGGTTGCCCAACCCATGGTGCGGCTATGAATTTTGATGCTTACGACGATGAATATCCGTTGGAATGGTGCTATGTTGATAATCGCCCAACCTGCACCGGATATCAGTTTACTGATAATCAGGAAGCACCAACACCCCGATGCCTAAACACCCCTGACATGTTTGAGGTGCTGGGCTGATGCTTGGATCGCTTCCCCTTTTTGATCGGGAAACGATCCGCAAGCTGGAAAGCTTGGAAACGCGCCGTGTGCTGTTATCAGACCGGATGTCGTGCCTTGGCCCAATGGCGCACAGACGGGTGATCATGCAAGATCGGCTAACCCGATTAACCACCGAAATATTGCAACTTGAAAACGAATTATCGCGAGCGGTACAGCTATGAATATTGGTCATAATTCAGGTCTACCGGATTTCGACACGTTGCCGAAATCCATCCAAGATATTGCGGAAAGCTTGGGCATGGGCGTGGTCTTTGCTCTGGTTGAACATTTCGCCGGGGTCGAACTGCGCATCCCTCACAAATTGAAGCCTGATCACAAGTTGATGGCCTTGGGTGAAGATTACGCATTGATGCTGTGCAGGTTCTGCCCAGAGGATACAATTCATGTTCCGATGTCCCTGTCAGGCAAGCGGCTGAAGGTGCAAATTGACGCGCTACAGAGCCGTGGTTTTAGGCGCTGGCAAATTGCGCTGGAACTGAACATCACCCAACGCCATGTGCGGCGTTTGGCCAATACAGAACCAAAAGAAAGCAATCAGCTGGACATGTTTGATTGATCTCCTAACCAGATGATCCAACTGGCGGGCGGACAAACGTCCGCCTTTTTTGTGTCCGAAAATAAGCGACCTTGGCGGGGAAGTTTTCCGCGAAAGGTCCAGCATGTTTCAGTTCAAAAAACCAAACCGCCCCGTCACAAAAGTGTTCATCCACTGTTCGGCCAGCGACAATCCCGATCATGACAATGTTGCAACCATGGATGCTTGGCACAAGGCGAATGGATGGTCTGGCGTTGGCTATCACCTGTTCTGCCGCAAAAGTGGCGAGGGTGAAATCGGTCGCCCCATGAACAAAACCCCGGCAGCGCAAAAAGGTCACAATCGCGGATCAATCGCTATCTGTCTGCATGGTCTGGTGGAAGGTAAATTCACCAAAGCTCAAACGGATTGGCTGATTGAGGTCTGTTTCCAGATTAATCAAGCCTATGGCGGCAAGGTGACGTTTCACGGGCATCGTGAGGTGGCAAATAAGACCTGCCCTGTGATTGATTACACGTCGATCCTGAAGCTTGATAACGCCGGGCGCTTGGGTGATGTGCGCACGAAAAAAGGTGCCCGCATCGTTGATCTGGGTGATTTGTCTAATCTTGAGGAACCCGAAGCGAACCCGTCTGGGCGTCCAATGCTGGTTTATGGAGCGCAGGGCATTGCGGTTCGTTTCCTGCAAGAGGAATTGACGCAGCTGGGTTATCCGGTTGGTGCCATTGATAGTGACTTTGGTGGCTTGCTCCGCACGGCGGTTCTGGCGTTCCAAGCTGACAACCACCTGATTGAGGATGGCAAGGTTGGTGACGCCACCTATGAAGCCCTCTCAGAGGCAAGCCCGCGTGTGCTTAGTCAGGCCCGCACATCCAAAACGGTTGCTGGTCTGGCGCTGGATGGATCACGCATTGCCCAAGCCTCAATGGCACAGGGTTTGATGGGCAGCACCTTCACCGCTGGTGGTGTCTTGGCCGTCCTTGAAGAAAACACCGGCATGGTGTCACGCCTAGCGCGCAATGTCGGGGTCTATGAAGGCATCCTTAAATCACTTGGCCCGTGGATCGGCGTGGTTGTCGTCGTTGGCGGCGTTATCGTCTTGCTGCAAGCCATCAAGGCGGGGCGCGCACGGCGTGATGATGCCCGCACAGGTAAAACACTATGATTGCCGCCCTCGCCTTACGCCAATTTGCAGGGACCGCATTCAAGTCCGTTCTTGGTGGCGGCACCTTGCCGGTTCTGGCTGTTGCCGTGTTTATGGCAGCAACGGGCGCGGCCTATTTCAAGGGCGTAGAACATCAGAAAACCAAATGCGCCACGGCCACCCTCACAAACACGGTTGCGGCCCAACGTCGCGAGCTTGAGCGCCTTTCTGGGTCGCTGGCGGCTGTGGAAAATGWGCGTCTGAACTCAGAGCAACGAGGCACAGAAGACGCCGCAACGATTGAACAATGGAGAGGTGAAGCCAATGCCTTTAAACAAGATATTTCCGAGCGGCCAAATGGCTGTTTTCTTAGCGATGATGATGCTGGGCGGTTGCGGCGCATCGGAAAGTGAACGCCAAGCCCCACTGGTGGAACCAATCAAGATCGTAATCCCTCGCCTTTTGCCCGCCGACAAAAAACACTGCTCTGACCCCGGCGTTCCTGTGGGCGTAGATGCTCGGGAAATCCTTGCCGATACCCGCGTTGCCCTTGCTGATTGCACCCAAAAACATCAGCGCGTTGTCCGTCAATATCGCGCCGTTGAAAAACTTTAACTATTGGAATGAACATGACCACAAATTCAGAAGAAACCACAATCAAAGGATTGAAGGATCGGACGGCTGGCCACGTTCTAACCGAAGATGAAGCCAAAGCTTTAAAGATGCTCGTTCGCGCACATCAGGGCTTAATCGCCTTGGGTTGGCTTGGAACATCCATCCGCAACATCCTGCTGATTGTTGGATCAATCCTTGCCGCCTATGGAGCCGTCACCGGCGCATTGGCTGAATGGATCAAAAAATTGGCAGGTGTCGAGTGATGAAAACCCGCGCTTCACAAGTGACAATCGGCACCGCAATTGGGCTGGCAATCATTGCGGCGTGGGGCGGGTATTTCCAAGGGGTGAGCAATACGGCATCGCCCGCAACACTCACCATCACCGGCGCTCAATATGAGTGCATGAAAGATTTATTTGAACGCGAGGTGGTGGCCAATGGCGACTGACAGTGACAAAAAACGGGCCGCCCGTTCCGAATTCATTTACAAGCGCAAACCTTTGGGCATGATCGGCATGAAAGTTGGCGTATCGGCCAACACGATTGGCCGCTGGAAACGCGCGGCCAAGAAGCTTGGCGATGATTGGGAAACCGCGCGCGCCGCCCATATGATCGCGGGCCAAGGCTTGGATGCTGTGATCACCACTGTGGTTGAAGAGTTCATGATCATGGCGCAATCGGCCATTGAAGATTTGAAAGCCGATGGCCTGAAAAAACCTGATGACCGGATGTCCATCAAGGATCGGATTTCGATGATGACATCGCTGGCCGATGCCATGACCAAGATGACCACATCAGCGGGCAAGCTCGCGCCAAAGATTTCAGAGTTGGGTGTGGCACAAGATGTGATCAAGCGCCTTATGGAGTTTGTCCGGGATGATTACCCCGAACATGCGTCAATCATGCTGCAAATTTCCGAACCATTCGTGGAACATCTTGTTGAGGCATACGGATGAAGCGCCCCAAATTACAATCCAATCTAACGCCCGCACAGTTTCGGGAAGCGGTGGCCGCACATGCCGCGTCACTGGATCGTTGGGTTGAGCTGTCAGTTGATGCCTTCCCGTCTGATCCCAAAAGCAGATCGGAGCGGATCAAAAAAGTTAACGACAAAACGACTGGGTTTCAGTTTTTTGTAGAAACCTATTTGCCCCATTATGTGAAGGGCGATGCCAGCCTATTCCACACCTCTGTTTTCAAGCGGTTTCCTGAAGTGATGTATGCCATGGACGGCAACAAGCAAAAGGGTGCCAAGGAATGCTTTGTTGCCCCGCGTGGATCATCCAAATCAACCCACCTATCTTTGGGTGGCGCGCTTTATGTGATCGCCTTGGGTTTGGAAAAATACATTCTCGAAATCTGTGATGTCTACAGCCAAGCCGCCTTGTTGATTGAGGCGATCAAATCCGAGCTGACCACCAATCCGCGTCTTGCACATGATTTCCCCGCCGCCTGTGGGGCTGGCCGCGTTTGGCGTGAGGGTGAAATTGTCACCAAAAACGATATTCGCGTTGAAGGGTTGGGCGCGAACCAAAAAGTGCGTGGTCGTCGCCATGGCCCGTTTCGCCCCGGTCTGGTGTTTCTGGATGATCTGGAAAATGACGATAGCGTTAGATCGCCAGAACAGCGCAGAAAGTTAGAAAGCTGGGTTGATAAGGCGGTCTCTGAAGTGGGTCCGCCCGATGGCTCTTTGAAGATTATTTATGTCGGCACCATTTTGCATTTTGACGCCGTACTATCGCGCAAGGCAAAAGCCGCTGCATGGAACACCACCAAGTTTCAGGCGATCATGTCTTGGCCGGATCGCATGGATTTGTGGGACGCCTTTGAAGAGGTTTACCACAATGACGGGCCAGATGCGGCACATGCATTCTACAAGCACCGACAATCTGAAATGGACAAAGGTGCTGTGGTCAATTGGCCGTCCATGCAACCACTGCATTTTTTGATGGCCAAGCGCGCCAACAGCCATTCCAGCTTTGCAACCGAATACCAGAACAAACCGATTTCAGAGAACAACCCATTTGGCGATATCGTCTATTGGGTGCAGCGATTGCCCAAGCTGATCCATTTTGGTGCAATTGATCCATCGTTGGGAAAGAAGTCCAAAGGCCGTGACCCATCCGCAATTCTAATCGGCGGGTTTAATCCAGACAATGGCACCATGGATCTTCTGGTTGCCTCAATCAGAAAACGCCTTCCCGATGTCATCATCAGCGAAACGATCCAGCTGCAACGGGAATATCAGTGCCACCTGTGGTTCGTTGAAGCGGTGCAGTTTCAAGAGTTCTTGCGCACAACCCTGATGAAAGAAGCTGCGAAAAACCATGTGTCGTTGCCTGCAATGCCGGTCACTCCATTTACAGATAAAGATTTGCGCATCGAGCGCTTGCAGCCTCCGATCAAGGAAGGTTTGATCCGCATCAATCCGACGCAGACGACATTGATTGATCAGCTTCAGCAATGGCCAAATGCCGACCATGATGACGGACCTGATTGTCTGGATATGTTGTGGCATTTTGGCATTCAGTATTCAGGCGGCGCATCATCAGGTGGTGAGATTGCCACAACAGGTCGCCGCCCATCCACATCAGTAACAGAAGGCTACCGGATCAGATGACCCATTCAGACACCGCTTCAGCATCAGAAGATTTTGCCCAATCGGCTGACACAGACAAAAATCTGCCGCAAAAGAACTTGCCTGCCGCTGCCAAAATGCTGGTGGCGAATGCCAGAAATGACATCACGATCCCGAACTTTACAGGTGTGTTGCAGCCCGTTGATGACACGCTGGTGAAAAGGGGCGGCATTAAAGGCTTGGCGATTTATGATGAAATCGAACGTGACACCCACGCCGCCGCCGTTTTGGAAAAGCGCAAGAAAAACCTTGTGGCGCGGGAATGGGAAGTGAAGCCGGGTGGAACGGATCAGATTGATCTTGATGCGGCTGAATTTGTCACCGAACAGCTGGAAGCCTTGCCGTTTGATCTGATCTGCGAAAACCTACTGGATGCCACCTTAAAGGGTTATGCGGTCTCTGAAGTGGTTTGGGGCCGAAAGAATAACAGAATTGTTCCGGTCCAAATCAAAACACATGATCAGCGCCGGTTTGTTTTTGATCTGGATTGGAAGCCACGCCTGTTGACGGTGGAAAACATGCAAGATGGCATTGCGTTATTTGACCGTAAATTTATTGTGCATCGCCACGGTGTCAAAGGAAACAATGCCTATGGCTTGGGTATTGGCACTCGCTTATTTTGGGCTGTTTTGTTCAAACGTGAGGGCGTTGCCTTTTGGATGACCTTCCTTGATAAGTTCGCTGCCCCAACAGTAATTGCCAAGACACCGTTTGGACTGGGCAACGGTGAAGAGGATAAGCTTTTAAACTCGATTGCAAACATGGTGACTGCGGGTGCGATCAGAGTTCCAGTTGGGACCGAAGTCAGTCTGTTGGAAGCATCCCGAGCTGGATCGGCATCCTATAAAGAGTGGTGCGCATACTGGGACAGCCAGATGTCCATCACGACATTGGGCGAAACCTTAACCACAGACATCCAAGGCAATGGATCGCGTGCGGCTGGTGAGGTCCACGCCGATATTTTGCAAATGCTGGTCGATGCGGATGCGGACCTATTATCCGTCACCTTGCGGGAAACCCTGATCCAATGGATGGTTGATTACAATTTCCCCGGTGCAGCTGTGCCAAATGTCTGGCGGGTGCGCGCGGCCAATGAGCTTGCCAATGCGAAAACGCTCACAGCAAAAGCAACCGCTTCCATTGAAAACAACAAAGCACTACGGGCCGTGGTTGCCACAGCCTCGTTGTTTGCGGATGATGAGGCCGCTCGCCAATATATTCAAACAATGGCACCGGATGATCTGGGCGCTGACATGATTGATACCTTGATGAAAAGCCGCACGGCCTTTGCGGCATCCGAACAAAAACAGCCTAAAAAAAAAGSCCTGAAATCCAGCCAGCCGAGCGCGGGTAAAAACAGATCCGACACCACCAGCTTTGCCGATGCTTCAGATCAGGACATTCAAACCCAGCTGGTTTCGCATTTGCAGGATTTCGGGGCCGATTGGGATCAGCGCCGGTTAGATGATCTGTTTGATGTGCTGACCAAAGCCGACACGCTGGAAGGTGCCGCCAAAGCCGCTCTGAAGCTATACACCACATGGAAGGTGGACGCCTTTGCCGCGACCATCAAACTGGCCTTGAATGCCAGTGCATATGCGGGCCGTGACGCGGTGATGGTTGAAATGGCCGATGATGCCAGCTTTGCCAGCCTGAATGTGTTCAGCAAACCGTTCAAAGAACAGATTGATTTCTTGAGCCAGAAATCACCACGGCCAACATCCACGTGGACTGACATCATGCATGGCGACCATGACCGTTCTTTTGTGATTGCCGGTGCAAAAGACCTCGCCATGTTGGAAGATTTTCAAAACGCCATCCAAAAAGCAATACATGACGGCACCGGATTGCGGGCCTTCAGAAAAGACTTTGAGCTGATCGTCGCAAAATACGGCTGGTCATTTAATGGCGCTCGCAGCTGGCGCACCCGCGTGATCTTTGAAACCAACGTCCGCACATCCTATATGGCGGGTCGCCTAAAACAGATGCGTGATCCTGATGTTTTGAAAGCCCGCCCATTCTGGCAGTATCGCCATGCCCAAACCCGCAAACCAAAATCAGCGCGCCCGCAACATTTGGCTTGGGATGGTCTGATCTTGGCGGCGGATGATCCGTTCTGGGACAACCATTTTCCACCAAACGATTGGGGCTGCTCTTGTGGTGTCAGAACACTTTCTGCGCGCGATCTGAAGCGCCTTGGCAAGTCAGGGCCAGACGAAAGCCCCAGCGGCAATGATGACGGCATTGGTCGCGGGTTTGAATATCAGCCCGGCGATTTGTGGGAACGCGGGCTTGTGCCATCGCAAATGGATCGGCTGGCAGCAAAATCGGCATTCACAGTGGATCAGGCCAACCCGATTGCCGATCTCGTTGCATCAGGACACAAGTTCAAAGCCACGGAAATGAAATCGGGCTTGTCTGTCGAAACCTATATTGACGCCTTCCTCAAGCCGTTTGGGGCCAAGCGTGGCGCGGCTGTGTTGTTTGCTGACAAGGCGGGCGGCGTTGTGCCGATCTCGGATGAATTGTTCCGGGATGCCCGTGGCGAATACAAAGTGATGAAACGTGGCCGCGAAGTTCATTCTGCGCGGCTGGCGGAAACCATCGCTGATCCTGATGAAATCTGGGTTGGTGTGGCAAGCGTCAAAATACCGGCGCACCAAGGCGGCGGCACCGAATTGGTGCTGGATCGAAAATATATCCGCGTTGATCCTAAAACTGGATTTCTGGCAATCTTTGAGCTGTTGAAGGGGCAATGGGTTGCCAAAACGGCCTTTAGACCGGCGAGGGGAAACAGCATCCGAACGGACGTTTCACAAATTGATAAACGCCGGTCTGGTGTGCTGATTTACAAGCGGGAATAAAAAAACCGGCTGGGATGATCCACCGGTTTTGTGATTGTCAGGAATTCAGGCTGCATCATCGAGCAAGCTGACAACATGGAHAATATAGATGCGCAAATGCAAACAGBCAAACDGGAGCGAAATTGATGGCTAAMAAAATATACCTATCCGGCCCGATGAAGGGATATGCTGAAAGCAACTATCCTTTGTTTATGCGGGTTGCCTCTGAGCTTCGTGCAAAAGGRAATACCGTATATAAYCCCGCAGAATTTCCRCATGACGGGCCACACGAAACATTCCCCATCCGAAAAGCGTTCGCAGAATACTGCAAATTTATTTGTGAAGAAGCCGACGAGATTGTTCYACTTCCCGATTGGGAAAARTCCGTGGGCGTGTCAGCCGAGTTGGCCTTGGCCAAAAACTGCGGCTTGTCAGTGACAGAATATATAATTTGAAGGAACGATCATGCCGCATATAGAACCAAAACCTGAACGGGGGATCGTTGCCGCCGCGTGTCAAATTGGCGGGCTTACGTTTTCAATGCCAGCCCCAGCGCGTCACCATGATGTTTTGTGGTCAATGCAGGCAGCGGGAATTGAGAAAGCGTCAGAAGTCCAAGGCTTCCTAGATCATCGGGGGGTATTTGTGGGCCGCCAAGCTGCAACCATAGTCGCCCTAAACTGGGGGCAGATCACAAAAGAGCAGTTTGACGATACGTCCGAACTGTTCAGCGAACACATTTGGTAAAGGAGTAATAGTGTGGCCGGAATCAAGCGAGATGCTGACAGCATAAACTGGATAATGATCAGGGCAAAACATCCCATGATGTTGGGGTTCGCTTGGTCAACTGATTGGTTATCATTAACGCCGTGGACTGTTGGTGGGGAGGCGCGGCCGTTCCTTGGAGTTACTAGAGAATTCAAGGGAACGGTTCTATTCTGCCTGATTTTCTGGATTGGCCCGCTTATGGTTCAATTTGTAAAACGAACAACAAACTAAGGGGCCAAGACATGAGCGGTTTCACCTACACAATCAGCGTTGAAGATGAAGAAATTCGCACCGGCATTCMGGGGCTGATCGGGAAAATGGAAAACATGGCCGCGTTTCACAAAAGCGTTGGCGAACACATGCTGAATTCCACAGAAGATCGCTTTGATACTGAAACCGCGCCGGATGGCACAGCTTGGGCACACCACGGTCCCGCCACGATTGCCCGCCGTGGTAGCGCTGAACTGACTATCTTGCGTGAAAGCGGCGCGCTGGCCGGTTCGTTCAATTATGAGGCCGATGATGCTCAAGTGGAAATTGGCACCCCGACCMTTTACGCCGYCATGATGCATTTCGGCGGCACCAAATCCGCCTACCCAAATTTGTGGGGAGACATTCCCGCCCGCCCAATCTTGGGTGCTACCAGCGAGGATGAAACAATCATTGCCGAAATGGCTGAAGATTTCTTGTCAGAGTGAGATTGCCCACGAATATCCGGCAAAACCCCGATGTTTAAAAACAGCGCTGTAGAGCCACCCACAGCGCCGATCCCTGCCCAGACTACCTAAATTCTGTTTACCCCCCCGTTAGACCCCCGTTAGATTTGCTTWAAACCGCGTTCACGTCCGCCCAATGCCGTGCAATGTTCGGGTGAGGCTTGATATCGCCGTTTTCTGGGCGCATTGCCTCCCCACCCCCAATCACAGTCAGTCACCATCCGGTCGGACATTGTCCGCCTTTTTGGTGTGCCGATAGATCGCATAGTCGTTTCATCACTTTGAAAGGGCGCGAGCATGTCAAAACCAAAAACCAGCATCCGAATTGAGGTTTTCCGTTCGGGAACCTTCACCCCGATGTCTGGCGTGGCTGTCACCTACAGCGCCGCTGATCTGGCGGGCATTGCGTCGAGCTATGATTTTGATGCGGCTCCTGCACCTGTCGTAATTGGTCACCCCAAAACTGATACTCCTGCCTATGGCTGGGTTATGGGCTTTGAATATGACGCTGATGCAGACCTGTTGTTTGCCGACATTGGTGATCTGGCACCTGAGTTTGTCGAGGCGGTAGAAGATGGGCGCTACAAAAAGGTCTCAATGTCCTTTCACACMCCCGATGCCCCCAACAACCCGACGCCCGGACAATGGTCAGCCAAGCACATTGGTTTTCTTGGGGGCGCGGCCCCTGCCGTATCGGGGCTTGCACCGGTCCAGTTCGCACAAGGCAAGGATGATGAAAGCGTCACCTTTGAAGCCGCGTTCGGTGAGGCCGGTTTTGAGAATACGGCGGATATGTTCCGGGCATTGCGAGAATGGTTCATTGAAAAATTCGGCAAGGAAACCGCCGATCAGGTTTTGCCCGATTACCGGATTGAATGGCTGGGCCGCACAGAAATTAACCCCAAGGACGCCGACCTAACCGTGTTTACGGCCCCTATTGAAAAGGATACCGATATGACCCCTGAAGAGCTGGCCGCTGAACAGGCCAAACTGAAAGCCCGTGAAGATGCGCTGAATGTGCGCGATGCCACGTTTGCAGCGGGTGAGGCCACGCGACGTGGTGCTGATCATGTAACCTTTGCTGAAGCTCTTGTGGCAGACGGCAAGCTGTTGCCTGCATCGCAAGCCAGCGTTGTTACGCTACTGGATGCCCTGCCCGCCGATCAAAGCGTTTCCTTTGCTGAAGGTGAAGCCGCACCGCTGGCCGATGCCTTGATGTCGATCCTGRAGGCCCAGCCTAAAATGGTTGATTTCGCCGAGACCGATTTGGGTGTCGAGGGTGATCTGTCTGACGATCCTGACAAGATCGCTGAATTTGCTCTGGCCCATAAGACTGATCTGGCGAGCAAGGGCATTGAAATTTCAATTTCTGACGCTGTTGAACACGTCTCGAAAGGAGCCGCAAAATGAACCACTTTGGTTTGGTTAAGAATTTCACCACTGAAACGCTGGTGGAAAAGCGCCGTATCGTGGCCTTTGGTGCCAGCTCTGGTTTGGTAAAGCAGGCAATCGGTGATGCGGGATCATTTGGCGTGTCGGGTGTTCGTGGTGCGCAGTCTGSTGAACGGCTGGATGTTTATCTGGATGGCGTCCGGCCTGTTGAATGTGCAGTGGTTGTCACTGCCGGCCAATTTATAACGGCTGATGCCGATGGTCGCGCAATCCCTGCCGCCCCTGCTGCTGGCGTTCAAATGCTGGTCATTGGTCGGGCGCTGGAAAGTGGTGGCGTTGGTGCACAACTCGACATCCTGATCCAGCCGCAACAAATCACCGGCTAAATCTGACCCCCATTTTTTGAGAAGGAATTCCCCATGTCTGCAACTGGACAGTTTACAGTAAGCCCAACTCTGACGGCGATTGCGATTGCTTATCGCAATCAAGATCAAGCCTTGATCGCCGATCAGGTTTTGCCGCGCATCACGCCACCCGCGCGCGATTTCAAATGGCAAAGMYAMARKRMRSCKSWMKSCTTCACATTGCCAAACACCCGTGTTGGTCGCCGTGGCACCCCCAATCAGGTGGAAATTGAAGGCACCGAACTAAGCGCGTCCTGTGATGATTTCGGCATTGATATTCCGTTGGACAATGTCACCATTGATGAAGCCGCTCGTAACGGCAACAATTTGCGCAATGCCGCCACCGAACGCGCCACAAACATTGTGATGCTGGATCGTGAAGTGCGGGTTGCCGCCTTGGTGACTGACCCTGCCAATTATCACGCCGATCATGTCGAAAGCCTGTCTGGCACTGATCTGTTCAATGATCCGTTAAGTGATCCGATCAGCATACTTGAAGACCTTCTGGATACATGTTGGGCGCGCCCCAATCAGGTGGTGTTTGGTCTGGCTGCATGGCGCGCATTGCGCAAACATCCAAAGGTGGTCAAAGCCGTTCACGGTAATTCTGGCGATCAGGGCCGTGCGTCCCGAGCTGCCATTGCCGAACTTTTGGAAGTTCAGCGCATCTTGGTTGGCGAAAGCCGGATCAACATCAAACGCCCCGGTGAAAACCCTGTCATGAACCGCGTCTGGGACAATGTGATTGCGGGGCAATTCATTGAYCGCACCGCTGACACATCCGGTGGCCTGACCTTTGGCTTCACGGCCCAACACGGCAAGAAAGTGGCTGGTACACTTCCTGCCAACATGGGGCTTGGTGGTGGCGTTCTGGTGCGCTCTGGCGAAACCTTGGTTGAAAAGATCGTTGCCAATCGCGCTGGCTTCCTGATCCAGAATGTGACGGGGGCTTGATCATGTCAGATGCAAAGAAAACCTATCCWGTTTTGAGCCGTGTTCGTCACTCAGGCAAAGTATATCTTGCCGGATGTGATGGCGGCATTGAGTTGACCGAAAAACAAGCCGAGCTGCTGTTGAAGGTGAAAGCAATCGGCCCAGCTGATGGCGAGGCCGATGGACCAAATGCGCCGCTTGAGCCGTTTGGGCTTAGCGAATTTGATTTGGCGAACGCTCTTAGCGATCTGATCGCAGCTGATCACGATATCAAATCCATGAACATGTCCGACATCGGCGCGCTGCTGGGTGCACATTCACGCGGCGTTAAACGCAAAGATGTTGACGCCGCCTTGGCTGAAATCACTGCCCAGACTGAAGGGCAGAAGTAACGACCGGCGATCTCCTCAATCGCCACAGGACGGGCATTGTTTTGCCTCCGGTGCCCGTCCACTTATTCACACCCCCTGATCATAAGGAAATCCAATGCCTGAATTTGTCGACATCATCGGATTGCTTGATCACATTGATCAAAGCGAATTGGAGCAGATCGCAGGTATTGGCTCTTTCAATTCTCCTGAAGGCCGCTCGCTGGATGAAGACAAGATCAACGCCGCCATAAAGTTTGCCGGTGACATGGTCAAAGGCTACATGGCGCGGCGCTATCCAATTGTGGCCACGGTCACCCCCGATCAAACCCCCGATTTGCTGCAAGGTTATGTGGCCGATATCGTGCGCTGGCGTTTGCGCTCGCGGACCGGAAACCGCAACAGCACCTCCGATGAAGTGACCGCCCGCTACAAGGACGCCAAGGATTGGCTGAAGGACGTTTCCCGCAATGTGATCAATGTTGATTTTGAAGGCGCTGATGGTGGCCATGAAGCCACGTTAGCCGGTTCGCAAAACCTGACCGGCACGGTGGGGGCAATCATCCGCCCTGCCCGTGCTGTCAGAATATTGGATGGGTATTGATATGGCCAAGTCTGAGCCAACCCATCACGCCCGCCCGCCGTCCTATTTGGAGCGCGTTGAAGATGCGATCATCACCGCCCTGAAAGAAGGCGTTTCTGGTTCTGTGAAGGTCGATAACTTTCCGGCTGACATTAAGGCCTATGATTTCGCGGGCCTGAGTGCGGCGGCATTGGTTCACTACAAAGGCTCGAAATACGCCGGGCGTAAAGGTCCAGTAACCCCAAACCAAAACCGGCRWRTGRACTTTGCCATTGTTTTACTGGTTCGCTGTTTGCGCGGATCAGGTGGGGCATATCACACGCTTGAAGACATCCGCTTGGCCACACAAGGCGTGACATTTGAAGGCGCTGGCCCTGCTGAAATCGTCAGTGATGGCCTTGTCACTGAAGTGCAGGGGCAATGGCGTTGGGAAATTGTCATCACGCTGGGCGCGCCCGCCGTGGCCCGCGACAGAAAACACCCTGCATCATTGATGCGTCCCGTCACTCATACCGCGCCCATCCCCGGGCGTGATGGCAACATTTAAGGAGAACCAGCAATGGCAAAAGAGAAATTCGAGCGCCCCCTACTATATGTCGGACCGCCTAGCAGCTTCAGCGTTATGGCGACCAAGCCCGATGATGATCAGGCCGTGCCAGATGATAGCACCCGCCCCCTGATCACCGGCGAGGTCTATGACGAGCTGCCGAAAGATCATCCCGTGATCAAAAACCTGATCGCCCATGAACTGCTGGTGACGCCAGTTGTTTCAGATCCAGTATCGCCAGAAACAGCGGTGTCCGATTCAACTAACGCCAGTTCTGGCGGTGACGGCCGCACACCGCCCCGCACAACCGCCTCTGACAAATCCGCAAAATAAGGAGACGCCCTCATGTCTGCAAATTTCCATCACGGCCCCGAAGTCATTGAACACAAAGACGGTGTTTCTGTCGTTCGGGATGTTAAATCTGCCGTTACCTATATCAACGGCACCGCCCCGATTGGTGACGTTCATGACACGCCTGCAAAACGTGCGGCTTTTGTGAACAAACGGATCATTGTGCGCACCCGTGAAGAAGCGGCGGCGGCGTTCGGCCCGCAAACCGTTGGCTTCACAATCCCGCAAGCGCTTGATGCGATCTTTGATCATGGCGCTGGTGGCACAATCATTGTGAACAATGTTTATGATCCTGACAGCCATGCAAATGTCGGCGCGGTAACCGCTGCTGATTTGATTGGCGGTGTTGATGCCAGCGGCATTGCCACGGGGTTGTCCGGTGCAAAAACCTGCTACAATAAGTTTGGTTATTTCCCCAAAATCATCTTGTCGGCACAATCCAGTGTGCCGGGCGTTCGGGTGGAAATGGACGCCATGGCCCACATGCTGAATGCCATGGCAATTTGCGATCTGCCGATTGGCCTGACCAAGCAACAGGCGGTTGAAGCGCGCGGCACCAGTGGCGTTGTGAACGCCAACACATCCAGTGCACGCACAATCCTGACCTATCCCCATGTCAAAGTGGCTGACACCATCACCGGCGATGAACGTCTTGWGCCACTATCGCAGCGCCTTGCGGGTCTGATGATCCAAACTGATTTGGAGCAAGGCTATCATCACTCTGCATCCAACCGTGAARTCGCAGGCGTGATCGGCATTGAAACGGATATCAATTTCTATCCATCCGACACCGCCAATGACACCAACTTCTTGAATGAAGCGGGCATCGTCACCTGTATGCGCAGCTTTGGCACCGGTTTTCGCTCGTATGGCAACCGGTCTGCCGCGTTCCCGACATCCAGCCACGTTGAAAATTTCATCAATGCGCGCCGTATTTTGGACCAGCTGCATGACGCCATCACCTTCTTTTCCATGCAGTATGTTGACCGCTTAGGCACCCCTCAAAATGTCGAGGCTCTTGAAGAGGCCGTCAATGCTTTCTTGCGCAAAAAGACCGGTGACGGGGTTCTATTCGGTGGCACATATCGGTTTGACCGCGAGAGAAGCACGCCTGCCGAAATCGCTGATGGCCACTTCCATTACAAACTCGAATGCCACCCGACAACCGTCATGGAGCGCTTGAGCACGCATTCCTATGTCGACACCAAATTCATCGCAGGCGCGCTTTCGTTGGCAGCGTAAAACAGTTCTCAAAGGAGCTAAATCATGGTCCAGAAAATCGGACAGATCACAAATGCCGATCTTTATTTGAACGGTGTAGATGTCAAAGGGCGGGTTGAAGAATTCGACATGGGTGATATCGGCAGCACAGAAATCGAACACGCCACTCTTGGCATGATCGGGGTGCTGAAATTGCCCGGACGGCCTGTTGAGGCGATCAGTGGGAAAATCGGCTTTGAATGGCTGGATGAAGTCATTGAGCGCCAGTTGTTAAACCCAACCAAGCGCCAAAATATCCAGCTGCATTCTTATGTTGATGTGTTTGATGCCGATGGGTTGAACGTTGAGAAGTCACACACATTGGTGACCCACATCGGGTTTCACGTTATGAAACGCTCAAACGGATCGGCCAAATTGGGCGATGCCATGGGAACAAGCCATGACATCACGATCCCAAAGTTCATCCAAAAGGTTTACGGCGAAGCCACCCCGATCATTGAGTTTGATGTTTTCTCAGGCATCTACAACATCAATGGGGAACCTGTCTGGCCCAGCTGATAATCCACTGAAATTGATAAGAAGAGGCGGACTTTTGTCCGCCTTTTTTTGTGCCTAACCCGTCCTAGTAATGAAGCAGCCCGCACACCAAGGGCTTTTGCATCGGCGGCATGGGGTGTGACGTGCCGCCACCCCGCAGAGGTATAATCATGGCTAAAGAAAAAGTATTCACCGGCGTTCGCGCAAAACTGGCCGCATATAAAGATGCAAATTCGGGCAATGAAGAAACGACCCTGCCCCGCAGCGGCATTACGGTCCAAATCCCAAACTTCCTAAATCACGGTGCTTGGATGCTAGCGCAACGTCAAGCCAAGGGTGACGTGCCCAAGGCACAAGCGGCGTTCATTGTTGGAACGGTGATGTTTGAAGGCGAAAAACTGACCATGGCCGATGTACAGGCCGGGCTGATTGACGCCAAAGATATGCTGTTTCTGATCGGCGAGATTTTTGGCGATGACGATGATGAAGACGGCGATGAAGCGGGAAACGACAAGGCGGCAGCTTAAGTCTGTCGCAACCTGTCGATCACATTTTCTTGGTTGAAAATGGTTTTGATCATGACGCACTAAACGCCATGCCTGAAGAGGAATTCCGCTTCCTTCTGGAAAGCCGGATTGAATTGGATCAGGCGCGGGCCGATGCGCAGAAATAGGCGGGCGATAACAATAGCAGCGGGTGTGGATGTGCCACCTCCGCTGCATTCCACCAAAGGTGATCTGATATGAATTTTTCCATGATCTTTTCCGCCGTCGATAAGGCGACAAAGACCATGGGTAAAATCATGGCCACCGAAAAGAAAATGGCGGCGGCGATGCAAGGCAATGCCGCCAAAGCCACACGGGCGAATGCTAAAACACAGCGGGCCTTAAAGGCCACAGAGCGGGCAATGGGCAAAGTTGGTCGCAGTTCAAAGAAAGCATTTGGCACGGTTGTCGCCGGTGCTGACAAGGCAGGGCGCGCCGTTAAGCGGTTGCATGATAAAACCGTTGCCTTGGGGCGCAAAGGGTTCAAGGAAATCGGGGCTGGTGGCAAGCGTGTTGCAAAGGGCGTGGCCGTAGGTGCTGGCATAGCCCTTGCGGCCTATGGCGGTGCAGCCTTGGCGGCGGCTAATCTGGTAGGTACCGCTTCTGAATTTGAGCGCTTTCAAACCGTTCTGGAGACCACGGAAGGCTCCGCAGAAAAAGCCGAGAAAGCCATGAAATGGGTTCAAAATTTCGCGGTCAAAACACCTTATGAGCTTGATCAGGTGACGGGTGCATTCGTGCAATTGCGCGCTTATGGTCTTGACCCGACGCAAGGACTTCTGGAAACTTTGGGGGATACGTCGGCGGCTATGGGAACGCCGCTCATGCAGTCTATTGAGGCGATGGCGGATGCTGTTATGGGGGAGAACGAGCGCCTTAAGGCCTTCGCCATCACGGCCAGTAAAACCAAGGGCATGATTACCTATGCCTACACCAATGCGGCTGGTGAAGCCGCAACTATAGCCGTTAAAGCCAACGACAAAATGGCCATCCAGCAAAACCTTATGAAAATTATGGGCGATAGGTTTGGTGGGTCAATGGCTCGCCTGTCTGCCACTTGGGATAGCATGATGGGCAACATGTCTGATCAATGGTCAAAGTTCCAGTTAATGATCATGGATGCAGGCCTGTTTGATTGGATGAAAGACAAATTGCGAATGGTCCTTGATACCATCAACGCCATGGAGGCCGATGGGCGCTTGCAAGAATGGGCGACCAGTATTGGAAAAACCATTCAAACAGCCCTCACAAATATCTGGAAATTTGCGGTTGGAACCAAMRRRRYKRWCSRMACCCTNMASSRRYTMKMWRTCSWMCSMMKYTSRAWRTKTYRGSRSMYGRRAWMRMMTKKYRMWRAWMTKRKCWRMCMYWRWWYTKGCRCMARCSCTKWYMKYCWCAGCGGCAGGATTGGTGCAGATCGCAACAGGGCTTGGGCTGCTGTCCGCCGCTCTGATGGCCAATCCTGTGATGCTGGCGATTGCTGCTGTGGCTGGTGGGGTTTACCTGATCTATAAAAACTGGGATGCGATTGCGCCTTATTTCAAAGCCATTTGGGATGGCATTAAATCCGCTGCGACCGTAGTTTGGGATTGGATGAAAACAGCCTTTGCATGGACGCCACTGGGCATGGTGATCCAAAACTGGGCTGGCATTGCCAATGCAATTTCACAACCGCTAGAAACCGCCAAGGATTTGGCCAGCGCGGCATGGGCTGGCATCAAAGCCATATTTGCCGGTGATTGGTTGCCTGACTTTTCAAAGTGGGGAACGGCACTCGCTGGCATGACCGGCATTGATTGGGGCGCTCTGATCTCACTGGATGCCCTCACCAGCGCGTGGACATCTGTCACCAGCTGGTTTGGCAATGCGGCGTCCGGCATTTGGGATATGATCCCTGAGATGCCCAATTGGGTAAAGGATGCGTTTGCCCTTTTTGAAAGCAAGCCACCGATCGACATTGAGCAAATCACAAAGCAATCTATGGTCAAATCCGGCGCGCTTGATCGTTCCCAAATGAGCGAAAAGCAGTTGGCCGTCTTGGCAAAAATGGAACAATTCAGAGCGAGCCATACGCAACCGGTCAAGTTAATTGAAGACCCTAAAACATTGTTGGAAGCCGTTGTTGCGGCTGACAAATTGACCAAGCAATTTCCTGTAATTACCAAAGCCGCTGATGCCACTTTGAAAGGTGTTGCAACAGCGGTTGGCGCGATCTCAATTTTGTTGGATCGAACCGATTTCACAAATCAGGGTGTCGCCCTGATGAAAACTCTTGCAGCGGGCATCCGCCAAGGCACAGGGGCCGTGATTGAGGCCACCCGTGCCGCCACCCAGCAAGTGCGTGACCACCTGCCATCATCCCCCGCAAAAACCGGCCCGCTGTCAGATATCCACCGCCTGAAGTTTGGCGAAACCATCGCCATGTCCATACGCGGCGAACCAATGGTCAAAGCCATGCGCATTGCAGCGGCAGCAACAATGGCGGCGGCATCCCCTGTGATGTCCGATATGGCCATCGCTAGCACCGCCATTCCATCCAGTGCGGCACAGTCCATCTTGCCCCGTGCGGATCAAGCCCGGTCTGCCGGCACATCATCGAGCATCGCCAAATCAGGCGGTGGCAGGTCGCCGTCACGCGGTGGCATCAATGTAACCTATGGCAATATCACCATCACTGGCGGCACACCGGAAACCCAAGCCTCGTTCAAACAATTACTGAATGAGCATAAGCGCGATATTAAACGCTTGATTGATGATGAAGAAGCCCGCGAAGACAGGAAGGCGTTTTAGATGATTGCCCTACATTTTGGATCAATCCCGATGGGGTCAAATTCCTTGACCGGGCCAACCGGCCACAGCATCACCCGCACCAACACGTTTGCGCAATATGACGTGACGCGGGGCAAGCCTGTTTTGCATGAAATCGGCGAAGAGCTGGACACCCAGAGTTTTGATTTTTTCTTTTCTGAAGAATTCTGCAATCCACGTTCCGAGCTGAACAAACTGGAACTCGCCTTTGCTATGAAAACAGCCTTGCCACTGATGTTCACATCAGGCGTGTTCGTTGGCAAACGCTACGTGGTCGAAAGCCTAGAAATTACCGTCACAAAAACCAACCGGTCTGGTGGCATTGTTCGGGTTGAAGCAACCATCACCTTGCTGGAAGCGCCAACCAAAAGCCTGTTTGGGCTGCTGACATCAATGGCCAAAGCACTGGCACCCGCAATCAGTCGCAAAGCCAGCACCAACCCCAATGTGAGGCGTTAGGACATGAGTGCATCTAACGGGCATTTTGAACATTTGACCATCGACGGTGACCGGTGGGATTTACTCGCCTACCGCTATTATGGCGATGCGGCCAAACAATCCGTGTTGCTGGAAGCCAACCGCAGTTTGTTTCTGGACCCTGTCAGAGTGCCGCCAATGATCTTATCGTCTGGCATCAAGCTGATCGTTCCAATCATTGATACCGACGAGGTTGATGACAGTGATTTGCCGCCTTGGAAGCGAAAGGTTGGCAATTATGTTTAGCGGTATTGCTGCACCCTCTTTCCAGCTGTTCTATCGCGGTGTTGATATCAGCGGCGATCTGGACACGCTGACCACCTCAATCAATTACGTGGATCATGTCCATGGCAAGGCCGATGAAATTGACGTTACGGTCCACGACAAGGACGGGCGCTGGCAAGGATCATGGAAGCCCGAACATGGCGATACCATGCAGTTGACCATATTTGATGGTCTGGGCGGCATTCTACCGTGTGGGGTCTTTGAAATGGATGAACCAAACACAACCGGGTCTCGATCCGGCGATATGATGACCATGCGTGGGCTTGCGGCCCCTATTACCAAGGCTTTGCGCACAAAAAGAACCAGGGGCTTTGAAAATCAAAAGCTGAGATCCGTCATCGCCAAAGTGACCGGTGATCTTGGTCTGAAGTTAGAAGGTGACATTGATGATTTATTCTTCAAACGCATCACCCAACGCCGTGAACGTGATCTGGAATTCCTGAAGCGTCTGGCCGAGGAAACCGGTCATTATTTTGGCATTCGCGCTGATGTCGCGGTGTTTACCAGCTTCAAATCCATTGATGGTCAGAACGCTGCATTGCAGGTGTCGCGCCACGGCAGCGGCCTGATTGATTATGATTTCAAATTCAAAAGCACCGGAACCTTTGCAAAGGGCAAGGCGACCTACCTTGATCAAGACACCGCAAAAAACACCGAGCACAGTGAAACCGATGATCGGGTCAAAACCGGTGACACATTGCGCCTGTCAGGCGAGCGCTTTGAAAACCCAGCCCATGCCGCCGCTCGCCTGAAATCAGAGATGCATTATGCCAACAGAAAAGGCTTTACCGGCACCGTCAGCATGGTTGGCACCACGCGCCTGATTGCGGGCAACACAGTAGAATTGCTGGGGTTCGGCAAGTATTCTGGCAAGCGCCTGATTGATAGTTCCAGCCATAGTCTGGATCGCAGCGGGTATTATTCAACGGGGGAATTGGTCGATGCGCGATAATGAGCAACAACAGGCAAACAGCACCAACAAACGCGGCATCATTGTGGACCGTGATCCTGCCAAGATGCGGGTCAAAGTGCGCTTTGAAGATGAAGACGGGATGGTTTCCGCATGGATTGATGTGCTGGCAAAATCCACCATCGGCACCCAGACATTCATGATGCCAGCCATGGGCGAAGAAGTTTGGTGTGCGATGGATGCCAAGGGCGAAGACGGCAGCATCATCGGGTCAAAATATAATAGTCAAAACCCGCCACCACATTCATCAAATGGTGATATCGGGCTTGTCTGGGCAGACGGTTTTGTTCACATAAACACAGGCAGCGGCGCGGTAACCGTCAACACGTCCGGCCCCCTGAAAATCATTGCCAGTGCAATTGAATTGGTAAGCGCCACTTTGACGCATAACGGCGTTGATATCAGTGATAAGCACAAGCATAGCGGCATCAAGTCGGGTCTATCCAATACCGGTACACCTGTCTGATATCTGACGGGCGGACAGTTGTCCGCCTTTTTTGCATCCTGTTGCGCCGTATCACGGCTGTATGCAGAACAAAAACACCATCCCTTTTAAGCATTGGTCCCATAAGGTTGGGCGCGCTGATCCGGTCACCGGAGTGGTGCCGCCGATCTATAGCGAGATCGTTGTGGCCGTTGATGATTTGCACCAATCCATTTCAAACCTGATCTTAACGCCGCTCGGATCGGTTCCCACCGAGCCTGAAAAGGGCTGCGATCTTGCGCCCTATATTGACCGCCATGCCGATATCGCCATCCCGAACGTCACCCGCGTTGTCTGGGATGCTTTGACCATGTGGGAGCCGCGCATTGTGCTTCAAGAGGTCAAGGTTGTGCAGATTGGCGAGGCGCATTTTGCCTGCAATATCTATTGGAGACCAAGCGAAAGCGTGCTGGATGATCTGCGGGTGACCGAAGTGTCTGTTGGCACAAGCGTTGATCGGAGAGTCGCATAATGGCCGATCAACCCGCAACATTTTCGCTGGATGAGCTGCGCGCCGCTGCCGTGCCTGATTTTTTCCAACGCGACACCGCTAAAATCAAAAAATCCTTGGTGACAAAGTTTGAGGCTGAAACGGGCCGCACCCTTTATCCCGCCCAAACAGAAATGTTCTTTATTGATCTGCTGACCTACGTCGTTTCAATGGTGGCCGAGGGCGCGCAAGCGGCTGTTTTGCAAAATCGGGCGATCTGGGCCGAAGGGCGGCATTTGGATGAGGTCGGGGCCAATGTGTCAACGTACCGCCTGAAGGCACAACCCGCGCAATCCAATGTTCGCTTCACCCTATCAGCCATCCGCGCAACTGCCGTGATCATTGCCCAAGGCACACGGGTTTCTGCCGGCAGTGATCTGATCTTCACCACGGCCAAAGAGCTGGTGATTGCAGCGGGCAATCTAACTGGCGATGTTGATGTCACCGCTGATCAGGCGGGCGGGGCTTACAACGATCTACAGCTTGGCCAAATTGAAGATATTCTTGATCCGGTTGCGTTTGTTTCTGCTGTTGCCAATGTTCTGATCAGCGATGGCGGTGCCGACATTGAAAGCGATGATCGGTTTCGCATTCGGATTGCAAATGCATTTGAGCGGCTGTCCAAAGGTGGATCACGCCAAGGCTATATCGAGAATGTGAAAGCCGTCAGCGCTCTGATTTCTGATGTAGAAGTGATCCGCACCCAGCCCGGCTATATCGAGATCACGCCTTTGATGATTGATGGCGTTTCCAGCAATCTGATGGATGCTGAAATCTTGGCATACCTTGATGCTGAAACCATGATCCCAATGGGTGATTATGTTTCAATCAGCAAGGCCACCAATGTCATCTTTGATGTGGTGATGACGCTGAAGGTCACGCAAGGCATGGCCGATGGGGTGCAGGATCGTGCCGAGGCTTTAATTCGTGATCGCTTTGCCGAATGGCGCTTGTCATTGGGCGCACAGATCGCCCCAACAGCCCTTGTGGAAGCCGTGCGGGCGATTGCCGGTGTTGTCGGCGTGACAGGGCCAGCGTTTGATTTCACTGACCTGCCAGCAACCAGCTTTGCGCAAATCGGTGCCTTGGCCATAAATATCGAGGAGGTGGAAAATGTCTAATCCCGCCGCCCCTCTTGTTCCCCTCTCCCTTTTACCGCCGGGCATCAAAGACGCTCGCCAAGAGGCCTTAACCCGCGTTCTGGGTGATGCCTTGTCAGAGATTGATATCGCGTCATTGGTGATGTCKGATCCGTTGACGGTGGATGCAAAGCTATTGCCGTTCATGATCCGTGAATTTTCAGCGCAGGATTATATTGACCCTGAACTTCCAGAGCATGTGCAGCGCCGCATTCTGAAAAACATTTKGGCCTTACAAGCGCTGAAGGGCTATGACGCTGGCGTCAAACTTGGTCTGGAACTGCTTGGCATGAATGGCGTGGTTGAGCATTGGCATCAGGTTGAGCCAAAGCGCCCTGCAAACACGCACACCATCATCTTTTATGTTGGCGAACAGCTTTTCCCAAATGAGCAAACCTTCTTTGGTGCACGTGAAATCCGCGCGGCAAAGCGGATGATTGATGTCACCAAACGGTGGTCACAAGAAAGCACAATCTACAAAGGTGTGGCGGTGCGTCTGCGCCCGATCCGCACGGCGCAACGCTTGCGCTGCCTGAGAGTTCTCAAGGCTCGGATGCGCGTGATGCAAATGCCGCCACGCCTGCCAATGGCCCAAACCCAAACAACCCGACTGAGTGTGACTTCGGTTCAGCGCAACCGCGTTCACGTCGGCCAACAGCCACCCAAGCCGCAGATCATCTCCGGCTTATCCCAATCCACCAGAGCGTTGTCCGTGAAGCGGCTGCGCCTCGCCAGCTCGTGAGGTCCAAGAGACATGACCACAACATCTGATGCCCTGTTCACACCAATCACCACCGAGGCTGGCCACGTGGCCCGCATGGCGGCGGTGGCTGGCGGCTTTGCCGTCGACATCACCCATATCGCGCTTGGGGCAACGGGTTACACCGTGCCGATCAACGCAACGACGGGGCGCTCCACAGCGACAGCACTTCGGTCAGAAAAGGACCGTGCGGAAATTCAAGACGTGCGCAATGTCTCCGATTTCCAGAAGGATATTTCCTTCATCGTGGAGCCGTCCGAGGAATATTACATCCGCGAGATCGGCTTCTTGATGGCGGACGGCACGCTCTACGCCGTGGCCTCGCATCCAACGCTGGCGCTTGATTGGGCATCGCCCCAAACCCGCAATCTCTTTGCGCTGGAATACATCATCGAGGACGGCGATGCCGCCAGCTTCAACATCGTATCCAACGGCCCACCGCTCAATCTGTTGATGAGCCGTGAATTTGCCGTCCTTTCCACTCTTCAATTCACCAACGCGCTGGAAAATCTGCGCCAAGCAGATCGCATCCACGACATCACAGGAGCTTATTGATGACCAACACAACCACACATGACGTCATGGTCGCACAGACCGAAAAAGCAGGCGAGCTATTGGATTTCTTTCAGGGGCATCGGGGTGTGCTTGAGGGTGATCGGGTTGCTCATGGTCAAGCCATTTCTGACTATATAGGTAGTGCGCGGCATGAATATGGGCATATCGCAATTACCGCAAACCAAGAAATGGTTCCGAATGCTGACCTGACAGGCGTTGAGGGCTTTTCGCACACTGGTTTGGTACTGACTGTATCACAACACGCGAATGTGGGCTTGGGCGGTGCCGCGGGCCAGCTTGATCCAGCCGCACAGGCGTTTCTCAATGAGATTGGCCAACCCTATACCAATGTTGCATTTCGCGTTTTGAAGATTGATTGGAACAACTCTGGCGGCGTTGGCCGCTTTGATGATGTTCGCCAATCTGGCGGACCGTTCACGACAGCCGCTTACATCAAGCCCCTTGATGTCACAAATGGAGAGATTGCGGGCGCGGCCACGCTTATGTCGCCACGTTCAAATGGTTGGGGTCTGTATGGCCATCGAAACAATGGGGCGATGCTCACCTCGCACGGTGCATTTGAGCTTAAAGGTTCTGGCTCCATGTTGATTGCCCTTCACGCAACGGTCACAGGTTTTGCCGCTCTAGAGCAAAACAAGTGGGCCAAGTTCTACAACCTGTAAGGAGATTAAAATGAAAGCCAAGATCAACAACGTAACGGTATTTGTCGGGCCATTGTCACGGTTTGAGTTGTGTAAACAAGAAATCTTAGCGGAGCGTGGCGCAAACGAAGAAGACCTTGAAGTTTTCTTAGATACGATAGAGGTGCGCACGCAAGTTCGGGACGCCATCGAGCAGAAAGCGGGCGATACACTGTCCATGCTGGGCACTACTTCGGACGCGGCAGCATTAGCAACTCTTGGGGTTGCAGCCCTGACTGTTTCAATCGCCAGTTCGGCAAATTATACTGAATTTAAAAATGCGTTTTTAGGCGCTCTTGGTGAACTGGCCGGTGATCAAGACATGGTTGCTATCAGCACATCGTTCCTTGGGAAAATCAAAACTGGCGAGGTCATCATTCCGGCGATGGCCAAGGGTATTGGATTGGTTATAGCCGATATTGAAGCTCGTAGCACAGCGGTTTCACAGGCGCTTATTGCAGCCAAGGCGGGCTGACATGACTGATGCAAAATGGTGCATCAAAGGCGGTGCGCGTGGCTATGTTACCACGCGCCCGCTTGAATGGCGGATCGGTAAAAAGCACAGCGTGTGGCTTCTGACCGTGCCTGAAGGCCGCGAGTTTGAAAGCTCCGTTCCACACGGCCTTCGCTGGCTTTTCTCGCCCGATGATCCGCTCTTTCTCAAGTCTGCCTGCATCCACGACATGCTCTTGGAAGAGGGCTTCAGGCAGGCCTTTGCGGACAGCCAATGGTTTGAAGCCGCCATGTCCGAGCACGCCCCACCACTGCGTGTTTGGCTGGCCTACAACGCCATGAGAGGCCGTCGTTTTGCGCTTTGGTCTCTGGGCCGATCACCAAGCTACATCTGAAGACAGTCAGAGCCAAAATAGGCGCTAGACGCGCGATTTAACAATGCATGGAAGGAACCGTGAATGAATATTCCACTTGATAAACAAGCCCATTTTTGGGCCGGATTGGCAACATCAGCAACGCTTTGCGCTTATGGTGTTTCACCCGGCATCGCGTTTTCCATTGGGGCAGGATTGGGGGCGCTGAAAGAGATTGTGGACCCTTACCGGGGCGGTGACCGCGACGTTGTTGATTTTATCGCAACGACAATCGGCGCGGCGGGTGTTTTGCCGCTGTTGCTGGGTTGAGATGATGCCTGAAGCCCAGCAAAATTGAGGTTAGAGGGTGAAGTGATGGGAACGAATCCTTGCCTTTGAACTCTCGACATAATTGTATTGCGCTTATTAATTAATAAATAGGCAGGGTTTTTGATGCTATCAAATTTTGAACGGTATTGTTTTGTGTGTGAACTAGGGATGAAAACATATCGAAATAACTTTCAAGCGCCAACAGCACGGCAATTTTTGACAGAGATTCAGACACTCAAAAATCAAGATATAAACCTATCATTTCAGAAGGGAGAGCAATGTATAACTTTGCACGACCTAAGATTCGATGGGAATATTGCTAAGCTTCTATTTCGAATAACCGATCCCCGAATTCCAGATAACATCGTCGAAAATCAAGAAGACCATTCGCTACGAACCCTAGAGCGAAACGAAGAGGAAGTCCCCGCTATTTCGGCTCACCTGATTGTTAATATTGACGCCAGATTTGATCAGGCGTTGGGTTATCCTGCGACATTCGAAAATGTAGAAATCTTATCCAAATCGAATATTAGCTGGTTTTTCAACCAGCTATGCGAGCAACGTTTCAGCACTCAAATAGCCTTTGATGACACTGGGAAATTAAAAAAATATCGCCCCAATGTCGAGATCAGGGGACACCAGTCCCAAACTATTGGAGGCATTCTTAACGGTGGTGGTAAATTACATGGACTTCGCTTGGTCACCACAAAGGTGGAACAAGACGCATTTGCTGATTTAGCTTATCCAGTATTAGAGTATTCCGATATACATATGGATATAATCGGGAGGCCCTCTGGGCAGGATGCAAACAGTACGCTGCAAAATATGTGGCGACATCTGACCGGCCGCGACCAAACAAATATAAACAGCGCAAAAGTGGTACTGGAAGATTTGAGCGGGCGAATAAAAACAAGTCAAATTGATACTCGCATCCAAGATATCGCGTCAAACTTCTTCATTTCACAGGTGCATATGACGGATTTTGATATTCCGCTTACTATGTGCGAAGATGTAATTCGAGATGATCTCGTATCAAAAATGATTTCAGCACTGCCGAGAGAATGAAAATACTAGAAAAACATGTATTTCTTAGGACACTAAACTACTTGCGCATTTCTCACGAATACAGCGTAAGCTTCAACCTTGTCTTTCCGTCTGTTTTGGCGTTGGCCATCATGTTGCTCTTATTTTTTCTTGGTGACGATCCGAACATATATGGGAAGGGCGGGATGCTCGGAGGGATTGCGAACCTACTTGCGATACTTACTCCATTTTACATTGCCTCTCTAGCTGCAGTTGCAACGTTTCAAGCGACAGCTTCCTTTGATGAAAAGTTCTCTATGACAAAACCCGTAGAGCTACAAATCCTAGATCGAGGCAAGTGGAAAGCAAAGTATCTGACAGTGCGTCATTTCCTTTCAATGCTTYTTGGATATTGTAGCATGGCGTCTCTTACTCTTTTTTTATTCACGATATTAGCGCCAATTATCGCTGGAAAGCTTAGCGAACTACTTGGGGGTTCCTCAGATTTCGTAGGTTGGTTTGGGCTGGCAATTTTTCTTTTCATTTTCAGCCATATGCTGACTACTACTGTACTTGGGATGTATTTCCTAAGCGACAGAATACACCGCAATACTTAAAACCGCTCTACTGTAATAATCTTCGTCAAATATTGAAGATATTTGCGACAAGCTACAAAAGCGATCCGCAGAAACCACCCCAGACCGTTAGATTTTCAAATTTGGTGTGTCAAAGGTAGTGCAAATCTGTGTCAAAGGTAGCGCCGCGCCACAGTAAGTCTTTGATTTAATGGTGCCCGGGGGTGGATTTGAACCACCGACACGAGGATTTTCAGTCCACTGCTCTACCCCTGAGCTACCCGGGCACGGGTGAACGCAAATTCGCGTTCGGGTCGCGGTGTTCTAGACGCGGGCGGGTGGGGTGTCCAGAGGGATTTCATGAAAAAGATCAGTGTGGCCCGTGTGGTAACTTTTCCAGCGCGCTCGCGGCATCACTCATGTCTTCGGCTGTATCCGCCGCAACCGCATAGGTGCCGTTAAACCAGCGGCCCAAATCCACATCGGCGCAGTGTTTGGAGCAAAACGGGCGATCCTTCGGCGTGGTTTGTTTTTTGCAGATCGGGCATCTCATTTTGGCAGCCCTTCCCGCACAGGCAACCGCTCGCGTTTGCGTTGCAGCTCATAGTGTCCCAGCGGGGTCCAGCCGACCAGCGAGGTGTCAATGGTATCMGCACGAAAGGCGTTGCGCAGGATGCTTTCAAACAGTTTGCGGTCTTTCTTGGCCATTGGTGCCAGATCCAGCGTGATCTGCCCGCCCAGCCCGCGCAAGCGCAACTGGCGGGGTAATTCACGCGCACAAGCCAGATTGGCCTTCAGGCCCGCAGCAGGGGACGTATCGCCGCCGGTGTTCACATCCACCGCGACCAATGCCCGCGTTGGCTCCACGTAGATCGACGCACCCCCGCTCAAGCTCACATGGGTGGTTTCCAGCTCCACCAGCGCGTCCAGCACGCCGTGGTCCTCGAATGATCCCTCATTGCTGGCCACAACATCCGGCGCATCCCAGTCACGCCACCCCAGATGATGCGCATCAGGGCCGTCCATCAGCTTCTCGGGCGCGTTGCCCTCGGCCCCTGCCATCACTTCGGTGGCAACCCCGCGCATATCGGCGATGTCTTCCTCGATGTCGTCGGCATCTGCCCCGTCACAGGACGACCGCAAGATCATCCCGAAATCCGAACCATCCATGCCGATATGGGCAATTTCCAGCAGCCGGTCCCGCTCGTCCTCGTCTCGGATCGAGCGCGAGATATTCAAGCCCGGTGCGTCCGGCGTCACAATCGCATAGCGGCTTTTGAACAGCACCTTGTGGGTGACAGGCACCGCCTTGCCGCCCTCGGCATAGCCCGTGACCTGCACCAGCAGCGCTTGGCCCGGACGCAAGCCCTTGCCTTGGCGCAAAAATGCCGTTGCCCCGTCAGGCAGGCGCAGCATCATACCGCCCTGCCCTTTTAGTGGACGATCCGCRATCGCGCGGTAAATCGCGCCGGGGGTCGGGGCGGAACCGTCAGGTGCAGACAACAGCAAATCCTGCAACCGCCCCTCGACCATCAAAGCCGCCGCCGCGCGCCCGTTGATATGATCCAGTGCAACCAATGTGCCTTTCATGACCAGCCTTTCAGCAGCGGATAACCCGCCGCACGTAACAGTTGTGCGGTTTCCACCGCAGGCAGACCGCGCACAGCGCTGAATGATCCGCTGATCCACGGAATAAACGCGCCCGCCGGTCCCTGAATATCATAGCCACCCGCCTTGCCGCGCCAGTCATCACTGGCCAGAAAGGCGTTCAACTCATCATCCGACAGACGTTTCATCTGGACCGTGGTCACCACATCGCGTTCCCACACCTTATCGCCGCGTTTCACCGCAATTGCAGTAATCACCTTGTGACGTCGCCCCGCCAGCGCCAGCAAAAATTCCGCCGCCTGCCCCGCATCATCGGGTTTACCCAGTATCCGGCGGCCCAGCGCCACGGTGGTATCTGCACACAGCACGATTTCATCCGCTGTGGCCTTCACCGCCAACAGCTTCTCGCGTGCCATACGAACGCAATAGGGGCGCGGTAATTCGCCGGAAACGGGGGTTTCATCAATATCGGGCGGGCGAACATCATCCGCCACCACCCCGATTTTCGCCAGCAGTTCCACCCGTCGCGGGCTGCCAGAGCCCAGAACCAAACGGGGCGTCATAGCTTATTTGAAACGATAATTGATGCGGCCCTTGGTCAGGYCATAAGGCGTCATTTCGACTTGCACCTTATCCCCCGCCAGAACACGGATCCGGTTCTTGCGCATTTTACCTGCCGYATGTGCGATGATCTCATGGCCGTTTTCCAGCTCGACCCGAAATGTCGCATTTGGCAGGAGTTCCTTTACGACGCCGGGGAATTCGAGCAGTTCTTCCTTAGCCATGGTCAATCCTTGTGTTATCCGCCCACCAAACCGTGGGCGAGGCTTAGATGCGCCTTTGACGATAGATTTTCAAGAGGCATTCGCCCTCATCGCCATAATAGTGGCCGTAGCGACACGGGCGGATTGCTCTTTCCAATGGATGACATTGCGCACACGCCCCCCCCGGTAATCCCCCCATTTTTAATGGGGTCCGCCTATAGAATTATGCGGCCATTTTCAGTTTCATAGCAGGTGTGATCCCGCCGATGCCCATGTTGGGGC
>NVTS01000148.1 GCA_002732995.1 Marinosulfonomonas sp. | reverse complement strand
CGCAACCAATTCGCTATCCTATACCCCGAACGGTTCAACAGATGACCCGTGAAACCCGCATGGGCTAAGCCTCATACACAGAGTTTCGGATACTCCCGATACCCCCACCAAATCACCCCCCTTGCGTCATACAACCGCCCAATTCCTCTGCGATCCATCCGTCAAAGCAGTATGGAGCAGGCATTATGAAACTACAGATTTTCGGGTTTGCAATCGTGGCGGCGATAGCCACGGGCGCTGTAGATTATACCATGCAGTCCAAAAGACTGGGTCAGCCGTTGGGCCAGATCGGTTTAGCGGCCTATGTGGACACGATCACCAACCGTTATGAAACTGCAAACGCCGCCAGTGCGCTGAAAAGCCGGCAAAAGCAGGCGGCGAAAATCCATTTACCCGAAGCCCCCGATGGATGGACGCGGCGCGATTGGGAGGCGGGCGATAATGCGCTGCTGACGCCGCCCGCGCGTGATCTGAGAGCGCTGGAGAGAAAAGCCGCCCGCGCGCGGGAATTGTCGCTGATGATGGCGRGGATGCTGGCCGAGGAGGTCAAAAGCGGGCCGCGTTTGCGCCGCACGGAAATCTGGGTTTACGAGCGGGGGGACGAGATTATCGCCCTGCGTGCAAAATATACCAAACCGGATGCAAAGCCGTCATTTTCAAGCATGGTTCAAAGGGTCGCTGACGCCGACATTCGCGGTGTGGCCGAGGCCCGCGGGTATGCGGTTATTGGCGGTGTGGTCTATGGTGAAATCCGTCCTGTTCAAGGGGACGAGGCGCTGCCCAAGTATCGCGGGTTTTCGGCCAGCATGGGCGATAATGTGATGATTTCGGTGCGGGCTGTGGCGTCGGACGCTTCGATCCGGTCGATGATGGCGGCGATAGATTACGACGGGTTGAACGGCATGTTGGATCCGCCGCTGGAAAACGTTGGCCGTCAGGCGACTGTGGTTGAGCAAGCGCAGCAGGCGGCATTGGCAGCGCAGGCGTTGGAGCAAAAGCGGGCTGTGCTGCGTGATAAGGGATTAATTGCGGTTGTCGAGCCAGAGATTTCTGAAGAAGTGGTGATCGTGGAAGAGGTGGCTGTGAAAGAGGTCGAACCCAAGGGAATCGAGGTCGGGTTTAATGCGGTGGAGATAATGCCGGGGCTGAAATGCGAGCGCAGCAATCTAAGCCAGATTTGCGTGACGCCACCTGACGAATAGAAACCCTGTGTCTTTAGGACAGACCGGTTATGTCGTTTTTATCCCGCAACGGTCGGACCGTGTTTGACCTCGGCTGATTAAATCCGGCACAACACTCCCAGCATATATTCCATTGGGAGTCGTCATCATGAAAACGCACGTCAAAGCATTGGTTGTCGGGGGCGGGGCCGTGGGCACGTCGATTGCGTATCATCTGGCCAAGGCGGGGTGGGATGATGTKATGYTGMTKGARCGKGACGAGCTGACGTCYGGWTCRACYTGGCATGCGGCGGGSYTGYTGCCGYTGTTCAACATGTCCTTTGCSACCACSCAYATYCAYAARTAYTCGGTSGAGTTTTATAARTCRYTKGAGGCSGARACCGGKTTGAATGCCGGWTTTGCYGTGGTKGGCAATYTGCGCATGGCGCAGACGGATGCGCGGATGGATGAGTATATGCTGTATGCGGCAACCGCCGAAACCTGTGATGTGCCGTTTGAATGGCTGACGCCTGAACAGATCAAGGAACGTTGGCCGTTGATCCGCACCGATGATCTGAAGGGGGCGCTGTATCATGCCACCGATGGATATATTAATCCCGCCGATATGACGATGGCGATGGCCAAGGGGGCGCGGCAACGCGGTGTCGAGATTATCCGCAAGATGCAGGTWGATGCCTATCACTGGAATGGCGCTGCATGGGAAGTGACCTGCACCAAGATGGTGGAGAAGGGGGGTAATCTGGTGCCTTTGGGCGAGCAAGTCGTGGTGACGGCCGAGCATGTGGTGACGGCGACGGGCAACCATGCGCAGCGCACGGCGCGGCTGTTAGGCATCAAGATGCCAGCCATTCCTGTCGAGCATCAGTTCATCGTGATGGAGCAGGATCCGGCGCTGATGGCGTTTCGCAAGGACCACCCCGAGCATCCGGTTATTCGGGATGCGGATGCGCAGAGTTACGTGCGCGAAGAGCGGGGTGGCTGGATATTGGGCATCTATGAAAAAGAAGCGCCGGCGCGGTTTGAGCACGGGGTGCCGGACTCGTTTCGGGCTGATCTGTTCCCGCTGGCGCTGGAGCGGATCGAGGAGCAGTATCTGGCGATGATCCACCGTATTCCATCGTGCGAGGAAAGCGGTTTGAAGGATGATTTCAACGGGCCGATTTGCTACACGCCGGATGGTAATCCGCTGGTTGGCCCCGCGCCCGGTCTGCGCAATATATGGCTGGCCGAGGGGTTCAGTTTCGGCATTACCGCGGCGGGGGGCACGGGGTATTATCTGGCTCAAATGATGGTGAATGGCGAGGCCTGTATTGATATGGCGTCGCTTGATCCGAAGCGGTTTGGCTCATGGATGACCACCGAATATGGCGCCCGCAAGAATGAAGAGTGTTATGATCACGTTTATGTTCTGCATCATCCTGATGAGGAGCGTCCGGCGTGTCGGCCTCTGCGCACAGCCCCGAGTTATGAGCGGATGAAAGCGGCGGGGGCGCAGTTTGGCTGTGTGAACGGCTGGGAGCGTCCGAACTATTTTGCGCCGGATGGATTTAGCGACCATGACGCGCGGTCGTTCAAGCGGGGTGGCTGGTGGCAGTATGCGGTGGACGAGGCCCGCGCGATCCGCGAGGGCGTGGGGATGATTGATGCCACCGCGTTCACCAAGCATCGGGTCAAGGGGCCGGGGGCGACGGCGTTTCTGGACTGGTTTACCTGTAATAAACTGCCACGCATCGGCCGGATTAACCTGACCTATGCGCTGACAGCGGCGGGGACCACGCGGACGGAATACACCATTGTTCGGGAAGCCGAGGACGAATATTATCTGGTGTCCTCAGGTGCTTTGACTGATTATGACGGGGATTTTTTGCGTAAAGCGGCACAGGATAAAGCCGGTGAATTTGGTTATATCGAGGTGCAGAATGTCACCACGCAATACGGGGTGTTTGCGATTGCCGGACCAAAATCRCSMRWTSTTTTGAAGAAGATCATCATTGATGCGGACGTGGATACGGCGCTGAGCAACAAGCGGTTCCCGTGGCTGTCGGCGCGGTCGATCGAGCTGGGGATGTGTCCGGTGGACGCGATCCGCGTGGCCTATACGGGTGAATTGGGTTGGGAGCTGCACCACCCGATTGAAATGCAGAACTATCTGTTTGATCTGATCATGGCGGCGGGACAGGAACATGGTTTGAAATTGGTCGGGGCGCGGGCGCAGAACTGGTTGCGGCAGGAAAAATCCTATCGTGCGTTTGGCACTGAACTGGGGCGGGACGCGACCCCGCTTGAGGCCGGTTTGCCGCGGTTTGTGAATATGGATAAGGACTATCACGGCAAGGCGGCAATGCTTGAGATAGGGGTTCGGTCCAAATGTGTGACGCTGTTGATTGACGGGCCGGACGGGGCCGATCCTTGGGGGCGCGAGGCGTTGTATCATGGCGATAAGCGGGTTGGGCGGCTGACGTCTGGCGGCTATTCGGTGGCGTTCAACAAATCCATCGGCATGGGGTATGTGCCGCCGGAGCTGGCCCGTATTGGCACCAGGTTGAAGGTGCGGATGTTCCGTGAATTGTGGGATGCCGTGGTGGTCGAGGACAGCCCGTATGATCCGAAAAATGTCAGTATTCGGGTGGACGGGTAGGTAGAATTTATGCCTGCGGCGCGGATATTTATGGAACAATGATTAGGGGTATTTGTTAAATACCTGCCATGCCAATCTTGTGCGGCAAAAGACCGTCCATAGGGTAAGCGCGGCAAAAACCGGCGCGAACCACTGGAAGCTGGCAGGCCAAAGCAGGCAGATCGTAAAGAAGGCGATGGTTTCGGTGCCCTCGATCAATCCGGTGGCGTGAAAGTGGGATTTTTCGCCGTTCAGGCGGGTCTCGTGCTGGAATTTTTCAGCGAGGATCGCGTAGCCCAGAAAACTGGCCGAATTGATGAAAAAGCTGGCGAGCAGGATGGCACCGCCGATGCCGTTTAGGGCGGGATTATAGAGGACAAACCCGACGGGCAGGGCCGCGTAGAACGTGAAATCGGCGAGGATGTCGAGGTATCCGCCAAGGGCAGATGGTGAGGACGCGCGGGCGACAGCACCATCCAAGCCATCCAGAAGGCGCGAGGCGAAGGCGAAAATCAGGGCCAGCCAGAATGCACCCAAAGCGATGCAGAGGGCGGCGGTCAGGCCTGACGCCAAACCGGTTGCGGTTAGGGTGTTTGCCGATATGCCGCGGCTTGCCAGCCGTTTGCCACTGCGGTCAAGTGATCTGTCGATCAGGGGGCGTAGGTGGCGATCAAGCATTGGCTGGCCTTATGTGGTATCTGGCCAACCCAGCTTAACGACCAAGAGCTGTTGAAGCCAGTGCTAGGCGCACTGGCTCTGAGCTGGTTAGTTTCTGGGACCAAAATCAGCAGTGGTGATAACGCCATCGCTGTTACTGTCCTTTGTTGCAAACCAGTCGGGTGTTCTGCTCATGAATTCATCGCGACTGACCTTGCCATCGCTATTCACGTCATTGAATTCCAAAGTCATGCCCTGACCTTGTTGGCCCTTCCCGGCGCCATAGCCTTGGCCACTTTGTTCCATGTTGGCTTGGTCGTTGGCGCGAGCCTCGTCAAACATGGCGTAGTCGCTTGCCGATAGAAAACCACTGCCGTCTTCATCAAAGGTGAAGAAAATGTCGCTGCGTTTTTCGGTAGCTTCGGCCAAAGTGACTTGGCCGTCTTCGTTGGCGTCCCAATTTTCGATGAAGTGGGCGCCCGGGTTGCCTTGTTGGGCAATGGCGGCGGAGCCGAGGGCAATGGCGGCGCTCAGAAGGAGGATGCGTTTCATATCGTGGTCCTTTTTACATTCAGGGTGTTGAATTTATAAAGGTAATACGCAGCCCCGTTCCGTTTCCGTCGCACTTTTGTGAAAAAACTAGGGGCTGTCCTAGATAACCACAAATGGGGTTATCATGGGACGTATGAGAAAGAGTCGTTTAAGCAAACATAAACAGGGCCGTCTGGTTGAGCATTTTG
>NVTS01000147.1 GCA_002732995.1 Marinosulfonomonas sp. | reverse complement strand
ACAACATCGGGGAATGTGACCGACGAGATCATCATGCAGTACCTGGAATTACATTCCAAACGGGATGCTACCGGCGTCAGCCGGTAGTGGTTCACTGACATAGACGTGAAAGATCACGCAGGAAACAGCATGCTTACAGTACAAGCCTGCGTAACCCTGCATAAAAACCCGCGCACTCACAAGACACCGCTGGTTTTGTGGGTTTGATCTCCGTGTAGGCCTAACTGGCCCGAAGCTGATGGATTGGGCATGGTTCTGTCGCAAAGTTTTTGGCCAGTGTTTTTTGTATTGCAGATTGCGAATTCAAACGTAAGGTGGGGCTGGGACATCGCTTACGAAAATCTTATGAGACGATAATCCCTTCATTGTTAATGGAGGGATTATCGTCAGATTTTGAACCCGACTGAATACGCCCCTAAGTTCTCCGTCTGTTCCTCCTTAGCGTTATTCAGCGAACAAACCTTGCGATGACGCCTATCACCACGAAGCGCCTCAAGCGCCACTGTGGCTTTAAACTTATCCGAAAATTTGCGCCTCTTGGTCATTTTTATATCCAGTCGTTGTTGCTGAATACAGCTTAACACGCTGCCCAGTTTTGCCGGACCATTTCAGGCAACCCAAACGATCAATTCTCCACTTAAGTTGCAACCAACTGTAAGGTGGCCCCCCGCACCATCTGTCCAGATGATCACGGTATCATTGGTGGACTGAGGTCACGACCTCACTCACCCGCCGCAATAAGCCTTGGCGGTGGAGCCGAATTCCTTGTAGCGCTTCCAGAACGCCTCTTTGCGGGAATCATCGGCTTGGCGCACGTCTTGCGCCATTTGCGGATCCTTGAAGAATTTTGCCGCCAGTGTCTGGTCCCGACGACTAAGCACCCGATCAGCCGCGCTCTGAATGCAGCGGCACAACGGGCGCGATACGCCTGCACGGTCCGATTTCAGACAGGCGCGCTGGATTTTACCACCGGCATGGGCCATGGGCGTGGTTGCGGGGAGGGTGAGAGCGGCGATCAATGCCGCGAATGCGATGTGTTTCATGACGTTTGCCTTTTGCCTCACGGGTGCCCCGATTATTCGAGTGTCGCCCCGCATCATTGTTCATTTGTCGTTGCTCATTTTGTCAATATGGCGCAAACGGGCGCAGTTTTCAATCATTCTGATGCCGTGTGACGTTTGGTCATTAATCCAGCCGCACCAGCGGGCATTGCGCGATCAGCGCTTCGGCCTCGGTGCGTAAACACAGGCGGGTGGCGTCGGTCATCACCGCCGCACTTGCCGCCGCCGCGCCCTTTTGCAATGCGAACTGGGGTGCGTCGCCCTGCGCCAATGCCAGGGTCAGCGCCCCGACAAAGCTGTCGCCCGCCCCGACCTTGCTGCGCACCGGCACATCGSCGGCGGCTGCATGCCAGCATTCATCCTTGGTGACCAGCACAGACCCTTTTGCCCCCAGCGCCAGCACGATCACCTGCGCCACGCCGCGCGCCACCAGCGTTTTGGCAAATTCTGACAACGCATCGACGGTTTCCAACGGCTTGCCGGCCAAGTCCTCGGCCTCGCCTTTGTTCATGCGTAACAAATAGGGCGAGTCGGTTGGCGCGCTTGCCAACAGGCGCAATGCTTTGGTCGAGATGTCCACGATCATCCGCGCGCCCGTGCTGGCAATCGCACGGCGTAGGCGGGCGGGGAAGTCATCCGGCACGCCGGGGGGATTGCTGCCGCTTAACACCACATATCCGCCCGCAGGCACCACTGCGCAAATCGCGTCAAGRGCGCGGTCAACTTGCGGGGCATCCCAGCGCGGGCCGGGCATTACAAAACGGTATTGATTGCCTGATTCTCGTTCGACCACCGCCATGCTCTCGCGGGTYTCGCCTGCTACTTCAAAGGGATGCACCGGCACGCCCTCTTGCTCCAGCAAGCCCAGCAAAATCCGCCCCATATGCCCGCCAACGGCGGAAAATGCACGCGCTTCACCGCCCAGAATGTGGATCGCGCGGGCYACATTGACCCCGCCGCCACCCGGGTCACGCAGCGGCGTGTCACAGCGCACCTTGTGCCCCGCCCGAACCCGCTTGGCGCTGGTTGAAAAATCAACCGTGGGGTTCAGGGTGATGGTTAGAATTTTGGCTGTTGCTGTCATCTGGGGCAGGCCTTTGGAAATGGGTCCGGATCCTTATCGTCCCAGATCACGACTTTAAGTGCAACCGCATGTCAAAAGGCTTGAGAGCATCCAAACTATGGCTTATCTTCCTATGATTGCCTTAATCAGGCCATAATTCGTTAACATTTGTGGTGCAAATTGCAGAGATGAAAACCGTTAACCCATATAAACAGGCAATGTTTGTGATTGCCGTGTTGGTTCTGCTTGTCTCGGGCGCCAGTCAGGCTGTGGCGCGTGAGCCGGGCTCCAGAATACTGACAATGGGCGATTCGCTGCTGGCGGCGCATTCGTTTTCGGGGCGGGCTGTTTCAAATGCGGTGGAAAATGCGCTGGGCGAGCAGGTGACAGACCGTTCGGTCGGTGGTGCGCGGATTATTTATGGTCTGCCGATTTCCGGTGCGATGGGGATGAAAATCGCCAAACAATACCGAAGAGGTGAATGGGACTGGATTATTCTGAGTGGTGGCGGCAATGATCTGTGGTTTGGATGCGGGTGCCGTAAATGCGACCGTAAAATGAACCGGCTGATTTCGGGCAATGGAAACTATGGCGACATCCCCCGACTGGTATCAAAATTGCGCAGAACCGGTGCGCGGGTTATCTATGTCGGCTACTTGCGCAGCCCCGGGGTTGGATCACCGATTGAAAGCTGTCGGGATGAAGGTGACGAGCTGGAACGCCGGATTGACGAGATGGCGAAGGCCGATACAGGGGTGTATTTCCTGTCATTGGCGAAACTGGTGCCCTTTGGTGATCGGTCTTTTCACGGGTTTGATATGATCCACCCCTCCTTGAAAGCCAGCCGCGAAATTGGCAAACGGATTGCCGAGATTATCAAGCGGTAGGGGCGTTTGAACACCAATTCCAGATCAAGTCGGGTTCGTTACAGGACAGCCCATTGACCACACCGCCAATCCGCCTCATATCCCTTCCCCATGACTGATTTATCCAAAATCCGCAATTTCTCGATCGTGGCGCATATTGACCACGGTAAATCCACCCTTGCTGATCGCCTGATTCAGGAAACAGGCACGGTGAAAGAACGTGATATGCAGGCGCAACTGCTGGACACGATGGATATCGAGCGCGAGCGCGGTATCACCATCAAGGCCAACACCGTGCGCATCGACTATAATGCGGACGATGGCGAGACTTATGTTTTGAACCTGATCGACACCCCCGGCCACGTCGATTTCGCCTATGAAGTGTCGCGCTCCATGCGCGCAGTTGAAGGCTCGCTGCTGGTGGTGGATTCATCGCAAGGGGTCGAAGCGCAAACGCTGGCCAACGTCTATCAGGCGATTGAGGCCAACCATGAGATTGTGCCGATCCTGAACAAGATCGACCTGCCAGCGAGTGAGCCTGACCGCGTTGCCGAACAGATTGAAGATGTGATTGGCATTGATGCCAGCGGTGCCATTTTGGTGTCCGCCAAAACCGGCGAGGGTATTCACGAAACGCTTGAGGCTATCGTCAAAGAACTGCCCGCGCCCAAAGGCGAGCGTGATGCACCCCTTAAGGCGATGCTGGTCGACAGCTGGTATGACGCCTACCTTGGCGTGATCGTGCTGGTGCGTATCATTGATGGAGTGCTGAAAAAAGGCGACCGCATCCGGATGATGAACACCAACGCCGTCTATGGGGTGGACCGGATCGGCGTGTTCCGTCCGCAGATGGAGCCAATTGACGAGCTTGGCCCCGGTGAAATAGGGTTTTTGACCGCCTCGATCAAAGAGGTGCGTGACACCCGCGTTGGCGACACGATCACCAGCGAAAAGAAGGGCTGCGAGCAAGCATTGCCGGGCTTCAAACCCGCGCAGCCGGTGGTGTTCTGTGGTCTGTTTCCCGTCGATAACGCCGAATTCGAGGATCTGCGCGAAGCCATCGCCAAACTCTCGCTGAATGACGCGTCGTTCTCCTCCGAAATGGAAACCTCCGCCGCGCTTGGTTTCGGCTTTCGCTGCGGTTTCCTCGGCTTGCTGCATCTCGAGGTGATCCGCGACCGGCTGGAACGCGAATATGACATCGACCTGATCACCACTGCGCCCTCGGTGATCTACCATATCTATCAGCGCGACGGCACGATGATCGAATTGCATAACCCCGCCGATATGCCCGACATGTCCACCGTTGACCACCTGGAAGAACCGCGGATCAAGGCGACGATCCTTGTGCCTGACGAATACCTTGGTGATGTGCTAAAACTCTGTCAGGATCGGCGCGGTATCCAGATCGACCTGACCTATGCAGGATCGCGTGCCATGGTGGTTTACGATTTGCCGCTGAACGAAGTGGTGTTCGATTTTTACGACCGTTTGAAATCGGTTACCAAAGGTTATGCCTCGTTTGATTACACCATCGAGGCCTACCGCGAAGACCGTCTGGTGAAAATGTCGATCCTTGTGAACGAGGAGCCGGTGGACGCGCTATCGACCATGGTCCACGCTGATCGCGCCGAGGCCCGTGGGCGGGCAATGGTTGAAAAGCTGAAGGATTTGATTCCCCGCCACATGTTCAAAATTCCGATTCAAGCGGCGATTGGCGGGCGGGTGATTGCGCGGGAAACCCTATCGGCGATGCGCAAGGATGTGACGGCGAAATGTTATGGTGGCGATGCGTCGCGCAAGAAGAAACTGCTGGAGAAGCAGAAGAAGGGCAAGAAGAAGATGCGTCAGTTTGGGAAGGTGGAGATTCCGCAGAGCGCGTTTATTTCGGCGTTGAAGATGGATGATTGATAGGGGGGGTGATGATACCTGAAAATATAATGATGAGAATACGTAATACGGCTGAAGCTGAATGGCCGAGTGATTACGTTATGCAAGCCCACACCATTGAAGAGCAAACTGAAGCCTATTTGAAGTTTTGTAATTATCAGGAAAACTTGGATGCCGAGAACGATATCTTCAAGGCGAGTTTTGCGAAAGCCATAAGTGAGTTTCCAGATGATTATGTTATGCAAGTGTATGTTTTTGAGGGGCAAGTGGAAGCTGCCACTGCGTTCTTTGAGACCATTTTTCCAGATATTCCCGCTAAAATCCAAGAGGAGATAAGACTGAAGGCTTTTTCGGAGTGGCCTAGCGATTATGAAATGGGGAGTATCCGAAACTCTGTGTATGAGGCTTAGCCCATGCGGGTTTCACGGGTCATCTGTTGAACCGTTCGGGGTATWGGATAGCGAATTGGTTGCGGGCCGCAACC
>NVTS01000146.1 GCA_002732995.1 Marinosulfonomonas sp. | reverse complement strand
ATTCTTGAAGGAATGTGAGTGGAGATTKAACAACAGCGACCCATCATCTCAGTTATTGCAGCTAAGACAATGGGTTAGGAAGTATCTGAACTAGTTATCTAGGACAGCCCCTAGATTTATTACGACGCAATCTTCCTTGCATTGCTGACCGGATCAATTTTCCTACATGAACTTGGCCATGCGTGGGGCACCATTGTGCAAGGCATACCGGTGCGCCGGATCATGATCTATGGCGGCGGCGGATTTTGCGAGCGGTCTAGATCGGCGTCGGTCAAGCAGCGCGAATTGATCGTCGCGATGGGGCCAATTGTGAACTTGGTGATTTGGGCGTTTGCGTCACTGTCGCTGCCGTAGATGGCGCTTAGTTATTTCACATTCGGGCTGGTTCTGTTTTTCATGCCCCCTATCGGCTTGCATCTGCAAATGCTGCGGCGCAAGGTTTAGCAACTGGGCTAATTTCTACCTGTGCGCCTTTGTGACGTGCAATTCACGCCCAAGATGTGCTAGTGTCGCGTTTCACCATCACAAAAAGGGGCGCGCGCATGTCTGAACATATCAAAATCCACAAGGCTGACGGCAAATGGGTTGTGCGGGCTGGCGGGGCCATACTGGGCGAATCCACCGATGCGCTGGAGTTGAACGAGGGCGATTACAAACCAGTGATCTATTTCCCGCGCAAGGATATTGCGATGGCGTTTCTGGACACAAGCGAGCATTCCAGCCATTGCCCACACAAAGGCGACGCCAGCTATTTCTCGATCCAGACCAAAAGCTCGGTTCTGGAAAACGCGGTGTGGTCGTATGAGGCCCCAATCGAAGGCGTTGCGCGGATCAAAAGCTATCTGGCGTTCGATCCGGCGCTGGTTACGGTTGAGGAACTGTAGAACCTAGTCGTCGGACCATCCTTCATCCACATGGCTGCCATCGCAAAACGGTTTGTTTTTCGACAGCCCGCAACGGCACAGCACATATTCGCGCGCGGATTGGCCATCGGCCCAATAGGCAGCCTTGATCGGCACATTTTTCACCCTGAACGGCCCATTGGTCTCGACTAAAATCTCGACCTCGTCGCCGCGCAACGCATCACGGGCGCTATCTGCGGTGCTGTAGCTAAGGGCACCTGACKGGCACGCAGCGACAACCGTTTTGATCTGCTCCAGTGTGCCCTCATTCGGCGCACACCAAGGCTTGTTTTCCGGGTTAAAGATGTTGCCGGCGTGTTTCACGCATTCACCCGCGTGCGAGCATAGCAATTTGTTGTAATGGACCGTCGCGTCGCTTCCCTCGTAGGTATACACCTTGTCGCGGGTGCTGCCATCCTGCGCGCTGCCATCAAAGCCCGCGTCAGTATGCGAGCCGTCACAATAAGGTTTGTTTTTGGAATGGCCGCAACGGCACAGGGCGATCAGCGGTTTGGCCTCGGCGACTGATCCGTCGGGCATTTTGAAGGTCTTCAGGTGTTTCACAATCAACGGGCCGTTTTCGCGAGCGACTACAATCGGGGTGTCATCTGACATGAGCATCTCCAGTGCTGTTTTTGTGTTTAAAGGATAGCCTAGCGTGTCTTGCCGCACAGGGATAGGGCGCAATGATCAGGGTTTTTCACCGTCCCTTGATGCTGGAGAAATCGGGTTTTCCATACCCCAGCCGTGCATATCCATCAGCAGACCGGACAAAGACTTCCCCATATCCGTCAGGCTATATTCGACCCTGGGCGCAGCGCAGTATCCGCACCCATACAAACGCGGTCGAAACCCTGATCATCTTTGCCGTGCTGGTTCTGGTGCTGGAAATGACGGGGCCGGAAAACGGGCTGACCGCCACCGCGACCAAGCTGCATTTCATCTCGCGGGTTGTGCATTTTGCAGTCTACAGATTCGGGGTGTCGTGGCTGCGCACTCCGGTTTACCTGTTCGGGTTCGGCTGCCCGATGGCGATTGCATGGACAGTGTAGGGGGCTGAACCCACCTGCTGCCCCTTCAGGAGTGTTCCTCGGCCGCCGTCGCTGCCAAGGCGCTGCTATAGGCCCGCAACGCATCGACCTGGAATAGCGCGCCCCACAGCTCCGGCGCCTCGCCCTCGCCCCCCAATGTGACCACGGGGATGAACATATGCGCAGTGGTGTCAAACAACGGCATCGCCTGTTCCAGCGTCGCGTTGCCATCAATATAGACGCCCTGCCCGATCAACTCCCAGCAGGCATCCTCATCCGCCGCGCCCTCGGCCCCCTTGGTGCGCATCACGCTGGCAACACGGCACATCGACAGCAAATAGGCTTGCGGGCCTGCCGCCAAATGGATGTTGCGCCGCTCCAGCACCGTCAAAAAGAACGACCGGTCCACCATCCGGCTGGCCAGCGCTGTGGACAGCGACACCGCCACCATCACCGCAAGGCCGGTTTGCCAGTCCCCCGTCAGCTCGAACACAATCAGCGTGGTCGAGATCGGCGCGCCCAGAACCGCGGCCGCCACCGCCCCCATGCCCGCCAGCGCATAGATGGTTTCTGACCCYGACACGTTGGGCAGGATCGAGGTGGCAATCAGCCCGAATGCCAGTCCGGTCAGCGCCCCGACCATCAGCGAGGGCGAAAAGATGCCGCCGCCCATGCGCCCTGCCATGGTGATCGACACCGCGATCACCTTGAGCACCGCAAACACCATCGCCTGATACAGCAGCAAATCTCCGGTCAGCGCCCGCGATGTGGTTTCATAGCCCACCCCGATGATATGCGGAAAGCCGATTGCCAGCGCCCCCAGCATCGCACCCGCCACCGCAGGGCGCAGCCAGCGCGGCATGCCGGTTTTGGTCTGGATATAGTCGCCCAAATCATCGGCCCAGAACACCGATTTCATCAACAACACCGCCACCAACCCGCAGACCGCGCCAAGCAGCAAAAACGCCGGCAGCTCGACATAAAACGCTAGCGCCCCGCCCACCGGCAGGCTGAATTCGGTCACGTCGCCCAGATGCACCCGGCTGATCACCGTTCCCGCCACCGAGGCAATAACAATGGGAGCAAAAGCGTGCACCGCAAAGTGACGCAGCACCACCTCGAGCGCAAACAGTGCACCGGCGATCGGCGCGTTGAACGACACAGAAACAGCCGCCGCCACCGCACAGCCCAGCAAATCGCGCCCGGTGATGCCACTGGCGTTGATCCGGTTCGACACCCAGCTGGATATCACCGCGGCCAGATGCACCACCGGCCCTTCGCGGCCGCTTGATCCACCCGAAGCCAGCGTGATCATCGAGGCAAACGCCGAGGCAATGCCCTCTTTTTGCTCGACCCGCCCCTCGTTCAGGGCAGAGCCCTCGATCACGTCAGCAACAGAGCGCACCACACCGTCATCGGTAAACCGGTTCAGAATCAGACCCACAACCAGCCCGCCGGCAATCGGGATCAGCAATATCCAGTACCAATGCAGCGTTTCGGCAAATGAGTGCAGCATGTGCAAATCATCGGCCCCGTAGAGCCAGCCCTGCAACGCCGAAATCCCCTTGCGAAACCCAAGGGCGGCGTAACCCGACGCAATGCCGATAGCGAGCGCGATAAACCAGAACTGCACTTGGCTGGGGCCATGTTTGCGCATCAAGCGCCAAGCGTGGGCCAAGGTATCTCGCCCCTCGCCCAGCTTGCGCTTAATCGCTGATTTCGCAGCATTCATCCGTAATGTCCCGCTTTATAAATCCGGCCTTTCGCAGCCCGCCCGCATCGCCTAATCTGCGCCCAACAACCTATGAAGGGCCAGTATGACCATCCCATCCGCAATTGCAGCACTCACATCCTTCCTAGGTGATCGTCTAAGCCTATCCAAGTCCGATCTGGAAGCGCACGGCGCAACCGAAACCCATTTCACCGCCGCCCCGCCCGATGCGGTGGCCTATCCGGTCGATACTGCCGAGGTCGCGCGGATCGTGAAAACCTGCACCGATCACGATTGCCCGGTGATCCCGTATGGGGCCGGAACCGCGCTTGAGGGGCACACATTGGCGGTGCGCGGTGGCGTGACCATCGACATGAGCCGGATGGCGGCGGTGCTGGCGGTTCACCCCGAGGATATGGATGTGGTGGTGCAGCCGGGCCTGACGCGCGAGGCGTTGAACACTGAATTGCGCGCCACAGGCCTGTTTTTTCCGGTGGACCCCGGTGCAAATGCGTCGCTGGGCGGCATGGCCAGCACACGGGCCAGCGGCACCACGGCGGTGCGGTACGGCACCATGCGCGACAACGTTCTGGCACTTGAAGTGGTGCTGGCCGACGGGCGGATCATCCGCACCGGCAGCCGCGCGCGAAAATCATCCGCCGGATATGATCTGACGGCGCTGTTTGTCGGGGCCGAGGGCACGCTGGGGGTGATCACCGAACTAACCTTGCGACTGCAGGGGCAGCCCGAGGCGGTGTCCTCGGCGATCTGTTCGTTCGACGGAATTGGCGATGCGGTAAACGCGGTGATTGCCACCATCCAGATGGGCATCCCGATGGCGCGGATCGAGTTTATAGRCGGGCAAACCACCCGCGCCTGCAACGCCTATTCAAACGCCGACATGGTTGAGGCGCCGCACCTGATGGTGGAATTCCACGGCTCCGACGCGGGAGTTGCCGAGCAAGCAACGCGGTTTGGCGAGATCGTCGAGGAGATGGGCGGCACAGGGTTCAAATGGTCGTCCAAAGCCGAAGAACGCACCGCCCTGTGGGACATGCGCCACAAGGCATATYACGCCTGCCTGGCCCTGCGCAAAGGGGCTGTGGCACTGGTGACTGACGTTTGCGTGCCAATCTCGCGCCTTGCCGAAGCGGTCATAGCCAGCCGCGCCGATATTGCCGCCAGCGGCATCCCCGGCCCGATACTGGGGCATGTTGGCGATGGAAATTACCACGCAATTCTATTGGTTGAACCGGACAACGCAGCCGAAATGGAGACCGCCAAGGCGCTGTCAAACCGCATGGTTGAGCGCGCACTTGCGATGGGCGGAACCGCCACGGGTGAGCACGGAATCGGCATGGGAAAACTGGACTATATGCGCGATGAGCATGGGGATGGCTGGGCGGTGATGGGCGAAATCAAGCGGGCGCTGGACCCGAAAAACACGCTTAATCCCACCAAGGTTGTCGAAATAAACTGATATTTGGCTGAAAAGCTGCCCATTTGGTAAAAACCACTGCGTTTCTGGCTAGATCACTGGACCTGATCCAGAAATCGGTTACCGTTCACATATACCCAACCTACTCCAAAACCCGAAAACCTTGATGTGATATGACTCGAAAGTTGTCGGTTGCTTTGTCTCGGAAATCTTGCCACTCTTTGGGGATGGTCTGGCGAAAGAAGCTGAAGTGGTCCGGCTTTTTCCGAACAGGTTTGCGGCTGAGTTAAAGTGTATCGTGTTTGGTTATCATGCCGCTTTCATCATTTCTTTATCTCCGAAGTA
>NVTS01000145.1 GCA_002732995.1 Marinosulfonomonas sp. | reverse complement strand
GCTCCGCTCGGCCCCGTCGCAACCGTCAGGTCGCGCACCAACTGCGCTGGCCGTGGCCCACACCCCCGAAAACGCGCTCGCACAATATGCCCGCTTTGAAGACGTGATTGAGCTGATCCGCACCATGCGCGACGTCAAACTGCTGGTCGAAGTCGAAACCACCCTGCGCCTTGCCAGCTACAGCCCCGGCCGGATCGAATTTGTGCCCACCGACAACGCCCCGCGCGACCTTGCCCAACGCCTTGGCCAACGCCTGCAGGGCTGGACCGGCGCCCGGTGGGCCGTAACATTGGTCAACGAGGGCGGTGCCCAAACCCTTGCCGAAACCCGCGATGCTGACCAGATGGCGCTAGAAGAAGAAGCCCGTGACCACCCGCTGGTGCAAGCTGTGTTAACCACGTTTCCCGGCGCCAAGATCACCAGAATCACCACCCCCAAAGCGCTTCAAGCCATCGCCGCCGCCGACGCCCTGCCCGAAGTCGATGACGAGTGGGACCCCTTCGAGGACGACTAGCCCCCCATCATTGTTCCACAAATATCCCCGCCGGAGGCATCAAATCTCTTGTGTGCCACCTTGTGAAACAGCGCCTGCATCCGTATCTATAGCCCCAACCCGTCAACACAGGAGAGACACGAGATGTTCAAAGGCATGGGCGACATGGCCAAGATGATGCAAACGGCCAAAGATATGCAGGAAAAGATGGGCGCGCTGCAGGATGAGATGAACAACATCACCGTGGTTGGCGAATCCGGTGCAGGCTTGGTCAAAGCAACCGCCACTGCCAAGGGCGAATTGACCGCGCTCGAGATTGATCCGTCGATTTTTCATCCCGATGAAAAAGAAGTGGTCGAAGACCTGATCCTTGCCGCGATCAAGGACGCACAAACCAAAGCGGCTGAACGCTCACAACGGGAAATGTCCAAGCTGACCGAAGGTCTGGGGCTGCCTGCCGATATGAAGCTGCCGTTTTAGGCGGGGGTAAAAAAGAGATTCTATGCGCTGCTGCGCGGGGATATTTAGACGAAAAAGAAGAGGCGGGTGCAGGCCATGAACAACGCGACACGCGACATTGAAAACCTGATCGAGCTGATGGCCAAACTGCCCGGCCTTGGCCCGCGTTCAGCCCGTCGCGCAGTGCTGCACATGATCAAGAAACGCGCGCTGTTGATGACGCCGCTGGCGGATATTCTGTCCGAGGTTGCCGTATCAGCCCGCGAGTGCCTGAACTGCGGCAATGTCGGCACCACCGACATCTGCGGGATTTGTGAAAACGACAAACGCGCCACAGGCGAATTATGTGTGGTCGAGGATGTGGCCGATTTGTGGGCAATGGAGCGCGCCGCTGTGTTCAAAGGGCGCTATCACGTGTTGGGCGGCACCCTGTCGGCACTGGATGCTGTTGGGCCCGACGATTTGCAAATCCCCAAATTGCGCGCCCGTGTAGTTTCCGAAAACATCACCGAAGTGATCCTCGCGCTGAACGCCACAGTCGACGGCCAAACCACCGCGCATTACATCGCGGACGAATTGGAGGGCAGCGGCGTTATTATCACCACATTGGCCCAAGGCGTGCCAATTGGCGGCGAGCYGGATTATCTGGACGATGGCACCATCAGCGCCGCCCTGAAAGCACGAAAGAGTTTTTAGTCTATCTATAGCCCTAATGGTCTGTTTTACAGAGGCTGTGATCCGCCAAGGTTTCAAGCACGGCACAATCACCAAGTTTGCCAGATTCACAGCAAGAAATCCGCTCTAGCTCTGCCTCGAGCCGCATCAACTTGGCTATTTTCTGCCGCAACACGGCCAGATGGCGGGTCGCGATTTTGTGGGCGTCATCGCATTTCTGGTCGGGATGCCCGCTCAGCTCCAGAAATTCGCGGGTATCTTGCAGCGAAAACCCCAGATCACGTGAATGGCGGATGAAAGAAAGTCGCTGAAACCCCGCCAACGTATAGCGGCGCTGGTTGCCTGCTGTGCGCTCGGGCGGAGCAATCAGCCCGATTTGTTCATAATACCGGATCGTTGGCACCTTAACGCCGGTTTTATCTGCCAGTTGCCCGATTGAATACATCAACTTACCTCTTGTAGCTATACCTACTAGAGGGATTATATATCGGCTGTCAATCGAATCAAGGATACAAAATGGCAGAGAGTTGCAGCACAGAGGCCACCACATGTGGCTGTTCGGGGAACCCGGTATTTGACGGGGTCGATCCGCGCTACAAGCTGGTGTTATGGGCCGTTATTATCATCAATGCGGTGATGTTTTTCGTAGAAATGACGGCTGGTAAACTGGCCGGATCGCAAGCCCTTCAAGCCGACGCACTGGATTTTCTAGGCGATGCCCTAACCTACGGGATGAGCCTTGCGGTGATCGGCATGAGTTTGAAAGTGCGTACAACAGCTGCGATGATCAAGGGGCTTAGCTTGCTAGCAATGGGTCTGTGGGTGCTTGGCTCAACTCTCTACCAATTCTTTGCGATGGATTTGCCCAAGGCCGAAATAATGGGCATGATCGGGTTTTTGGCACTGGCGGCCAATCTGGCCAGCGTGCTGCTGTTGATGCGCTATAAGGATGGCGATGCCAATGTGCGTTCGGTTTGGCTCTGTTCGCGCAATGATGCGATTGGCAATGTGGCGGTGATGTTTGCCTCGGTGGCGGTGTGGTTTACAGCCACGGCATGGCCTGATTTGATCGTGGCTCTGATAATGGCCGGACTGTTCCTGCGTTCGGCACAGTTGATCTTGCAACAGTCTTGGAGCGAATATTCAACGGGCGAGGTTTCGGGGGCGATCACTGCGCATGGACATAAGCATTGAGCCATGACGCGCCACCGCCCCTTACGGCATTAAGGCTATCCTCGTTATCTATCAGCGGCTTATTTCTCGTCAGGCTCCGCGTCTTTATCGTCAGGCAGGCTGAACAGGCTGTCGGCATCCATCAGCTTTTCCTCTGGCTCTGGCGCATCATCGCTCAACGTAAAGGTCTCGAGACCTGCAATGGCCGCGGGCATCTTGGGCTCTTCCGGCACACCCAGTGATTGCTCGGTCGACACCAGCTTGCGGCGCTCGTCATCCGACATCACACCGCCCTCTTTGGCCTTCTTCAGGTTGGCCTTTTGCACAGCAGCATCCAGTTCGGTCTGCTTACACAGGCCCAGCGCCACCGGATCAATCGGCTGAATATTAGCGATGTTCCAGTGGGTGCGCTCGCGCAATGCCTGAATGGTCGGCTTGGTGGTGCCCACCAGTTTGCTGATCTGCGCATCCGCCAACTCGGGGTGAAACTTCACCAACCACAGGATCGACGCGGGCCGGTCCTGGCGTTTCGACAGCGGGGTATAGCGCGGCCCACGGCGTTTTTCCTCGCCCACAGCAGCAGCATAAAACTTCAGCTTCAACTTATGCTTGGGGTCTTTCTCGGCGGCTTCAATCTCGTCACGGGTCAGCTGGTTATTCGAGACCGGATCAAACCCCTTCACGCCCGCCGCCACATCGCCATCGGCAATGCCCTGCACTTCGAGTTCGTGAAATCCACAAAACTCGGCGACCTGTTTGAAGCTCAGCGTTGTGTTGTCCACCAGCCAAACGGCGGTTGCTTTTGCCATGATCGGTTTAGCCATCTTGAAATCTCCTAAAGCATAACTTCCCTACACCCTTGAATGGGCAGCTTCACCTTGAAGCGGGTTCACATTGTAGGGGAACTTAAACGCTATATAGTGCGCTAAAGTGAAAGAGGAAAGAGGTAATGCGTTCAATTCTGGCAATCCTGTTTGCGACCGCCCTGATCGCCCCTGCCGCCCACGCCGATGGCGAGCAGGCGGGCGATTTTGACTACTACGTGTTGTCACTGTCATGGTCGCCAACATGGTGCGCCATTGAGGGCGATGCGCGCGGTGCTGACCAATGCGATGCCCGCCATGATTATGGCTGGATACTGCACGGGCTGTGGCCACAATACGAGGTCGGCCACCCCAGCTATTGCAACACCTCGGCGCGGCCCCCTTCGCGGGGTGAAACGGGTGCGATGGTCGATGTGATGGCCTCGGGCGGATTGGCATGGCACCAATGGAAGAAACACGGGCGCTGTTCCGGCCTGACCTCGCAAAAATATTTCGCCACCGCCCGCGCCGCTTATAATGCCGTGGTGCGCCCGCCGGTTCTGCGCAAGCTGGGCCATACCGTCAAGCTCCCCGCTTCGGTGATCGAGGACGCATTCTTGCAATCCAACCCCGACTGGACGGCAGACATGGTGACGATCACCTGCAAACGGGACCGGATACAAGAGGCGCGAGTATGCCTGACCAAAGACTTGCAGCCACGGGAATGTGGGACGGATGTGGTCAGGGATTGCGCAATGATGGATGCCCTGTTTGATCCAATACGATAAAGGCATGTCATGAACCTCCACRCCCTCCTCCAGTCCCGCACAGCCTCCGGCAAACCTGTTCGCGTGGGCCTGATCGGCGCTGGCAAATTCGGCTCGATGTTTCTGGCCCAAATCCCCGCCGCCCGCAAGGCTTGCAAAACCGTTGGCTGGGGTGATGCCCGCGTTGACGCCACCTGTAACGTCACCAAATTGCGCCGCGAGATGAAAGCCGCGTTCAAACCTTAACGCCGCCTGCTTTGATAAGCTCATATGGGTTTCATATACCGCAAATCCGCTCCTGAACCGATAGGTTAACGCACCTTCAAAACGATCTTGCCAATGTGCCCGCCATCCTCGATCCGCGCGTGCGCCTTGGCCGCATCCGCCAGTGCAAATTCGCTGTCCATCACCGGCGCAATCTGCCCCGTGTCCAGCAGCGGCCAGACCTGTTCACGCAGCTGATCCGCGATCCGCGCCTTGGCCAAATCGCTTTGCGGGCGCAACGTGCTGCCGGTCACCGTCAAGCGCCGCATCATGATCTGGGCAAAGTTCAACTCCACCTTCGGCCCCGTCAAAAACGCGATCTGCACCAGCCGCCCGTCATCCGCCAGCGCCTTGATATTGCGCCCGATATAGTCACCGCCGACCATATCCAAAATCAGGTTCGCCCCCCCCGCCGCCCGCATCACCGCAACGAAATCCTCCTCGCGGTAATTGATCGCCCGTTCAGCCCCAAGCCCCGTGCAGGTCGTGCATTTTCCATCCGACCCAGCCGTGCTAAACACCCGCGCACCAAACGCGTTTGCCAACTGGATCGCCGTGGTGCCGATGCCAGACGAGCCGCCATGCACCAAGAACCGCTCGCCTGCCTTTAAGCCGCCCCGCATGAACACGTTCGACCAGACCGTAAAGAATGTCTCGGGCAAACAAGCCGCTGATTTCATTGTCATTCCTGTTGGAACTGGCAGCGCGTGCTTTGCTGCACAGACCACATATTCCGCATAGCCCCCACCCGGCAACAACGCACAAACCGAATCGCTTAACGCCCATTCAGTAACGCCCGCCCCCAGCGCCACAACTACGCCCG
>NVTS01000144.1 GCA_002732995.1 Marinosulfonomonas sp. | reverse complement strand
GACAACATCGGGGAATGTGACCGACGAGATCATCATGCAGTACCTGGAATTACATTCCAAACGGGATGCTACCGGCGTCAGCCGGTAGTGGTTCACTGCTCTGGTTAAGGTTCCATCGCTGGTGTCGGTGCTGGGCGTTACGGATATTGCGCAACTGGGCAAGGTGACGGCGGCGGGTAATTTCCGGTATTTTGAAACCTGTAATGTGGTGGCGCTGCTGTATCTGATCATGACGATATCTCTGTCGCTGCTGCTGCGTAAACTTGAGCGGCGGATGCGCTCGAAATACCCTTAAGCGCTGGACCTCTTTGGCGGCTGTCCCTACCGTGGCCAACAAAGGAGATTGCCATGACCAACCCGCTTTTGTCCCAATGGGACACCCCGTTTGAACTGCCTCCGTTCGTCCAGATCAAGGACGAGGATTTCGCGCCTGCGTTTGACGTGGCGATTGGCGAGGCGCGTGCGAATTTCGCTGTGATTGCCAAAAACCCCGATGCCCCGACATTTGCAAATACGATCAAAGCGATGGAGCTGGCAGAAGAGGCGTTGGGCCGTGTTTTGTCGGTGTTTTATAATCTGGCAGGCGCGGACAGCACGCCGATGCGCGAAGAATTGCAGCGGGATTTTTCGCCTAAACTGGCGGCGTTCTCGTCCGAGATCAGCATGAATGAAGCGTTGTTTGCGCGGGTGGAAACCCTGTGGAATACGCGTGATGATCTGGGCCTGACGGGTGAGCAGGCGCGGGTTTTGATGCTGAGCCATCGCGGGTTTGTGCGGGCCGGGGCACAGTTGCGGGGCGGGGCGCGTGAGCGGTTGAAAGAGGTGCTGGAGCGGCTGGCGGTTCTGGGCACCGAGTTTAGCCAGAACCTGCTGGTGGATGAGCGCGAATGGTTCATGGAACTGGGTAAGGATGATCTGGAAGGGTTGCCGGATTTTGTGCTGGATGCCGCAAGGGCGGCGGGGCAGGAAAAAGATGTGGATGGGCCTGTTGTGACCCTGTCACGGTCTCTGATCACGCCGTTTTTGCAATTTTCCGCGCGGCGCGATTTGCGCGAGAAAGCCTATGGGGCGTTTGTAGCGCGCGGGGCGAATGGCGGGGAAACGGACAACCGGGGCCTCGCTGCCGAAACACTGGCGCTGCGTAAGGAGCGGGCGAAGCTTCTAGGTTACGTGAGTTTCGCGGCGTTCAAGCTGGAAACCGAGATGGCCAAGACGCCCGAAGCGGTGCGGGGCCTGTTGATGGATGTTTGGGAACCGGCCAAGGCTGCGGCCAATGCGGATGCGGAAATCCTTGCCAAGATGATGCACAAGGATGGGATCAACGGCGATCTGGAAGCATGGGACTGGCGCTATTATTCCGAAAAACGCCGCCTGATTGAACATGATCTGGATGAGGCCGAGTTAAAGCCATATCTGCAACTGGACCGGATGATCGAGGCGGCGTTTGATTGCGCGACCCGCCTGTTCGACCTGGAGTTTTCGCCGCTCGATGTGCCGCTGTATCACGAGGATGCCCGCGCCTGGGAGGTGACGCGGGACGGCAAGCATATGGCGGTGTTTATCGGCGATTATTTCGCTCGCGGATCAAAGCGGTCCGGCGCGTGGTGTTCGGCGATGCGCAGCCAAAGGAAGCTGGACGGGGACGTGCGTCCGATCGTGGTGAATGTGTGCAATTTTGCCAAGGGCGATCCGGCGCTGCTGTCGTTTGATGACGCGCGCACTTTGTTCCATGAGTTTGGTCATGCTCTACACCAGATGCTGTCGGATGTGACGTATGAATCCATTTCCGGCACCTCGGTTCCACGCGATTTTGTGGAGTTGCCCAGCCAACTGTACGAGCATTGGCTGGAGGTGCCTGAAGTGTTGCAAAAATTCGCAACCCACGCTGAAACCGGAGAACCGATGCCTGCGGACATGCTGAAGCGGCTGCTGGCGGCGGGCACTTATGATATGGGGTTCTCGACGGTGGAATATGTGGCGTCAGCGTTGGTTGATCTGGAATTTCACCATGGCGCTGCTCCGTCTGATCCGATGGCGAAACAGGCCGAGGTTCTGGAAACGCTTGGTATGCCCCACGCCATCCGGATGCGCCACGCTACGCCGCAATTTGCCCATGTATTTTCCGGTGACGGCTATTCCAGCGCCTACTACAGCTATATGTGGAGCGAGGTGATGGATGCCGATGCGTTTCAAGCGTTTGAGGAGGCGGGCGGCGCGTTTGATCCTGAAATGGCGTCGCGGTTGGAAACGCACATCTTGTCCGCAGGTGGATCCAAAGACCCAGAGGAGCTGTATAAAGCGTTTCGCGGGCGGATGCCGGGGGTTCAGGCACTGCTGAAGGGGCGTGGGTTGGTGTAGATTAAGGCACCGGTGTTTCGTCGCGCACCGGATCCTGATGGATGATCACATCGCATTGCGGGTAGGCCTGCCGGATGGCATGCTTCAACCCGGCACTAATCGCATGGGCATCATTCAGCGACTGGTTCCCGTCCAGCTCCACATGCAGATTGACAAAAACCGTTGAGCCGGCTTGGCGTGTGCGTAGGTCGTGATAGCCGTGCACTCCGGGGTGAGACTTGGCGATGGCCTCGATTCTTGCAATCAAGGCGGGACTGGCTGAGCGATCCATCAAGGCATCCCATGCGCCCTTGCCGATCCGCAAAGAGCCGATGACCAGCAGAACGGCAGCGCCAAGTGCTACCACGCTGTCGATGTAGGGCAGGCCGAATCTGGAGGAGGCCCATAGCGATAGCAGGACACCACTGGCGGGCAATAGATCGCCCAGATAATGCAAGGAATCTGCGGCGACAACGCGGCTGCCGGTTCGACGGGCGACATAGCGCTGCCACAAAACAAGGGCCAAGGTCAGGGCGATAGAGGCGGCCATCACCACCATGCCGCGGCCCTCTGACATCAAGGTAACAGGCGTGTCGGATAGCAAGCGGCGCACAGCGGCCCAGCCGATCACGCCGCCGGAGATCAGGATGAACACCGATTGGCCAAGGGCGGCCAGATCTTCGGCCGAAGTGTGGCCAAAAGCGTGGTCTTCATCGGCAGGCCGCGCAGCGTAATAGATCGCGGCCAATGCCCCGAGCGAAACCATGAAATCCAGCGCACTGTCGGCCAGACTGGCGGCAACGGATAGTGATTGTGTGGCGCTAAAAGCCCAGAGTTTCAGAGCAACCAGAACGATGGCAACAATGACCGAGGCCAGCCCGGCAGAGAGATTTAGACGTGTGTCGGCGCTGTTCGGTATCTGCGGGGTCATTCCCTGATCTCGTCAGGGCGAACCCCCCACAGGGTATCTTTTCTGGCCCATCCCCTTTGCCCGCCAGCCTTTAGGCGGCACCAGTCCGGTTCGCATTGACCCAGACGCGCAATCACGCCCATTTCCAGTTGGGCGTTCTGCCGCGACTGCGGGTCGGGCTTTGCGTAAAGGATTAGCGTATCGCGCTCGATAATCACGGTTCGCACGCCTGATAGCAGCGCATAATGCACCCAGCCGCCTTGGCCGTCGCGGTCTTGCACGCGGCGCCAATGGCCGTATTCGGCGGTGATCTCCAGCGGCATATCACGGCGCTGGAACACCCAATCGATGCGGTGGGTCAGGCTGGGACCACGGCGTACGTTGCCCTCGGTCGCCTTTAGCGACACAAAGCGGGGCAACGGCAGATTGGTCACCGGCCCGCGGTCCTGTGCAAGGGATGTGCCAACCAATAAGGTTGCGAATATGAATGCGAGGGCTGCTCTGCCTAACATTTGTGGTGCCTTTTTTGTCTCAATTGTCGCTGGGTTCTTGTGCCCCGCGTCCTGTTGCGCCACTTTGGCATTAACGCTGCGATTTGGAAAGATAAGGGAGAGCATTATGTCCGCTGAACGTCTGAGTGTTGTTGTGACGCGACGGTTGCCCGAAGTGGTCGAGACCCGAATGAAGGAATTGTTCGACGTGGAATTGCGCGAAACCGACGCGCCAATGACCCGTGACGAGATCGTGTCGGCGATGAAACGCGTCGATGTTCTGGTGCCGACTTTGACCGATACAATAGATGCCGGAATGCTGACCCAAGCGGGGGATCAGCTGCGCCTGATTGCCAATTACGGATCAGGCGTGGACCACATTGATGTGCAGACCGCAAGACAGCGCGGAGTCCTTGTTTCCAACACTCCGGGGGTGGTGACAGAGGACACCGCCGACATGACTTTGGCACTGATTTTGGCGGTCACCAGACGCATTCCCGAGGGGTTGGCGCTGATGCAGTCGGGGGAGTGGCAGGGGTGGTCGCCGACGGCGTTGATGGGCGGTCGTTTGGGCGGTCGTAGGCTGGGCATTCTGGGTATGGGACGGATCGGGCAGGCGGTGGCGCGCCGCGCCGCAGCGTTCGGGATGCAGGTGCATTATCATAACCGCAAACGGTTGCATTCGGACGTTGAAGGCGAGCTGGAAGCGACCTATTGGGAAWGTCTGGACCAGATGGTGGCGCGGATGGATATCATTTCGATCAACTGCCCGCATACGCCGTCGACGTTTCATTTGATGAACGCTAGGCGGCTGAAATTAATGAAGAAAAATGCGGTTATTGTGAACACGTCACGCGGCGAGGTGATTGACGAGAACGCGCTGACACGGATGCTGCGGTCGGGCGATATTGCGGGGGCGGGGCTGGATGTGTTCGAGCACGGCACCGAGATTAACCCACGGCTGCGGGCGCTGAAAAACGTGGTGCTGCTGCCGCATATGGGATCGGCGACCGAGGAAGGGCGGGCCGAAATGGGCGAGAAAGTGATCATCAACATCAAGACATTTGCGGACGGGCATAGGCCACCGGATCAGGTGGTGCCGGGGATGTTATAGACGTGAAAATAGGTGTGTGGAAAACGTATGGAAAGTGTATGGGTTTCATACATATGGGATTTTAGGAGGAAGTAGTGGAACCATTCGAGTTTAACGATGAAATGAAACGGTATTTTCGCGCTGATAGGGGAGCTGGGTCAATTGTTACGGAGAAAGACGAAGCACGCAAATCTCAAATCACAATCACGAGATTCGAGAATGAAGTTATTTCATCCTATTTTAAAGACATTCCAAAAGGATCAAAAACGAGCCTAGAGGAACAAGGAGTCTCTGTTGAGGTAACGTTTCGCCTTTATCCCACTGGGGAAAATATAACTCTCGTTCTTTTGCACCCCAAACCTAAGAGAACTGAACTTAGAATATACATGAAGGCTGGCGTTTTCAAACCATCAGCAGGGTTAATTTGGTTTGTCTTTCTTCGGGATGGTGAAATTTGGATCGGCGCGCTTGATGAATATTCGTTTTCCGAAATATCGGGAGGAAAAAACAAGACTGCAAGCCAAGATACCTTAATTTTCCACCTATTGGAGATAAACCACCGGCTTCCAGCCGGTCCGCTTCAGCGAATCTCCTGATGATCTTCTCTCCTGAATTTTGAAACCCGCCTTGGG
>NVTS01000143.1 GCA_002732995.1 Marinosulfonomonas sp. | reverse complement strand
GGATATCCGAGTTGGCGCGGCGCATGGGGCGGATCATCAGCAATTTTCGTGCCTTCGCCAAACAGGAAAGCGAGCCGATAACGGATGTGGATATAGTGACGGTGGTGGACGCTGTGCTTGAGATGAGCGAGGCGCGGTTTGTGCAGGACAAGGTGGAGATCAACTGGACGCCACCGACAGCCCCCGTGTATGTGCGCGGCGGCGAAGTGCGCTTGCAACAGGTGCTGGTCAACCTGATCTCAAACGCGATTGACGCAATGGAGGGCGCACCTGTGCGCCGGATCGAGATTGCGGTAAAAACCGGCGCGCACAAGGCCCGCCTGCGGGTGCGCGACACGGGGCCGGGCATTGAAGCCCCCGAGAAAATTTTCGATCCCTATTACACCACCAAGGCATTTGGTAAATCCGAGGGCATGGGGCTGGGTCTGTCGATATCTTACGGTCTGGTACAGAGTTTTGGCGGTGATATTCGCGGGCGCAACCATGAGCAAGGCGGGGCGGTGTTTACGGTCGAGTTGGCGCGATCAGTGATGAAGGAGGCGGCATGAATATGCGGGTTTTATTGGTCGATGATGACGCATCGGTGCGCGAGGCGCTGGGGCAAACGCTGGAGCTGGCCGATATGGTGCCGATCCTTGCGGGCAGTTATATCGAGGCCAAGGACCACATTAGTGCAGACTTTAACGGGGTGGTGATCAGCGATATCCGGATGCCCGGCAAGGATGGTTTTGCGCTACTGGAATATGTGCGCAGCATGGATGCGGACCTGCCGGTGATCCTGTTGACCGGCGAGGGCGACATCCCGATGGCCGTCAAGGGGATCAGTGCTGGTGCGTTTGATTTTCTGGAAAAACCCTGTGCGCCAAAGGATTTGTTGGCAGTGGTGGAACGGGCGCAGAAAACCCGCGCGCTGGTGCTGGAAAACCGGCACCTGAAACGCCAGTTGGAAACCGGGGATGCCGCGGCGCGGATGCTGTTTGGCACATCGGCATTATCCGAAGAACTGCGCATGAACGTGCGGGCGGTGGCACGCACGGGGGCCGAGGTTCTGATCAGTGGTGCTCCGGGCACGGGCACCTCCAAGATCGCCGAGGTGATCCATCTTTTGTCGGCTGTCTCGGACGGGCCATTTGTGAAAACGGCAGCGGCATCGCTCACGTCTGATAGTTTGGCCGAGGCATTGGCAGGGGCCGATGGTGGCAGCCTGTTTCTGGACGAGGTGGCGGCGCTTATCCCGTCGGCACAGTTTGCCCTGACCGAATGCCTTGAGAAAAGCTGTGGTGTGCGGGTGTTGGCGGGCAGTTACCGTGATTTGAGCGAGGAGGTTGCGGCGGGGCGGTTCAATCACGATCTGTATTACAAATTGGCTGTGACGGGTGTGCGCATTCCCAGCCTGCGCGAAAGACCCGAAGATATCGGGGTGCTGTTTCGCCATTACGTTGCCATTGCCTGCGAGCAAGCGGCCCTGCCATTGCCCGACATCACGCCCGCCCTGATTTCCCGGCTGATGGCCCAAGACTGGCCCGGCAATGCGCGGGCCTTGATGAATACGGCAATGCGGTTTGCGCTTGCGTTGGGCGAAGGCGAAGAAGAGGCCGAACCGGGGTTGAGTGATCAACTGGCACAGGTTGAACGCTCGTTGTTGGCGGAAGCCTTGCAGCGCCATAACGGCAATGCAAGCGAGGCAGCTAGGGGGCTGAAACTGCCGCGCAAAACCTTTTACGACAAGCTGGCAAAATACGGGATTCGGCCTGACGGGTTTCGCTGAATCTGTGTGGAAAACCGCACAGTGCATCGTTTCGGTTGTGTGAAATCCCGCCACCCTGACGCATGCTGTTGACCGACAAGCCTGTTAACCATTGGTTAAGTAAGGCAATTCCCCAATGTAGCACCTCTGTGAAGTTTTTCTTGAGCCAAGCACCTCGCTGGGGTCTGATCCATATGCGTGCCCGATTTCGGGTACACATCTATGCAATGTCTCAAAACCTGGGAGGAGACCCTTATGAAATTCCTGACTGTTGCCACAGTTGCTGTGGCCCTGTCCTTTAGTGCACAAGCCGCAAGCGCGTCCTGCGAAGAAGGCGAAGTTGTAATTAAATTTGCCCACGTGACCAACACCGACAAGCACCCTAAAGGGATCGCGGCGACCCTGTTGGCTGAACGTGTAAATGCCGAAATGAACGGCAAGGCATGTATGGAAATCTATCCAAACTCGACCCTTTATGATGACAATAAAGTTCTGGAAGCCATGCTTCAGGGCGACGTTCAACTGGCCGCACCATCGCTGTCAAAGTTTGAAAAATTCACCAAAAAATTCCGCCTGTTCGATCTGCCTTTCATGTTTGAAAGCATGGATGCGGTTGATGCGTTCCAAACCGGCGTAGAAGGTCAGGCACTGCTGGATTCCATGCAAGACCGTGGTCTGCAAGGGCTGGCGTTCTGGCACAATGGCCTGAAACAATTGTCGGCAAATGTACCGCTGATCGCGCCATCGGACGCAAACGGTCTGAAATTCCGCGTGCAATCCAGCGACGTTCTGGTTGCCCAAATGGAAGCCATCGGCGGCTCGCCGCAGAAAATGGCGTTCTCCGAGGTTTACGGCGCGCTGCAACAGGGCGTTGTCGATGGTCAGGAAAACACCTGGTCCAACATCTTTGGCAAAAAGTTCTTTGAAGTTCAGGACGGCGTGACCGAAACCAACCACGGTATCATCGACTATCTGGTGGTGACCAATGTGGATTGGCTGGCCAGCCTAGACGCCGATGTGCGTGACCAACTGCTGACCATTATTGGCGAAGTGACCACAACCCGTAACGCCGAAGCCTTTGCTGTGAACGAAGCTGCCAAAGCGTCGATCATTGCGGCAGGCGGCACCATCCGTGTGCTGGACGCGGACCAACGCCAGGCATGGGTTGATGTGATGATGCCTGTTTGGGATCAGTTCGTTGACGACGTAGGCCAAGACGCAATTGATGCGGCCCAGGCGATCAATGACTCGATGTAAGTCGACATCTTAAGAATGCGCGCGGCCCCGCCAAGAGGGCCGCGCGCAACACCACATTTCAGGGGAGGGGGACGTGATGCATGAACATCATCAGACAAGCTTAATCGACCGCATAGAAGAGACGCTGATCGCAGCCCTTCTGGGTGCCATGACGCTGCTGACATTCGCCAACGTGATTGCGCGCTACGTCTTCAACTCCAACATTCTGTGGGCACTGGAACTGACCGTATTCATGTTCGCCTGGCTGGTGCTGCTGGGCGCGCCCTATGCGGTTAAAAAGGGCACCCATTTGGGGGTGGACGCGTTGATCAACATCCTGCCCGACCACATCCGCAAGGTTTTTGCGCTGGTGGCGGTGACGATCTGTATTGCCTTCACGTTGCTTTTACTAAAAGGCGCGTGGGATTACTGGGCCAATTTCGCCAATCTGCCCCGCACCGAAGGGCGCTGGTTCCCCACCGGATTTCAACAGACATATCGCGGGCAGGGCTGGTTTGAAACCAACGACATTCCGCACCCGGCATTTTTGAACTGGATGGCGGGCGTGTTTAACGAGGGCGTGCCTTATGAAAAACTGCCGCGCATGGTGCCTTATATGGTGCTGCCGATTTCGATGGGGCTGCTGCTGTTCCGGTTCATTCAGGCGGGTGTCGCGATTTGGCAGGGCCAGACGGACCGCCTTATCGCCAGCCACGAAGTCGAGGATGAACTTGAAGAAATGCGCCAAGCGCGTGGGGAGAATGCCCAATGACCGTAGCCCTTCTGTTTGCCATGGTGATCGGTCTGATGATGATCGGTGTGCCAATTGCTGTTTCACTGGGCATGAGCTCGGTGATGTTCTTGCTGATCTTCTCGGATTCATCCCTCGCCTCGATCGCCCAAACCTTGTTTGCGGCCTTTGAAGGCCACTCGACCCTGCTGGCGATCCCGTTTTTTATTCTGGCCTCATCGTTTATGTCGACGGGCGGCGTGGCCCTGCGGATCATCCGTTTCTCCATCGCCTGTGTGGGGCATTTGCGCGGCGGGCTGGCGATTGCGGGTGTGTTTGCCTGTATGATGTTCGCAGCCCTGTCAGGATCGTCCCCCGCGACCGTGGTGGCCATCGGCTCCATCGTGATCGCGGCAATGACCAAGGCGGGTTACACCAAGGATTTTGCCGCAGGCGTGATCTGTAATGCGGGCACCTTGGGCATTCTGATCCCGCCCTCGATCGTGATGGTGGTTTATGCTGCGGCGGTTGAAGTGTCGGTTGGCCGGATGTTTCTGGCGGGCGTGATCCCCGGCATTATGGCGGGCCTGATGTTGATGATTGCCATATATGTCATGGCACGGGTCAAGAACATGCCTGCGGGCGATTGGGCCGGTTGGCGCGAAATCGGGCGGGCCTTTGCGGATGCGTTCTGGGGTTTAATGCTGATCGTGATCATTATGGTCGGGATTTACGGCATACCCGGTCTTACCAAAGCGATTTTTACCCCGACTGAAGCAGCTGCTGTTGCCTCGATCTATGCCTTTATCGTTGCCAGCTTCGTTTATCGCGATATGGGGCCGCTTGCGGCACGGGACGGGCAGGATAAATCCAGCCTGTTGCGCAAACCTCATGCCTTGTTTACCGCGATGTTCCACCGCGACACCCAACGCACATTGCTGGACGCTGGCAAGCTGACAGTGACGCTGATGTTTGTGATCGCTATGGCGCTGATCCTGAAGCATGTTCTAACCGACGAGCAAATCCCGCAGCAGGTGTCGCGTGCGATGCTGTCTGCGGGATTTGGTCCGGTGATGTTTCTGATCGTGGTCAACGTGATCCTGCTGGTTGGCGGTCAATTCATGGAGCCATCCGGCCTGTTGGTGATCGTGGCACCTCTGGTGTTTCCGATTGCGATGGAGCTGGGGATCGATCCGATCCATCTGGGCATCATCATGGTGGTGAATATGGAAATCGGCATGATCACACCGCCGGTTGGCCTGAACCTGTTTGTAACATCAGGCGTGGCCGGAATGCCGATGATGCGGGTGGTCAAAGCGGCGCTGCCGTTCTTGGCGGTGCTATTTGTGTTCCTGATTATGATCACCTACATTCCGTGGATATCGACGGTGCTGCCGAACGCGGTGATGGGACCGGAAATCATAACGAATTAGGGTTGTATTCAGACGAGAAAACCCCGCCGAAGCCATTGTTTCAGCGGGGTTTTTTATGATTTCAACATATCTACTAAACTAGGTTAGTAGATATGTTTTCCACACAGGTTTTCATACCCGGAACAAGGGGAACGTCTAGGTTGGCTTTGATTTTCCACCTATTGGAGATAAACCACCGGCTTCCAGCCGGTCCGCTTCAGCGAATCTCCTGATGATCTTCCTCATCCGCGCACACGCGATTTTACCACAGGTTCCATGTCGTGTGGGTCACAAAATACCGTTACAAGGTTCTGCAGGGACCGATGCGCGAGCGGATCCGCGAGATTATCCGCCAGAGCTGTGATGAAATGGGCGTCCATATCGTGCGCGGGGTGTTGGCGCGCGATCATG
>NVTS01000012.1 GCA_002732995.1 Marinosulfonomonas sp. | reverse complement strand
GGCGGGTGCCGCCAAAATAATCAGCTAATCCTGGAATTCCACCCGTTCCGGCACCCGGCCAAATGCGATTTTCGCGCCCGTGTAGGGGGTCATGTTCACCGGGCGCTCGCCATACACCACCGTGTCTGATCCATAGCGCTGGTTCAATCCGTCCACCACCAGACACAGGCGTTCGCGCGCGGTCAATTCCCCCGGCCCACGACGCGCCTCGAACAAATCCGCCGTGTGGCTGCGGGCCGATTGCAATCCGCCCAGCATCACCGCAACCGACACAGGACGCACCGGCGTTAGCTGCGCCCAGAACCCGCGGTAGTGGCTCAATAATTGAAACGTGTCCTGCGTCGCATTGATCCGCGCCCCGTATGACAGCCGCCCCCGCTCGCCGCATTTCACCGACACATGCAGGTAGGTCGCAAAATACCGCCCGCGCCGCAACCGCGTCGCCGCCTTGATCAACAAGCGGCGCGCCACCAGCCGCGCCCCCTCCAGCGTGCGGTTTTCCGGCGATAAAACCTGCCCGTGCCCTAATGAGTGGGGCCGCGTCACCGGATCGGGAATATCCTCGCCCTGAAGTGCGCGAATGAACCGCTCGCCCTGCACGCTGCGCCATATCCGGCGCGCATGGCGCGGGTCCAGCGCATAAAGCGCCTGCACGGTTTCGATCCCCGCCGCCAACAGCCGTTTTTCCATACCCTGACTGATCCCCGGCAGGTCGGTCAGGCCAAGATGCGCAATCTTGTCGGGCATCACCGTGGGCAGCAACCACTGCAACCCCTCGGGTTTTTCCAGATCGCCAGCTATTTTCGCCAGCAACCGGCTGCTGCCCAGCCCAATCGAGCAGCGCAGCGCCACGCCGGCACGTTGGTAAATCTGCGCCCGCATCTGTTGCGCCAAATCCATCGCCCGTTCCAGGCCACGATCCGCCCCCGTCAAACGGCAGGAAAATTCGTCGACCGAATGCACCCCTTCGATTGGCAACACAGTTTCCACCGCCGCCTTGATCCGGTGGTGATAATCGACATAGAGATCGTGGCGCGCTGCCCGAAACGTAATACCGGGGCACAACTGGCGCGCCTCGCGCATGCGGGTGCCGGTGCGGATGCCCAGCACCTTGGCCTCGTAACTGGCCGCGATACAGCATGCGCCTTCGTGCAGGGTTGTCACCACCCCGACGGGGCGCCCTCGCAAGCGCGCATCCACCTGCTGCTCGACGCTGGCGAAATAGCTGTTCATATCCAGATACAGCAGATCGACGTGCAAATTTTCCATCACGGTCCGGTCCGGTTTGAGGGTTCAAGCCAAACCTAGAACATAACGGGAACATTTGCACGCCCAAATTCATTCAAACTCCATAATCACGTCGTCCACCGCCAGACTTTCACCAGCCGCCGCGTTCACCTTGGTCACCACGGTTTTCTTTTCGGCCCGCAGGATGTTTTCCATCTTCATCGCCTCAATGGTGCACAGGGCTTGACCCTCTTCCACTTCGTCACCCACCGAAACCGCGACGGATACGATCAACCCCGGCATCGGGCACAACAACAGATTTGATGTGTCCGCTGGCATCTTTTCGGGCATTAACCGCGCCAGTTCGGCCTGCCGCGGGGTGCGCACAAAGACCTTCATATCAGCGCCGCGTAAACGCATCCGAAAGCCGCCCGGATTTTTGCCAACCTTGACCACCAAAGATGTTCCATCCACGTCCAGCACGGCAAGGCTTTGCCCTGGCGTCCAATCCGACGACACCCGCAGATTGGCACCATCTGCGAAAGAAACGGTGGCGCCCATCGGGTCGGCATCAATCACCACAGGGAACGATTGGCCCTGTAGCGACACGACCCAGTCACTGCCGACCTTGCGCTCGTGGTTGTCCATCCGCCCCGACACCCGCGTGCGCCTAATTTCAGCGACCCGATACATCGCGGCGGCAGACGCAGCCACACGGCGCAGCATATCGTCAGGCAGATCCACCCCGTTAAACCCGTCGGGGAATTCTTCCTCGATGAACGCCGTGGTCATATTGCCCGAGGTAAATTTCTCGTGATCCATCACGGCGGACAGAAACGGCAGATTGTGGCCAATGCCCTCAACCTCGAAACTGTCCAGCGCTATGCGCATCCCCTCAATCGCTTGCGTGCGGGTCGGTGCCCATGTGCACAGCTTGGCGATCATCGGGTCATAATACATGGAAATCTCGCCGCCCTCATAGACACCGGTGTCATTGCGCACCACATGGGTCGCATCAGCCACCTCCTCTGGTGGACGATAGCGGGTCAGACGACCGATTGAGGGCAGGAAACCACGATAGGGATCTTCGGCATAGAGACGGCTTTCCATCGCCCAGCCGTTCAGTTTTATATCCTTCTGGGTGATGCTCAGTTTTTCGCCATCCGCCACACGGATCATCTGCTCCACCAGATCAATGCCGGTGATCAGCTCGGTCACAGGGTGTTCGACCTGCAAACGGGTGTTCATTTCAAGGAAATAAAAGTTGCGATCCCCGTCAACGATGAATTCCACCGTGCCCGCACTGGCGTAATCCACCGCCTGCGCCAAAGCGACCGCCTGATTGCCCATTTTCTTGCGGGTTTTCTCGTCCAGAAACGGGCTGGGCGCTTCTTCAATGACTTTTTGCTGACGGCGCTGGATCGAACACTCGCGCTCGCCCAGATAGATCGTGTTACCATGATTGTCCGCCAACACCTGAATCTCGATGTGTCGCGGTTGGGTGATGAACTTTTCGATGAAAATCCTATCATCTCCAAAACTGGCCGCAGCCTCGTTCTTGGAACTCTGATACCCCTCGCGGGCCTCCTCGTCATTCCACGCAATCCGCATGCCTTTGCCGCCACCACCCGCTGTGGCCTTCAGCATCACCGGATAGCCAATCTCGCGGCTGATCTTCACCGCCTCATCGGCATCCGCGATCAATTCCATATGGCCGGGCACGGTGGCAACGCCCGCCTCCATGGCAATTCTCTTGCTGGTGATTTTATCGCCCATGCTTTCAATCGCGCCGACGGGCGGGCCGATAAAGACCACACCTTCGCGCGCCAATGCTTCAGCGAACTTACTGTTTTCACTCAAGAAACCGTACCCCGGATGCACGGCATCGGCCCCAGTCTGGCGGATCGCGTCCATCACCTTGTCGATCACAATATAGGACTGGTTGGCGGGGGGGGGNCCGATATGCACCGCCTCGTCCGCCATCTTGACGTGCAGCGCGTTCTTATCCGCATCCGAATAAATGGCGACTGTCGAAATCCCCATTTTACGCGCCGTTTTAATCACCCGGCAGGCGATTTCACCACGATTTGCAATCAATATCTTTTTGAACATCTAACAGGCCTTCCCCAAAATATTCGGCACCTTAGCGGCACCCGTTTTGATTAACCCGCACCGCGCCCTCGCGCGCGTCAGGGTCGCATTTTTTGCGATCACTTTCCACTCACAACACAAGAATTTCCTGTGGTGGTATCGCCTTGAAATAGTGCACATTCCGGCACGCTTCGTGACACCAGGTGATTGAAAACCTCTGCCACACTCTCCCCGTGGATGCGCCAATTCCAGCGCGCCCTGACCAGGAGGAAGACCATGAAAACAATCCCGTTCAACACRAGGCGCCCGTCGCTTATCGCCACGCGGCTTTCCGGATTCAGCGGGCGCGATGCGTTTGGGCCAATTTCGGAGAGCACCCCGACGAGCATCCGCGCAGGCCTGGACGAATTGCCGGACGTCACACTGGCGGCGTCCTGGAAGGGCGGCAAAGCCTTCGTCAAACTGGCAACCGTTGTGCGCAAGTTCGGATCCCCGACCTCGAACGACACCGCGACCGGTTGAGGTGTAAACCTGTCGGGCAATGCGTCGCTGTGGCAAGGCGGCACGATTTACGGCTCGCTGACATATGGTGACGGGATCGGGCGCTACATTATCAATGGCTTTGCCCAGGATGCCTTTATCGACGCGGCGGGCCAGGTCCAGACCATCGAGGCCACCGGCGCCACCTTTGGTGTCTGCCAAGCCATCAGCCCCAAGCTGATGGCGGGTTTSGCGCTGGGGTGTTTTGAGGTCAACGACACCTTTGCCGCGACCGACACCGACACCATTACAACGGCCCACCTCAGTCTGTTTTACAAACCGACCGAACGTATGACCGTCGGGGCCGAGTTGATCTATGGTCGACGTGAAATCGTCAGTGGTGCCAGTGATGACATCACGCGTTTGCAAACTTCGGTTCAGTTTAATTTCTGAACCGGTGCAGCCAAGGGCGCTATTCACAAAAAGCCACCGCGAGGAAAACCCCGCGGTGGCGGCTTCATGAGCGATCACAGACGGGCGTAACACCGCCCGCATTTTGCGCGTTAGATTAGCGGCATACGCCAACATCGTCGCACAGCGCACCCGCACCAGCGCCGATAACCGCACCGGTAAGAATGCTGCCGTTTGTAACGTCCGCAATAACGGCACCGGCAACAGCACCCGCAGCGGCGCGCTCGACATCATTGTCCAGACAACCGRCAAGCGGGGCAATAAGAACAGCCACAAGGGCCAAGTGTTTGATCTGCATTGATTTGTGCCTCCAACAATTGTTTTTATTGAGGCTATATATAACAGGTATCCAGATCCAAGAGAATCCCTTGAATTCAGATTGCGGTTTTCGGCTGTTCTTTGCTCAATTGCGTGGCGCGCAAACCATAAAAAAAACGGTCCGGCCCAAAAGGGACCGAACCGCTCAGAAGGGGAAGGGTAACGGTATTGACTAGTACAAGCAGACATCTTGCTGGAGGCGCCTGCCATAGGAGAGACATTGGCCCAGATATTACGTACAGAAAAGCCCAACAGTGACGCGAGGTCATTTTGGGCTGTTTTCTGCCAAATCCCCTGAGTCACAGGCAAAATCACGCCGACCCCCCGCCGTCTGCCCCGTCAAAGGCATCCGGAAACGCCGCGCGCGCGCGGCGCTCATCAATTTKCRGCATTNRYSWYWYMWSWWTMKSRAWYWAMMKSMYYKTSGGMMKKWMYMRCYTYKSSMYYRWWSRKMSWMRWMATGCGCCCTGCATCCAGATTGCCCCGCTCGAACGGCGCGTCGCCAAACTGGAACCACAGCGCCATCATAAACGCCACATCCGCTCGTCGATCCGCAGGCCGACGATCGGCAAACCGCTCGCGTGCGATCAAGGCGGTGGCGCCTTTTTTGTTCGGTCTACGGATTGTAAATTGGAAATCTGTGCCCGGTAAACGTCCTGGAAAACCGCGGTGCTTTAGCATAATTTCCCTCCTGAAATCAAAGGGTTATGCTGTGCAGCGGTAGGGTAAGTAGCGGGGTACGGAACGGGCCATAAAGCCCGCTCCGATGGTATTTTAGTATTTAGTTGTTGGTTTCTCAACCATAACTGGCTCTTCAACGTACACAACTTCTTCTTGTTGGCCACATGCTGCGACAACAACGAACAGGCCCAGGGCCATAACTGCTTTGATGCTATTCGACATCTTAGTCTCCTATTGATTGTAAAGAATCGGCCGCAGCAAATTAGCCGCACCCGCCCCATTGATAAATTACAGGCTACTTTGAGGTAACCTGGCGGAACGATAACTGATAAATAACGGAAAAAGAATAGTATCCTTTGCAATCGGCGGAATTGTGACGCCATTGCATCAATCTGCGGCAAGATAGAGACAATAACCGCAACATATTGTGGCTGCATCAAAACCCCTCCCAGATACAGGCGGCGCCATCGGGGCTATAGACCTCGAAAAACTGGGTGGCGTCGGGGTCGGATTTGCCGAACGCCACTTCCCGGTCCGAAATCGAGATTACAATCCGCTCAACTGGGCGGTTTTGTTCGATTAATGCCGGTAGTGCCGATGTTTCGCACAGGTGCTTGATATCGCGTTCAGCCGTATCAAATCCGATGCTGCCGCCGTCCCGCGCAATTTCCGGCGCGATGTAGCGAAAGCGATAGATGTTCATCTCGCCCTCTTCCTCCCAGATCACCTCAAAAAAGGTCACGGGTTGCCCCGAGGGCACCTCGATCGGGCTGGCCACTGCCGACAGGGGAAGACAGGCCATTGATGCCAAAAATATATGCAGGGTCAGGCGCATTACAGTGGTATATTCCCGTGCTTTTTCCAAGGGTTCTGCTGTTTCTTGCCCCGCAGCGACGCGAACGCGCGGCAGATGCGTTTACGCGATACCGATGGCTGGATCACCTCGTCAATGAACCCGCGTTCGGCGGCCACAAACGGGTTGGCGAAACGGTCCTCGTAATCTGTCGTATGCTGGGCGATTTTGTCCGCATCGCCCAGATCGGATCGGTGGATGAYTTCGGTCGCCCCCCTGGCCCCCATCACCGCAATCTGCGCTGTGGGCCACGCATAGTTGAAATCACCGCGCAGGTGTTTGGACGCCATCACATCATACGCCCCGCCATAGGCCTTGCGGGTGATCAGCGTCACCTTGGGCACCGTCGCCTCGCCGTAAGCAAACAGCAGTTTGGCGCCGTGTTTAATCACCCCGCCATRYKCYTSGCNRKTWCCSGGCAAAAAACCCGGCACATCGACCAGCGTCAGGATCGGAATTTCAAACGCATCACAAAACCGCACAAACCGCGCCGCCTTGCGCGACGAATCAATATCCAGACACCCGGCCAGAACCATCGGCTGATTCGCCACCACCCCCACGGTCGACCCTTCCAGACGGATAAACCCCGTCAGGATATTTTTAGCGTATTCTTCCTGAATTTCGAAAAAATCACCCTCGTCGGCCAATTTCAGGATCAGCTCCTTCATATCGTAAGGCGCGTTCGGATTATCGGGGATCAAAGTGTCCAGACTCGCGTCCAGCCGAGATGGATCATCAAAGAACGGGCGCACCGGCACGCCTGAGCGGTTGTCCAGCGGCAGAAAATCGACCAGACGGCGAATTTCCGACAGCGCCTCGACATCGTTTTCAAACGCCCCATCAGCGACGGATGATTTCTTGGTGTGAGTCATAGCGCCCCCCAATTCCTCGGCGGTGACCACCTCGTTGGTGACGGTTTTCACCACGTCGGGACCGGTGACAAACATGTAAGAGCTGTCTTTGACCATGAAGATGAAATCGGTCAYCGCAGGGGAATACACTGCCCCGCCCGCACACGGCCCCATGATCACGCTGATCTGCGGCACCACGCCACTGGCCATGATGTTGCGCTGGAACACCTCGGCGTATCCGGCCAAGGATGCAACACCTTCCTGAATGCGCGCCCCGCCACTGTCATTCAACCCGATCACCGGCGCGCCATTCTGCATCGCCATATCCATGATCTTGCAAATTTTCTGCGCGTTGGTTTCCGACAATGACCCACCAAATACGGTGAAATCCTGACTATAGACATACACCATACGCCCGTTGATCGTGCCCCAGCCGGTCACCACCCCGTCCCCCGCATACTGTTGTTTTTCCATACCGAAATCGGTGCAGCGGTGCGCCTTGAACATGTCGAATTCCTCGAACGAATCCTCGTCCAGCAGCAGATCAATCCGCTCGCGTGCCGTCAGTTTACCTTTGGAATGCTGCACTTTGATCCGGCGTTCGCCACCACCCATTCGGGCCTCGCGGCGCCGGTCTTCCAACTCTTGCTGAATGTCTTTCATCGGCACACCTCCGGTTTTGGTTTAAGGCAGCCTATACGCCACACGCGGCAGAACAAAGCAGATTTCAGTAAATTTGCAAACCCCGCACGGAACGCAGCCTGCGAACTGCAAATTTGCTAAGTCTCGCCTGTGCAAATACGCAGCCCTGTCTCTGCGGCTATAGTAATGGACAATGTCAATCAAACCCGATACGCCGGATGTATGACGCTAAAACCCGAGGTGCGGTATCTGGACCGCACCACACCCCCGCATATCTCGACCCTGATCCTGCTGGCCGCCTTGCCTGCGTTGTCGATGAACATGTTCCTGCCCTCGATCCCTGCCATGGCGGACGACTTCAGCGTGGATTACCGGGTGATGCAGCTTTCGGTCTCGCTGTATCTGGCGATGACGGCGATCCTGCAACTGCTGATCGGCCCGCTATCCGATCGCTACGGCAGACGCCCGATCATCCTGTGGGGCGGCGCGATCTTCATCATCGCCACGCTGGGCTGCATCCTGTCGCCAACCGCCGAAATATTCCTCGCGTTTCGCATGTTGCAGGCGGTGATTGCCACCGGCATGGCCCTGTCACGCGCCGTAATCCGCGATATGGTGCCCGGGGCCGAGGCCGCCTCGATGATCGGATATGTCACCATGGGCATGTCGCTCTCACCGATGCTCGGCCCGCTGGTTGGCGGCATTCTGGATACATATTTCGGCTGGCAAGCCACCTTCTGGGTTCTGATGATCCTTGGCGTCATGCTGCTGGCGCTATCGTGGGTCGATCTTGGCGAAACCTCGACCACCAAAAGCACCAGTTTCAGCGCCCAGTTCAAGCAATACCCCGAACTCCTCCTTAGTCGGCGGTTCTGGGGTTACGCGCTATCCGCCACCTTTGCCGCTGGTGCGTTTTTCGCCTACCTAGGTGGCGCGCCTTTTATTGGCAAGGAATTGTTCCAGATGAACGCCATCTGGCTCGGCCTGTCCTTTGGCGCGGTATCAGCCGGATATCTGGTCGGCAATTTCATCTCGGGGCGGTTTTCCACCCGTATTGGCGTCAACCGGATGATCCTGTTTGGCACAGCCATCGCAACGCTGGGCATTTCCTGCTCATTGGCGCTGTTTTACCTTGGCTTTGACTCGCCGCTTGTGTTCTTTGCCTTCATGCCCACAATCGGTCTTGGCAACGGTATGACCCTGCCCAATGCAAACGCCGGTATGTTGTCGGTGCGGCCCAGCCTGGCGGGATCAGCGGCCGGTTTGGGCGGTGCGTTGCTGGTCGGGGGCGGCGCTGCCATCGCGGCCCTTTCCGGCAGCCTGCTCACGGTTGAATCAGGTGCCTTCCCGCTGTTGTGGCTAATGGCGGGCTGCTCGGCCCTTAGCTTTGTGATGATCCTCTACGTGATCGGGCGCGAACGCGCATTAGCATAAGGCTTGCGATTTACAGTTTGCAAAGCCTAAGATGCCATATCGCAAATCTGCAAACCATTAGGCACCCGTCATGGCCACCCAAAAACTATACGCAGGCGTTAAACTGCGCGAAGTGCGCACCGGCCTTAACCTGACCCAAAAGGCATTCGCCGAAAGGCTGGGCGTGTCCCTGCCCTATCTGAACCAGATGGAGAATAACAACCGCCCGGTCAGCACCGGCGTGGTTCTGGCATTGGCGTATGAATTCGGCTTTGACGTGACCGAATTATCTGTCGGCGAYAGCGAACGCATGGTCACCGACATGCGCGAGGCWTTGGCCGATCCGGTGTTTKCSGACGCCACCCYGCCCTTGGCCGATCTGCGCCTGACSGCCTCMAAYGCSCCSGCMYTKGCRCGRGCSTTTYTGGAATTGCACMRSGCCTATCGCCAAACCCACGARCGTCTGGCGTCMCTSGAYGARGCMYTGGGSCGCGARGACGCSCGTGTKCAGCCMAGCCCMTGGGAAGAGGTGCGSGATTTCTTTCAYTAYTGCGACAATTACATTGATGCGGTGGACCACGCGGCCGAACATTTTGCAGATATCGCACAACAGGCAAATCTGACCCTGCGCCAACACGCCGAACAGATCTTGCACCCGCATGACATCACATTGCAGTTCACAGACAGCGAGTTCTTGCGCGATTATAATACGCAAACCGGCGCATTGACCCTGTCCACGCACCCACCCCGCGCCACGCAAGATTTCCAGCTGTTGATACAGGTCGCGCTGATCACCCAGAACCAGCTGATCGAGGCGACACTCGATCTGGCCCGCTTCCAGACCGATGCGGCCCGCGCCATCGCCAAGATCGGGCTGGCAAACTATTTTGCCGGTGCCGCGATGCTGCCCTATCGCCGGTTTCTGGCCGCCGCCCATGATGTGCGCCATGATCTTGAGGTTCTGGCCGACAGGTTCGGGGCCTCGGTTGAACAGGTGGCGCATCGTTTGTCCACCCTGCAGCGCCCTGGGGCCAAGGGCATTCCGTTCTTTTTTGTGCGGGTTGATCAGGCGGGCACCATCACCAAACGCCATTCCGCCACGCGGTTGCAATTCGCCCGTTTCGGTGGCGCATGCCCGCTGTGGAACGTGCATCAGGCGTTCGAGACTCCGGGGCGGTTTTTGCGCCAGCTGGCCGAAACCCCCGACGGGGGGCGCTATTTCTGTCTGGCCCGTGATGTGTCCAAATCCGGCGGATCATTCAAAGCGCCAGTGCGCCGTTATGCCATCGGGTTGGGTTGCGAAGTGAAACACGCCGGTGCCGTGGTTTACGCCGACGATCTGATCGGCGGAAAACAACAAACCTTCGAGCCAATCGGTATTTCCTGCCGGATTTGCGAGCGCGAAAACTGCCACCAACGCTCGGTTCCGCCGCTGGAGCGCCGACTAAAGGTAGACCCGAACACCCGCGGTGTGCTGCCCTATGTGGTCGAGCCATGATGCTGAAAACCATTGGTTTCACCGGCATCTTGGCATTTGGGTTTCACGCGCTCAAAGGGGCTGGGCATAACAATGTCTGACAGCCAGAAGCGCAAAAGGTTCTTTTCCAGTTTCCAAGCCGTTAATGGAATAGAACGGGGTTCAGGATCCGCAAGCAAGCCACGGAGCCTGAAGTATATTAGGCCTAGGCCAACAGCATCGACCAAATCTCGTCCTTGAGTGCCAGCCGGGTTTTGCGCATCTCGCCCATATGCAGATCATCCGTCGGCTCTATATTGGTTTCGGCGCGGTGCACGGCGCGGTTGATCTCGTGATATTCGTCAAACAGCTTGGCAAAATGGGCGTCTGATTGCTTCATCTTGCTCATTTGCTCTACGCGGTCGGGGAATTCTTCGGCCAATTCATGGGGTGTGTGTGACATACGGTTTCCTTTTCTGTCCTGTTTTATGGGTGGATCCTAGAGCCACATCAAGCCGCCCGCTTTGATCCTGATCAGTTTTCCCGTTTTGAGCGGCGAAATTCTGCGGGCGCCACCACCTTGGCGACCCACAGCCCGCGTCCCGCCGCGATTGCAGCCTTTTCAACCCCGATGTAGTCGCGCGAATAACGGGCATAGGAAAACACGATGCCACCCCGCACCAGCAGTTGCGCCAAATCCTGATCCCCCAGATAACACCGCGCCACCATGCGCCCGTATCTGTCATAGGTCTGTTTGACACAGCGCAGGGTCCGGCCCCTCAGCATGTCGCGCACCTGATCACGCGACCAGCGCCCGCAGGCCCAGTCGGTGCCATCGGGCATTTCGCAAGTCTGGTCCATTTCCGGCGCATCCACCCCGAACAGGCGGATTTTCACACTCGCCACGGTGAAGGTATCACCATCATGCACATAAGCACTGCCCTGCACGCCCGTGTTAACAGGCGGCTGATCAAGGCTGCGCATCGCGGTATAAATACCGCCCGCCAACAGCAAGGTGAGAATCCAGCGCATCATCCCCTAGCGTTGTGCAGTTTTCCAATCAGGATGCAACCACGGCGCATCATTTACAGCGGGCAACATACCGCGCCCCAGTATGTGATCCGCCGCTTTTTCGCCCGTCATAATGCTGGGCGCATTCAGATTACCATTGGTGATACGCGGAAAAATACTGCTGTCGGCCAACCGCAAGCCATCCACCCCGATCACCCGGCATTCAGGATCAACCACCGCGCCCGCGTCATCGCGCGCCCCCATGCGGGCAGTGCCGCAAGGGTGGAATGCGCTCTCGGCGTGTTCGCGGATAAAGCCGTCCAACTCATCATCGGTTTGCAAATCGGCCCCGGGCTGGATTTCATGTTTCACATAGGGTTTGAACGCCTCTTGCGCAAAAATCTCGCGGGTCAGGCGGATGCAGTTGCGGAACTCCTGCCAGTCCTGCTGCTGCGACATATAATTGAACAGGATTTTAGGCGCTACGTTCGGGTCGTTTGAGGCCAGCGTCACCGCCCCTCGACTGGTTGATCGCATCGGCCCGACATGGGCCTGAAACCCGTGCCCCTCAGCCGCCACCTTGCCGTCATAACGCACGGCAATCGGCAGGAAATGATACTGGATATCGGGGTATTCGACCCCTGCGCAGCTGCGGATAAAGGCCGCCGATTCAAACTGGTTAGACGCGCCCATCCCCGCCTTGGTGAACAACCACTGCGCCCCGATCCGTGCCTTGCTGAACAGGTTCCAGTAACGATATAACGTCACCGGCTGGCTCGCGGCCATCTGGATATACAGCTCCAGATGATCCTGCAGGTTTTGCCCCACACCGGCCCGATCCGCAACGACGTTAATGCCGTGTTCCGCCAGATGCGCGGCGGGACCAATGCCCGACAACATCAACAATTTAGGCGAATTGATTGAAGACGCAGCCAGGATCACCTCGCGCCGCGCATGGATCACCTCGATCTGCCCGCCACGATCCACCTCGACCCCGACAGCGCGGCCATCCTTAATCACCACCCGCCGCGCCAAGGCCCGCGTCAGCGTGCAATTATCCCGTTTCAGGGCGGGCCGCAGATAGGCATTGGCCGCCGACCAGCGCCGCCCGCGCCACACGGTTTGCTCCATCGGGCCGAAACCCTCTTGTTGCTGACCATTATAGTCACCGGTCAGCGGATATCCCGCCTGCTTTCCCGCCTGAACAAAGGCATTGAACAGCGGGTTGCGCCGCGGCCCACGAGTGACATGCAGCGGCCCGTCCTTGCCCCGCCACGCCTTATCGCCACCGTGGCCACCAGAATGCCAATGCTCCATCCGCTTGAAATACGGCAGAACGTCAGCATAGCCCCAGCCCTGCGCGCCTGCATCAGCCCAATGGTCATAATCCCGCGCGTGGCCACGCACATAGACCATACCGTTGATGCTGGAGGACCCACCAATCACCTTACCACGCGGACAAACCAGCTTGCGCCCGTTCAAATGCGGCTCGGGCTCGGACTTATAACCCCAGTCATAGACGCCCATATTCATCGGATAAGACAGGGCGGCCGGCATCTGGATAAACGGCCCCGCATCACTGCCGCCGTGCTCGATCACCAACACAGACACGCCCGCCTCAGACAACCGGTACGCCATTGCACAACCCGCACTGCCTGCCCCGACAATTACATAGTCTGCCTCCATCAATCTGCCCCTTCAGCGCGTAACATGTCATACGACACCATCACATGTTCCCGAAACGCCGGACGCTGTTTCAAACGTGCGTAATAAGCCTCAATCACGGGTCGATCCTTGCGCGGAATGTCGATATCAAAGTAGCGAAACAGCACATGACCAATGACGATATCGGCAAGCGAAATATCCGCGCCCGTAACGTATGGGTTACCCCCCAATTGCATTTCCAAATGGCCCAAATATCCATCGAAACTTGCCAAAGCATGCGTCAGCGCGGCCCCGTCCCTGTCCACCGCTGCGGTGCGCACCCGCGACCAGAAAATAGGCACTGTAAAGTCAGAAGAAAAATCAGCCTTGCCCCATTCGGCCCACATATCGACACGGGCGCGGGTCACCGGATCAGCGGGCCAAAACGAACCACCATCGCCGTATTTCGCCGCCAGATACCGCAGAATGGCGCAGCTTTGCCACAGCACCAGATCACCGTCCCTGATTGTCGGAACCAACCCGTGCGGGTTCATCGCCAAATACTCTGGCGTATCAGTGCCGCCGTATTTCAGACCATAATCCAGCCGCTCATACGCCAGCCCCAACTCGCCAATACCCCACATCACCGCCTGCACATTTGATGATGTGGCACGCCCATAAACCGTGATCATCGCATCACCTCGTTAAAACGGCGCATCAACCGGCCCCATCGCCACATAAACCGATTTCATCTGGCTATAATGTTCAATCGCGGCCTTGGAGTTTTCACGCCCCACACCCGACATTTTCACCCCGCCAAACGGCGCCTCAACCGGGGCCAGATTATAGGTGTTGATGTAACATGATCCGGCCTCAAGCGCCGCAATCACCCGGTGCCCACGGGTCAAATCTCGGGTGAACACACCGCCCGCCAAACCGTATTCGGTATCATTGGCGCGGCGGATCACCTCATCCTCGTCCTCAAAATCCAGCACCGACATCACCGGCCCGAATATCTCTTCTCGCGCAATCACCATAGTATCGGAAACATCAGCAAATACAGTTGGTTGCAGATAGAACCCCTCGCGGTTCAATCGCGCCCCGCCCGTTACCAGACGCGCGCCTTCTTCAACGCCCTTATCAATATAACGCTGCACAATGCCCAGCTGCCCCTCGGACACCATCGGCCCGAAATTCGTCGTCTGATCCATTGGATCGCCAATCACCGCCGCCTCGACCCGTTCCTTTAGCCGTGCCAAAAACGCGCCCCTAATGCCCTTTTGCACGAACACCCGCGTGCCGTTGGAACAGACCTGGCCGGAGGAATAGAAATTTCCCAGAATGGCCCCGCCCACGGCATCTTCAAGATTGGCATCATCAAAGATGAWCAACGGGGATTTGCCGCCCAATTCCATCGTCACATGCTTCATCTGGGCCGCTGCCGCCGCGTATACCTTTTGCCCTGTGGCCACCGATCCGGTCAGCGAAACCTTGGCCACGCGCGGGTCCGTCACCAAAGCAGACCCCACCTCGCCCATGCCCTGCACCACGTTGTAAACGCCCGCAGGCAGGCCCGCCTCATGCAAAATCTCGGCCACTTTTAACGCGCCCAACGGCGTGGTTTCACTCGGTTTGAACACCATCGCATTGCCACAGGCCAGCGCCGGCGCACCCTTCCAGCAGGCGATCTGCGTCGGGTAATTCCACGCACCTATGCCAACGCAAACACCCAATGCCTCGCGCACGGTATACACGAAATCACCGCCGCCCAGCGGGATATGCTCGCCGGTCAAACTGCCCGCCAACCCGCCGAAATATTCCAGCGCATCCGCCCCCGATGTGGCGTCCGCCACCAGCGTTTCCTGCAGCGGTTTGCCAGTGTCCAATGTCTCCAGAACACTTAGATCATGGTTGCGTTCCCGCAAAATATCAGCGGCGCGGCGCAACACCCGCCCACGCTCCGTGCCCGACATCGCCGCCCATGCACCTTGCGCCACCTTGGCGCTRCTTAGCGCCTGATCAATCACCGCAGGCGTGGCCGCATAGACCCGCGCGATCACCTCGCCTGTGGCGGGATAGGTCACATCAATCGGGGTTCCGGAGGTGTCTTCGACATATTCGCCATTAATGAAATGGCTGGCTTTGGGTTGGACGTTGTGTTTCAAGATTCTATGCCTCCGGCGGGGATATTTTGGGAACAATGATTGGATAACATCAACTCGAGGCAGGCCAGCACCCGTTTTGAAGCTGCTTTGCCGTCGGGTTGTGCACCTTGCAGCGCGTGGCGGATATATAACCCGTCAATCAGCGCGGCGATATTGGCCGCCATATCAGGGGCATCGCTCCCGATCATCGGGCGTAATTCATGCACCAGATTCGACTGCAATCGGTGCTGGTACACCCGCAACAAACGCCGCGCCTCGTCCGAGGTTTGGGCCTGCACGTAAAAATTCATCCACGCACTTATCACTTCGCTACGAAAATGCCCAGCCTCGAAACTGGCACGAATAATCGCCTCCAGTCGCGCGCGCGGGCCATTCGCGACCGTTAACGCCGCCCGCACCTGTGCGCCATAAACGCTTAGGATATGACGCATTGCGGCGAGGAATATCTGGTCCTTGCCGCCAAAATAGTGATGCGCCAGCGCGCTCGACATCCCCGCCCGCTTGGCAATTTGGCTGACCGTCACATCCAGCGATCCGGCGCGTCCGATTTCCACAATCGTCGCTTCCACTAATGCACTGCGTCGGATAGGTTCCATCCCGAGTTTGGGCATGATTTTCTCCAAAATGACTTGCCAAAACCAAATCTGTTGTATTTTAATTGACTCGTCAATCAATAAAAACACAACCAACCTGGGAGCGACATAAWGACCTTCAAAACCACCCTCTGTGCACTGGCCCTGACGGCCACCGCCGGAACCGCCGCCGCTGATTGCGGCAACGTCATCTTTTCCGATGTGGGCTGGACCGACATCACCGCCACCACCGCCGCCACAACCGTGGTTCTGGGCGCGCTTGGCTATGACACCGACATTAAAATCCTGTCTGTGCCGGTGACATATGTTGGCCTGTCCGAAGGCGATATCGACGTGTTCCTCGGCAACTGGATGCCGACAATGGAGGCCGACATTGCCGCCTACCGCGATGCGGGCACCGTCGATACCGTGCGGGCAAACCTTGAGGGCGCAAAATATACGCTCGCGGTGAATTCCGTTGCTAAATCGCTTGGTATCAAGGATTTCGCCGATCTGGCAGCCCATTCGGACGCGCTGGATGGCAAGATTTACGGCATCGAGCCTGGCAACGATGGCAACCGTCTGATCCAGTCGATGATTGATGGCGACGCCTTTGGCCTGAAGGGGTTCGAGGTGGTTGAGAGTTCCGAGCAAGGCATGCTGTCGCAAGTCGAGCGCCTTACCCGCAAGGACCAGCCAATCATCTTCCTTGGTTGGGAGCCGCACCCGATGAACGCCAATTTCGACATGGGTTATCTGACCGGTGGCGATGATTTCTTTGGCCCCAATCTGGGCGGCGCAACCGTCCATACCAACACCCGCGCCGGTTATGTTTCGGAATGCCCCAACGTGGGTGCTCTGCTGAACAACCTGTCGTTCACCCTTGCGATGGAAAACGAGATCATGGGCGCAATCCTGAATGACGGCACCGATCCGACTGATGCCGCCACCGCGTGGTTGAAAGCAAACGGCGACGTGCTCGGCCCGTGGCTGGAAGGTGTCACCACCAAAGACGGCGGCGATGCGATGGCCGCCGTCAAAGGCGCACTGGGTCTGTAACCCCGCACAGCAACCAGCAGCCCCCCGCACCTGTAGGGGGCTGTTTTTCTGCCTGCCGTTTTGCAGGACCACAGGAGGCGCGATATGGACTGGCTGACCGAAACCAAAATCCCCGTCGGGAAGTTTTCCAAAGGTATTTTTGACTGGCTCAAAGACGAGGGTGAGCCGTTCTTTGACTGGCTGTCGTGGGTGATGGAGATGATGATCGACGCGATCCTCTGGGTGCTGCAAACACCACACCCGCTGATCACCATCGCCGGTTTTGTCGCCTTGACCTGGGTGCTGCAACGCAGCTGGAAAACCTGCCTGTTTGTGGCGCTCGGCTTCCTGTTCATCATCAATCAGGGATACTGGGAGGAAACCACCGAAAGCCTGACGCTGGTGATCTCGGCTTGCGTCGTTTGCATGTCAATCGGTGTGCCCATCGGCATCGCCGCCGCGCATCGCCCGCGCCTGTATCAGGCGATGCGCCCGGTGCTGGACCTGATGCAAACCCTGCCCTCCTTCGTCTACCTGATCCCGGCAATTGTGTTCTTTGGCCTTGGCATGGTGCCCGGCCTGATCGCCACGGTGATCTTCGTGGTCCCCGCCCCGATCCGGCTGACCCACCTTGGCGTCAGCTCCACCCCGCAACCGCTGCTGGAAGCCGCCCAGGCGTTTGGCGCCACCCCGCGCCAGACCCTGTGGAAAGTCGAATTCCCCTATGCCATGCCGCAGATCATGGCGGGGTTGAACCAGACCATCATGCTGTCGCTCTCAATGGTGGTGATCGCTGCCCTTGTCGGGGCTGACGGGTTGGGCGTGCCGGTGGTGCGCGCGTTAAATACAGTGAACGCAGCGCTTGGGTTTGAAAGCGGGTTTGTCATTGTGGTGGTCGCCATCATGCTGGACCGCATCTTGCGGGTAGAACAAAAATGAGCGCGGTTATTTTTGATAAGGTTTCGATTGTTTTTGGCAACAAACCCAAATCCGCCCTGCCCCTGATGGACGCGGGCAAGGACCGTAGCGAAATCCAGATCGCCACGGGGCAGGTTCTGGGCGTGCATGACTGTTCATTGACCGTGGAAGAGGGCGAAATCCTCGTGCTGATGGGCCTGTCCGGGTCCGGAAAATCCACCCTGTTGCGGGCGGTGAACGGCCTGAACCCCGTGGTGCGCGGCACGGTGCAGGTAAACGATGGTGACGGCATGGTTGATGTGACCAGCGCCAATGCCGCCACCCTGCGCCGGATGCGCCAGACCCGGATTGCCATGGTATTTCAACAGTTTGGCCTGCTGCCTTGGCGCAGTGTGCGCGAAAATGTCGGGCTGGGTCTGGAGCTGGCAGGCCAGTCCAAAACCGAGCGCCATGCAACCGTCGACAAACAACTGGCACTGGTCGGTCTGTCGGACTGGGCGGAACGCAAGGTTGGCGATCTGTCCGGCGGCATGCAGCAACGTGTCGGTCTGGCCCGCGCCTTTTGCACCGAGGCCCCGCTCCTGCTGATGGACGAGCCGTTCTCGGCGCTTGACCCGCTGATCCGCACCCGTTTGCAGGACGAACTTCTGGACCTGCAACGCGACCTGAAACGCACGATTATTTTCGTGTCTCACGATCTGGACGAAGCCTTTAAGCTGGGCGACCGCATCGCCATTATGGAAGGCGGGCGCATCGTGCAATGCGGCACCCCGCGCGATATTTTCACCCATCCGGCGGATGACTATGTGGCGGATTTTGTGGCCCACATGAACCCGCTTGGTGTGCTAACCGCCCATGATGTAATGGAGCCTGCAAGCGGCAAACACACCGCATTCGTGCCGGCAAACGAGACGATCCAAGCCGTGATGGAAAAATTCGCTGGATCCGGTAAATCCATCGGCGTCAAAGACGGCGACAAAATAATCGGCCAGATCACCCGCGACACCGTGCTGGCAAAACTGCTGGACCCGCGCAGTTAATCCTGCCCGTTTGCCGCAGCCAGAACGCGGCGTTTTATCACCGCCTCGCGCCATGTGATGAAACTGACCGAAGCAAAGATCACCAAACCGCCCAATACCACATAGCGGTCAATCGGCTCGGCAAACACCAGCGCCCCCAGCGCCGAGGCCCAGACCAGTTGCAGGAACGTCACCGGCTGCGTCACCGTCATCGGGGCGGCGCGAAACGCCAGCGTCATGGTCAGATGGCCGATGGTAGCAAATACCGCCACCAAAAACAGCCAGCCCACCTGTTCCAGCGTCGGCGTCACCCATTGGGCATAGGCGAACGGGGCCAACCCGATGGGCACCATGATCGACAGCATCGCCACCACCACCACAGGGTTCACCTCGTCCGYYAKRMKTTTGSCGAKMAGRTASGAGGCRSCGAACASCASSGCSGYGAMCAGCATGGCRWWATGGCCGRKSSMMAYYTCRCGRAAMCCGGGSCGCARGATGATCAKMGCGCCGATCARWGCCAYAMMSAYYGCCRSRAYRCGCCGRAACGCMAKYTTTTCGCCSAGAAACAGCGCCGCCCCGATGGTCACATAAATCGGCGACAGATAATTCATTGCCGTCACATCGGCGATCGGGATTTTGGTCATCGCAAAAAACCACAGGATCACCCCAAACGCGTGCACCACCCCGCGCCAGCCAAACAGGGTGATTTGGCGGCGGGTCAGGTTGGCCTTATACAGCGGGCGCAGCATCGGGATCAAAAACACCAACCCCAGAACGTAACGCAAAAACGCCGCTTGGGCCGGTGGCACCCCATCGCCGATATGTTTCACAATTGCCGTTACCGCCACGAATGCCAGTCCYGTGGCCAACATCCAGATCACGCCCCGCATCGGGCGGGATTCGGGGGTATGTATCCGGGTGCTCATTCGGGCACAGGACACCAGCACCCCCCTGTTGGCAAGATCAATTCAACAGCAAGGTCGCCGCGATTGCCCACATGGTCAGCGCCACCACCATATCCAGCACCCGCCACGCGACGGGTTTGGCAAACAACGGGGCCAGCAATCGGGCACCATACCCCAGCATAAAGAAGAAGGTGAACGAACCCGCTGCGGCCCCCGCGGCAAAGGCGATCTGGTTGTCATATTTGGTTGAAATCGAGCCGATCAGCACCACCGTATCCAGATAGGCATGCGGGTTCAGCCACGTCATTGCCAAACAGGTAGCCAAGGTTTTCTTCAGGCTGTTGGCTTTGACTTCCGAGACCTCAAGCGCTTGGCCCCCCCGCAGTGCAGCCCGAAAATTCTGCCAACCATACCACAGTAAAAACGCCGCCCCCGCGTATAGGAACGCAGGGGCCGCCCACGGCAATGCCTTTGACACCGCTTCAAAACTGCTCACGCCAATGATGATCAGGATCGCGTCCGACAGGCCAGACACAAAGCACACCACTAACACATGTTCACGCCGCAAGCCCTGGCGCAACACAAACGCATTCTGCGCCCCGATGGCCAGTATCAGGCTGAAACTCAGGATAAATCCGGCGATGGCTGTTTGCATTCTATCTGTCCTTYWCKKKRMRSSMSAKMRSGMWMMSSKCRYSRYKAGRKARMYYRMRCMKWYTYRKRTYGSMTWMSAWKKYSTRRWGRKSKRCTACACCCACCTCGCCGCCCTGCGTGCGATCATCCAGACCGGCAGTTTTGATGCGGCAGCCGCCAGCCTGAACGTCACCCCGTCAGCCATTTCACAACGGATCAAAACGCTCGAGGATCACCTGGGCACCGTGCTGATCATCCGCGGCACCCCCGCCACCGCCACCCCTGCCGGCCAGCGCCTGTTTCGCCACACCGAGGAAGTGGCGCTGCTGGAAACCACGCTTGGGGCYGATTTGAACGGGTTGTTGCCMAMKGASRYSGCCACACCAATCCGCGTGGTGGTGAATGCCGACAGTCTGGACACATGGTTCATCCACGCCATGGCACAGGTTGGGGCACAGGCCGGGGCGCAAACCGACAGCTTCCTGTTTGACATCAGCACCGACGACGAAGACGTCAGCGCCGACTGGTTGCGCCGTGGCGAAGTGATGGCCGCCGTCACGGCCCACGCCAAACCGGTTCAGGGCTGTGACAGCATCCCGCTTGGCAGCTTGCGCTATCTGGCCACGGCCAGCCCCGATTTAGCCACGCAGTATTTCGCGGACGGGTTCACCGCTACAGCCGCCAAATCCGCGCGCATGCTGGTGTTCAACCGCAAGGATCATTTGCAATATCAATGGCTATCAGCGCAATTCGGCAAACGCATCACCCCACCGGCCCACCTGCTGCCCAGCACCCATGGCTTTGTCACAGCCGCGATTGCAGGGCTGGGCTGGGGGCTGAACCCCGAGGTGCTGGTGCGTGACCATATCGCAGCCGGTCGGCTGGTCACGATTGGCGATACACCGATCTATGATGTGCCACTATTCTGGCAGTTCATGCGCGTCACGGGCCATGCGTTGCAGCCCTTGACCAAGGCCGTGAAAAGCGCAGCAAGACAATGGTTGGTGCAATAAATATCAGCTAACGGCTGGTTGCCGTATATTTCATGCTTGTTGCTACAATTCGAAATCGCGCGCATAATTTCGCGCGTCATACAGCGATGGCCGAACATCCCATTTTTCTAGGGGCTGTCCTAGATAACCACAAATGGGGTTATCATGGGACGTATGAGAAAGAGTCGTTTAAGCAAACATAAACAGGGCCGTCTGGTTGAGCATTTTGTCGCCGGAACCACTGCGCGAACGGCGGCCAGCCTGTGCGGGGTTCATCGCAACACAGCAGCCTACTATTTCTTGCGCCTGCGAGAGATCATCGCCTATGAACTGGAGGCCGAGAGCGAGGCCATGTTCGGTGGTGAGATCGAAGTGGATGAAAGCTATTTCGGCGGCAAGCGGAAAGGCAAACGCGGGCGTGGTGCTGCGGGCAAAGTTCCCGTATTTGGCTTATTAAACAGGGGCGGAAAGGTTTACGCCAAGATTATTCCAAACGCATCCGGGGCGACATTGCTACCAATCATCAAGCGCAAAGTGATCCCCGATTCAATCGTCTATTCAGATTGCTGGAAAGGCTACAACAGGCTGGATGTCTCGGACTTCCACCATTTCAGGATCAACCATTCCAAACTCTTTGCAGACCGTCACAACCATATCAATGGCATCGAGAATTTCTGGAACCAAGCCAAGCGCCATATGCGTAAATTCAATGGTGTTCCCAAAGAGCATTTTGGGCTATTCTTGAAGGAATGTGAGTGGAGATTTAACAACAGCGACCCATCATCTCAGTTATTGCAGCTAAGACAATGGGTTAGGAAGTATCTGAACTAGTTATCTAGGACAGCCCCAAAATTTCTATGGCTCGCTGGCGGTTTATCTGGCGGTTATGTTGCTATTGCTGGTCATTAACCTGCTGAGCAGTCCCGGGTATCTCTGGGTTGTGTGGCCTGCATTGGGCTGGGGCATTGCCATCGTGCTTGAGGCCCTGAATGTTTTCGGCCTGAAAAGCAGCTTTGGTCAGGAATGGGCGCGCCGCCAGATTGAAGACCGGCTGCGCAATCTTTAGAGGAGCCTCAATCAAAGGCCAGGCATCCAGAAAACCGGCTTTTTCAGGTAATGAAGGAAGCGGTTTTTGAGCAGGGAAATTGCAAGCAAATCACGCATAACTACATAAATACATTTGATTATTACACCAAAATTCATATCTACTAACCTAGTTTAGTAGATATGTTTCCCCAGCGTTTTCAAGGATGCATTTAACCAAATGGATTTTATCGAGGTCTCTTGGAATAGTAAATCAACAAAGGGCAGAGGGGCTATAAAACAGCCCGCCCCCCTTGCCATTCTTGCACTATTCCTTATCGGTAAGCCTTACGCTTAGTGAACAAGGCCAAACGATGGACCACTTTCTATACCAAAATGGCATTCTGCATGCCGAAGACGTGGCTGTGCCTAAAATTGCCGCCCAAGTCGGCACGCCGTTTTACCTCTATTCCGCCGCCACGTTGCGGCGCCATTACCGGCTGTTTGACGAGGCGCTGGAGGGCATGGACCATCTGGTGTGTTACGCGATGAAGGCCAACTCCAACCAAGCGGTACTAAAGCTTCTGGGTGATTTGGGCGCTGGTATGGATGTGGTGTCGGGCGGTGAATATGCCCGCGCCAAGGCCGCCGGTGTGCCCGGCGATAGGATTGTGTTTTCCGGCATTGGCAAGACCCGCGATGAAATGCGCGCAGCACTCGCCGGTGGTATCCGGCAGTTCAACGTCGAGAGCGAGCCCGAGATAGCGGTGCTGAACGAGGTTGCCCTGTCGCTGGGCGTTGTCGCGCCAATCGCCATTAGGGTGAACCCCGAYGTGGATGCCAAAACCCACGCCAAGATTGCCACTGGCAAGAGCGAGAATAAATTCGGCATCCCGATTTCACGCGCCTCTGGGGTTTACGCCCTAGCCGCCACGATGCAGGGGCTGGAGGTGATCGGCATTGATGTGCATATCGGTAGCCAGTTGACCGAACTTGCGCCTTATGAGGCCGCTTACAAGAAAGTGGCCGAGCTGACGAAACAGCTGCGGGCCGAGGGGCATACGATCAAGCGGCTGGATTTGGGCGGTGGTTTGGGCATCCCCTATGAGCGCTCGAATGATGCGCCGCCTCTGCCGATGGAATACGGCCAGTTGATCAAGGATACGCTGGGCGATCTGGGTTGCGAGATCGAGATCGAACCGGGGCGTCTGATTGCGGGCAACGCGGGCATTCTGGTGACGCAGGTGATCTATGTGAAACAGGGCGAGGACCGCCAGTTTCTGATTGTCGATGCGGCGATGAACGATCTGATCCGCCCCGCGATGTATGACGCATACCACGATATTATTCCGGTGGTCGAGGCGGCGGCGGGGTTGGATAAGGTGCCTTATGACATCGTCGGTCCGGTGTGCGAAAGCGGCGATACATTCGCCAAGCACCGTGACCTTACGCCTATGGGTGCTGGCGAATTGGTCGCGTTCCGCTCGGCAGGGGCCTATGGCGCGGTSATGGCGTCGGAATACAATTCCCGCCCGATGATCCCCGAAGTTCTGGTCGATGGGCGTCAATTCGCTGTTATTCGGGCGCGTCCAACCTTGGAAGATATGATAAATCGCGATACCATACCCGAATGGCTCTAGGTATATGAGCATGAAAGCGATGGTATGACCAAACAGAACCGCCCAGAAAGGGATGCCCTGAATGGGCTGGCATGGCCGCTGCGCCTGACCCGTCTGGGTATGGTTGCGGAACGCGCAACGCGGGCGTTTTGGCCGCTGTGGGCGGTTTTGATGCTGGCGCTGGCGCTGGTCATGTTGGGGGTTCAGGATTTCATTTCACCCCGCGCTGCAATGGCGGTGGCGGCGGCGTTTGCGGCGGCGGCTGTCTGGGCGCTGATATACGGGCTRCGSMSGKYCMSCTGGCCGNCGMSSRGRYGMKGCGGTTGATCGGCTGGATCACTCCCTGCCGGGCCGCCCGATCACAGCATTGMCCGATACGCAGGCGGTGGGCGCGGATGACGAGGCGTCAAAGGTTGTTTGGCGCGCCCATTTAGCGCGAATGGCGGATCGGGTGCGCGGGGCGAAAGCTGCGCCTGCGGATTTGCGGGTCGCATCGCGTGACCCCTATGCGTTGCGCTATGTGGCGGTGTTGGCGTTGTTGGTGGCGCTGTTGTTCGGGTCACTGTCCAAGGTGGCCACGGTTGGCGATATTGCCACGGGGCAGGGCGGTGCTGCATTGGCCTCTGGTCCCAGCTGGGAGGGGTGGATCGAGCCACCTGCCTATACTGGCAAGCCCAGCCTGTATCTGAATGATCTGCCCACGGGAGATTTGAGCGTGCCTAAGGGCGCGCGGATCACCGTGCGGCTGTATGGCGAAGTCGGGGCATTGAGCCTGCGTGAAACGGTTTCAAGCAATGTGGTCGAAATAGCCGACCCTGCCGCTGTTTCCCACGAGGTGATGGTTACGCAGGACGGTATCCTTGCGATTGAAGGCAAAGGCGGTGCCGAATGGGCGATTGCCTTGCTGCCCGACATGCCGCCCGAAGTGCGGATTGATGGCGCGTTGGTGCGCGAGGCACGCGGCATCATGCGCCAGCCGTTTGCCGCCCGTGATGATTATGCGGTTGTGCGCGGCAAGGCCGAGTTCCGGCTGGATATGGGTGCTGTCGAGCGGCGTTACGGGCTGAGTGTTGTGCCCGAGGAACGTGCGCCGGTAGTGCTGGATTTGCCGCTGCCGATCACCGGAGACCGCAGTGAATTTACCGAAGAGCTGGTGGATGATCTGTCCGAACACGCGTGGGTCGGCCTACCTGTCACCTTGACGTTAACGGTTGAGGATGCGGCGGGGCAGACGGGCCAGTCTGAGCCGGTGCAAATGATGTTGCCAGGGCGGCGTTTCTTTGCGCCCCTGGCCCGCGCGGTGATTGAACAGCGCCGTGATTTGCTGTGGGCCCGCGAAAACGGGGCGCGGGTGGCGCAAGTGCTGCGGGCGGTGACGCATCGGCCCGAAGAGTTTGTGCGCAATAACGGCGCTTACCTGATGCTGCGGGTGGCGCTGGCACGGCTCGAGGCGGCGGTGGCGTTTGATATGACCACCGAGGCCCGCGATGAAATTGCCGCGGCCCTGTGGGAGATCGCGCTGGTGTTCGAGGACGGGTCCCTTGCGGACGCCAAGGAGCGCCTGCACCGTGCGCAGGAGCGTCTGGCCGAGGCGATGAAAAACGGGGCCAGCAAAGACGAGATAGCCGAGTTGATGCAGGAATTGCGCGACGCGACCAAGGATTACATGCGCCAATTGGCCGAACAGCAGCGCCAGAATGGTGCGCAGGGCGAGCAGACTGCGCAAAACAGCGAAACTTTTAGTTTTACCCAAGAAGAGCTGCAAGCGCTGATGGACCGCATTCAGGAGCTGATGGAAGAGGGGCGGATGAGCGAGGCCGCCGATCTGATGGAGCGAATGAACGAGTTGATGGAGAACCTGCAGATGGCGGAAGGCGGCGAGGACGGCGAGCAAAGCCCCGGTGAGCAGGCGATGGAAGATTTGCAGGAGACCCTGCGCAACCAGCAAGGATTGTCGGATCAGGCATTCCGTGATTTGCAAGAGCAGTTCAACCCGGATGCAAGCCGTGGCGAAAGCAGCCAGAACCGTGGCGAGGCCGGTGGCCAAGGCGAAGGTCGCAGCCATGAGGGGCAAGGCGACGAAGGGCAGGGCGAAGACGGCGAAGAATCAGGTAAGCAAGGTGGCGGCCAGCAGGGCGCGGGTAAGGAAGGCCTTGCGGATCGTCAGCAAGCGTTGCGCGACGAGTTGGAGCGCCAGAAAGGTGCGCTGCCGGGGGCCGGAACGCCTGAGGGTGACGCGGCCCGCGCGGCGTTGGATMRWKCYRAMYSRKYSAYSRWRSRGRMCGMSSRSRYGCKKSGCGASKSMKRWMTKGSMKMGRSAWKSAATGATCAGGCGGACGCGATGGAAGCCCTGCGCGAAGGGATGCGCAGTTTGAGCGATGCGATTGCCAAGAATGAACAACAACAGCAAAACCCGGGCCAGCAAGGCGAGGCACAGGGCCGCGACAATGCCAATGCGCGGGACCCGCTGGGCCGTGACAATAGTGGCCGTGGCAGGGTTGGCACCAATGAAAACCTGCTTCAGGGGGATGATGTCTACCGACGCGCCCGCGAATTGCTGGACGAAATCCGTCGTCGTTCAGGCGATCAAAGCCGCCCTGACGTGGAACTGGATTATCTGAAACGCCTGCTGGACCGGTTCTGAGCCGGATTGAACACGCACGGTATCAGGAGTCGGAAGCGGTGCCCGACATTTTCGCGGTAGCGGTTTTCATCAGCTGGTCCAGCCAATCGCGCAAGCCGTTCACCTTCTCGACATAGCTGTTCATATAAGGCTCGCTCGCGGGCATTTTTTCAATGATCTGCGGTGCGTAGATGTAAGCAAGCAGCAGCAGCATCGCCAGTGTAATGACCAGCCCGAACCCAAGCCGGAAACCGCGGCGACTGCGTTTTTTCTCGGTGACGTCGACTTCGGTCTCAATATCGGATTCCGCCCGCAGCGTGGAATTGATTTCCTCGATATCGGGCAGCAGATCACTTCTTGGTGTATTCTTGTCTATTTCCGGCTCAATGCCGCGCAAACGTGCTGTGCGCTCGCTGATGGCGGCGTGGGTGTCTGTGCTGTTAGCTGATTGATCCAGCCCCAGATCGGGTTGCGTTTCCAATCCGCCCGCCGCCTCGCTTTGGCGGGCCTCGGTTTCCAGAGCGGCCTCTTGGCGCAGAACGTCCAGGACCGCTGCGTCAGGTTTGCGCGGTTCGGGTTCTGGATCGGGTGTGGGGTCCGGTTGTGGCTCTGGCTCGGCGGGCTGAGGCTCAACTTCAGATTCTTGCGGTGCGGGGGCCGGGGCAATCACTTCTGCTGTATCGCCTTTATCGCGTTGCGCCGCAGATTTCTGGAACCACGTCTTGCCGCAGCTTGAGCACTGGACATCGCGCCCGCCTTTGGGAATGGCGCTATCGTCCACCTCGTATTGTGCATCGCAATTCGGGCATATTAACCGCATGAATTTCCCTGCCTTGGCTGCCTTCTGCTGCCAACCTGATTTCGTTAACTATTCCTGTTGTAACAAGGGATTGGCGAAGATCAATCCTTTTGAGTGTTCTTTATATTGAAACATTGATCAATGTTAGGCACTACTGTCGCCAATYCGACTAGGAAAGGGCGNAAATGTGATCGAGCTGCAAAATGTTGCTTATAGCTATGGCGGGGGCGAATTATTATCGGATATTTCGTTAAAACTGGCGCCGGGATCGTTCCATTTTCTGACGGGACCGTCGGGGTCGGGTAAAACCACCTTCTTAAAGTTGTGTTATATGGAATTCGCGGCGACATCGGGCCTAGTGCAGGTGTTTGGCCGTGATACCCGCACGATGGCCCGCGATGAAATTGCCCGCAACCGGCAACGGATCGGGGTTGTGCATCAGGATTGCCAGTTTCTGGACCACTTGCCGCTATCGGCCAATGTGGCCTTGCCCTTAACGGTTGCGGGACGGGACGCGGGGGCCGAGGCCGAAAACCTGGATGATCTTTTGTCATGGGTTGGATTGGCGGGGCGTGCGGATGCGCTGCCTGCGGAATTATCGGGCGGCGAGCGGCAACGCGCAGCGCTGGCCCGCGCGGTGATTATGTCGCCGGATGTGGTTTTGGCGGACGAGCCGACCGGAAATGTCGATTGGGAGATGTCCAAACGGTTGCTGACATTACTGGTGGAACTGAACCGGATGGGTAAAACGATTATGATCGCCACCCATGATATGAATTTGATCCGYGCGGCGAAATCACAGGTCAATGCGCGGGTGTTGCGGATTAACAATAGGCGGTTGCAATTGGCGGGGGCGGATTTGTGAAGCTGAACAAGGATAAGATGTTTGCGTTGCTAAAGGGTGACAAGCAAGCCAACCAGGTGGTGCCGCCCAGCGGATATACCGCCACGTTGACGTTGTTCACATCGGCGGCGATGGCGTTTCTGGTGGTGTTTGCGATGGCGTTGTCGCTGGCAACGGGGCGGTTGGCGGATCGGTGGTCGTCTGAGCTGGCGCGCTCATCCACCGTGCGTATTTCAGCACCGGCGGGCCAAATGGAGGCCCAGACCCGCGCCGCCGTCGAGGTGTTGCGCACAACACCCGGGGTGGCCGAGGCACGGGTGTTAAGTGACGATGAGCAAAGGGCACTGCTGGAGCCGTGGTTTGGCCCGGGATTGCCGATTGAAAGCCTGCCGATACCGCGGTTGATCGAGGTGATTGAAGACAGCGATGGTTATGACACCGACGGGCTGCGGCTGCGGCTGTCAGCCGAGGCCCCGGGGGCGGTGCTGGATGATCACACGCGGTGGCGCAAACCGCTGGTCAAGGCGGCAGGGCGGCTGCGCTCGCTCGGGTTCATTTCGATCCTGTTGATCGCATTGGCAACGGGCGCAATGATTACTCTGGCGGCGAATGCAGCATTGGCGGCAAATGCACAAGTGATCCGCGTGTTGCGGCTGGTCGGGGCGCTGGACGATTATATCGCGCGGGCCTTTGTGCGCCGGTTCACCTTGCGGGCCTTGACGGGGGCTGCGGTCGGATCGCTCGCGGGGATGATCGCGGTGGCATTTTTACCCAGTGCATCGGTCGCAGGCGGGTTCCTGACCGGGCTGGGATTTCAGGGCTGGCATTGGTTATGGCCATTTGTCATACCCCCATTGGCAGGCGGCGTGGCGTTTTGGGCAACCCGCGCTGCGGCTTTGCGCAGTTTAAGGGAGCTGACCTGATGGGATATGCGATTCAATGGCTGCGAAGCCTGATTTTTTCGATCCAGATGTATCTGGCGCTGCCATTGATGGCGCTGGTCTATCTGCCGTTTGCCATTTTCAACCGGCGCGCGGTTTATTCCTACGTCAAAACCTATTCGCGCTATTGCCGCTGGTCCCTAGCATGGATCGTCGGGCTGAAAACCGAAGTGCGTGGCGAGGTGCCGACAGACGCCTGCATGATTGCCTCTAAACACCAGTCATTTCTGGATGTGATCCTGATTATCAGCGTCGCGTGGCAGCCCCGTGTGATTATCAAACGCGAATTGCATTACCTGCCGGTGTTTCGCTTTTTCGGCTCGCGGATGGGCAATGTACCGGTCAATCGCGGCAAGCGCGGCAAGGCGATTGCCAAGATGAAGGCGGATGTGGCCAGCGGTAAAAACCTGCCCGGCCAGTTGTTGATTTACCCGCAAGGCACCCGCATCGCGCCGGGCGTTAAGGCACCTTACAAAATCGGCACCGGATTGCTGTATGAGCAAACCGGGATGGACTGTGTGCCTGCCGCCACCAATGTCGGGGTGTTTTGGCCCAAACGCGGGGTTTACCGCAAGCCGGGCGTGGCGGTGCTTGAGTTTTTGCCACGTATTCCCGCTGGCAAACCGCGTGATGAGTTTATGGCCGAGTTGGAACAGGTGGTCGAGGCGGCATCGGACAGGTTGATGGCCGAGGCGGGGTTTGAAAGCTGATGGAATACGTTGATACAATCGAGGCGCTTGAGGCGATTTACGGGCAACCGGGCGAGGCCGCGATCATCAAGGTCGCGCATCATTTGACCCCGACGTATCGCAAGTGGATCATGCGCAGCCGGTTTTGTATTCTCTCGACTGTCGGGCCGGATGGCACCGATGGATCACCGCGTGGGGATGCGGGGCCGGTGGTGGTTGAACTGGATCAACAGACGTTGGCGCTGCCCGACTGGCGCGGCAATAACCGTATGGATACCCTGCGCAATATCATTGCGGACGAACGGATTGCGCTGATGTTCATGGTGGCGGGATCAACCACTGTGATGCGGGTGAATGGCCGTGCCAAGGTCACGACGGACGCCGGTATGCTGGCGCGGTTCGAGGTGAATGGCAAGCATCCCCGCTCGGTGATCATCATCAAAATTGCCGAAATATATTCCCAATGTGCGCGTGCGGTGATGCGGGCCGGTTTGTGGAGCGACGGGGATTTGTCCGAAGGGCTGCCAACTGTTGGCGACATGCTGAAGGAAATGACCGGTGGCACGTTTGATGGTGAGAGCTATGATCGCGCTTGGGGCGCACAGGCCAAGGAAACAATGTGGTAGAACTGACCCTGATCCGCCACGGTCAAGCCCAGACCGGGGCCAAGGACGAAGCCAGCTATGACAGCCTGTCTGATCTGGGCCATCAGCAAGCGCGATGGCTGGGCGAGGTTTTACGCGAGGGCCAGCCCTTTGATCAGGTCATATCAGGTGTGATGACGCGCCAGATTGAAACGGTAGAATCTATGGCGCTGGCGGGGGTGCCGCACAATACCGATGCGCGGCTGAACGAGCTGGATTATTTCGGGCTGGCCGAAAGCCTGCGCGCCAGCGACGGAGTGGCAATCCCGGGTGATATTCAATCCTTTGCCCTGCATGTGCCGCAGCTGTTGGATGTGTGGCGGAACGGCAATGTGGACGGGGGGCTGGAAACATATGACGAATTTTGCAGCCGGATCATGGGTGCATTGCATAATGCGGCGGGTCAGGACGGGCGCATTGTGCTGGTCACCTCAACCGGCGTGATCGCAACCTTGGCGGCGATTGCGCTGGGGCTGGATATGGTGAAAAAGACCAAGCTGTTTTTGAAGGTGATGAACACCTCGGTTCACAAATTTGAACTGGTGGGGGGTGACCTGCATCTGACCCAGTTCGGGGCCATACCGCATCTGGAGCAGCCGAACAGAACGCATGCACGAACCTATGGTTAGCACAGCGCTCATCAAGCCTTACAGCTTTCTTCGCTAGGCTGCCAAACCTTTGGAGCCGATCGCCAGAAACTTGTCGCGCCGGTCCTTGACCAAGGCGTTCGGCTTTTTCTTGGACAGCTCTTTCAGCGTGGCCTTTAGCACCTTGCCCACACTCTGGATTGCTGCCTCTCGGTTGCGCTGGGCGCCGCCAGCGGGCTCCGCAATGATCACATCCGCAACACCCAGCTGTTTCAAATCCTGCGCGGTCAGGCGCAAGGCTTCGGCGGCTTCGCGCATCTTTTCGGCGTCCTTCCACAGGATCGAGGCACAGCCTTCGGGGCTGATCACCGAATAAACCGAATGCTCCAGCATCAGCAACCTGTTGGCGGTGGCAAGCGCCACCGCGCCGCCAGAGCCACCTTCGCCGATGATCACCGAAATCAGCGGCACTTTGACTTGCAGGCATTTTTCGGTTGATCGCGCAATCGCCTCGGATTGGCCGCGTTCCTCGGCACCTTTGCCGGGGTAGGCGCCGGGGGTGTCGACCAATGTGATGATCGGCAGTCCGAACTTGTCGGCCAGCTCCATCAGGCGGATCACTTTGCGGTATCCTTCGGGGCGGGCCATGCCGAAATTTCGTTCAATGCGGGTTTTGGTGTCATGGCCTTTTTCCAACCCGATCACCACCACAGGGGTGTCGCCCAGACGGGCCAGACCGCCCATGACGGCGTGGTCATCGGCAAAGTTCCTATCGCCAGCCAGCGGGGTATATTCGTTGAACAGCGCGTTGATGTAGTCCTTGCAATGGGGCCGGTCAGGGTGGCGGGCAACCTGACATTTGCGCCACGGGGTCAGATCCTTATATAGGTCTGTCAGCATGGCAGCGGCTTTTTTATCAAGCGCTGCGGCCTCGGCTTCGACATCCATTTCCTCGCTGGCGCGGGCCATCGTGCGCAGCTCATCGGCTTTGCTTTCAATCTCCGCCAGCGGTTTTTCAAATTCGAGGTAGTTGGCCATGGTGTTCTCCGCAAATACTGTTGCTGTGATATATGAAGGTGCACGAAAGGATTTGCAACGGGGACCGTTCAGCAAGATTTGTTAAATGCGGCTGTGGCGGTTTCATTGGCATCGGGTGGAGACTGCACCGGGTGATTTTCTGACCGGCATTAATGTGCCGCCTGATTAAATAAAAAAGGCCCCGAAGCAAACCTCGGGGCCTTCAAGTATAGATGTGACAGCTTATTTCGCGGCGGCCAACTCAACAGCTTGGGCGAATTGCTCTTCGCTTAGTGCGGCGCGCCAATGGTCGGCGCAATTCGAGCGCATCATCAGCAATTTGGTTTCGGCTTCGCCAATTTTTCCGGCCATTGCGATGCGCGTATCTTTCGGGGCGCCGCTCAGGATTGCGCTGGATAGTTCAGTCCGCATTGCAACGACTTGGGCCTCGAACCCTTTGCGCATGGCGGGTTTGGTGGCGAGCCAGTCTTTCAACACGACTTGCTGCTCGTCGGTCAGCTTCAGAACCTCGACGTTTTTGGCGATGACGCCAGTGAGCATAATGATCGGGGCGGACAGTCCGGTCTTTTCAGCAGCAAAAGCGTTGCCAGCCAGTGCAAGAGCGAGGGCTGCGGAAAGGATAAGCGTTTTCATGGATATTTCCTTGTGTGTTTATGCGCGTTTCCTGCCCCGTAGATAGGGCCCCGTATACAGGGCAGGGTGCGGCGCACACAATGAGACATTTTAGCGGTTGAAATTGGCGCGGTTATTTGCCGATCATCTCGGATTGGCGCACGATAACCTCGGCTTGTTTGATGCTGGCAATATCGACCAGCCGCCCTTTGTAAACGGTCGCACCTTCGCTGTTTGCCTTGGCTTGCTCCATGGCGGCAATGATTTCGCGGGCCTCGGTGACTTGTTCCTCGGACGGGGTGAAGACGTCATTGGCCAGCGCGATTTGTTTCGGGTGGATCGCCCATTTTCCGACCATGCCCAAGGTGGCTGAACGCCGTGCCTGTGCGATGAAACCTTCATCATCCGAGAAATCACCGAACGGCCCGTCAACCGGCAGCACCCCGTGGGTGCGACAGGCGGCGACGATGGCGGTTTGSGCCCAGTGCCASGGATCSGACCARTRYTTWKCRCCYTSRTGCRSCATGTAATARTTTTCCTGWGTGCCGCCGATGCCGGTGGTTTGCATCCCCATGCTGGCGGCAAAATCAGCTGCGCCCAGTGACATGGCTTGCAGGCGGTTTGATGCGGCGGCGATTTCTTCAACGTGGGAAATGCCAGCCGCACTTTCGATGATCACCTCGAAGCTGACCGGTTTCTTGCGCCCCTTGGCGGCCTCGACCGCTGTCACCAGTGCATCTACCGCATAGAGGTCTGCAGCGCAGCCAACTTTGGGGATCATAAACTGGTCAATCCGGTCGCCGGCACGCTCCAGAATATCGATCACATCGCGGTACCAATATGGCGAATCCAGCCCGTTGATCCGAACGCTTAGATGTTTATTACCCCAGTCAATATCGTTGATCGCTTCAATGACGTTGTTACGGGCGTTATCCTTATCGGATGGCGCCACGCTGTCTTCCAGATCAAGGTTGATCACATCCGCTGCCGAGATTGCCATTTTTTCAAACAGTTCAACGCGGGAACCGGGGCCGAACAATTGGCAGCGATTGGGACGGGCAGGGGCGGTGGGTTGAAGGCGAAAGCTCATGATTGGACCTATGGGTAATGATGTTTCAGAATACGTTGTGGTTTTGATATTATAGTGCGCGACCAGTCKCAAGAGGCAGGCGGTGGTTGTGATTGCGCCCATTGCCGTCAGTCGTAGAAAGCATACCTGCCTTTATGCTTTGCAGAAGATTATTCTAATAATGATATTGAAATAGAAGAAATGCCGAATAACCGGATAAATAACTGTGATTAATGCAATGCAATATCAGGACTGATCTCGCATCATTACCTGGGATATTTTCAGGGGCAGAATCATGATCGAAACACCGTATCTATTATTTCTCGGCGATGCGCCGGACCAGTTGGCCGTCAAAGTGGCCCAAGGCATCAAGGATTGGCGGCCGGAAAATTCGGTCGGGCAATTCCGGATGCAGGGCTGTGGGGCCGACCTTGGGCTAAAGGATATGACACTGGCCGAGGGCAAAGCCGCGGGGGCAAAAACGCTGGTGATCGGGGTGGCCAACCGTGGTGGCATGATCTCGCAAGCCTGGCGCGATGTGATGGTTCAGGCGTTGCAGATGGAATATGATATTGCCAGCGGATTGCACAATCTGCTGCGTGATGAGGGGCCGCTGACGGCTGCCGCGCAAACCCATGGCGGCACGTTGCACGATGTGCGGGTGCCCTCGGTTGGTTATCCGATTGGCAACGGGGTGAAACGCAGCGGCAAACGGGTGCTGGCGGTGGGCACGGATTGTTCGGTTGGCAAGATGTATACGGCGCTGGCGATGGACGCCGAAATGAACAAGCGCAGGATGAAATCGACGTTTCGCGCCACGGGGCAAACCGGCATTTTGATCACCGGCCACGGGGTGCCGCTGGATGCGGTAGTGGCCGATTTCATGGCCGGATCAATTGAATATCTGACGCCGGATAACGAGGATGATCACTGGGACCATATCGAGGGGCAGGGCAGCCTGTTTCATGCATCGTATTCCGGTGTGACGATGGCGTTGATCCATGGTGGCCAACCCGATGCGTTGATCTTGGCACACGAGCCGACCCGCACCCATATGCGCGGTTTGCCGGATTACACGCTGCCCTCATTGGAAACCCTCCGCGACACAGCGCTGCCTTTGGCGCGGGTGGTGAATCCGGCCTGCGAGGTTGTCGGGATTTCGGTCAATACCCAGCATTTTGGCGAAGACGAGGCGCTGTCTTATCTGGAAGGTGTCGAGAAGCGGATGGGGCTGCCTGCGGCGGATCCTTTCCGTCAGGGGGCAGGGCGTCTGGTGGATGCGCTGGACGCGATGTAAGCTGGGGTTGATCGGAGAAGCAGTATGAAGATTACAGTCACGCCGGATGTGTTCAAGCTGGCGCAGGTGTTCACCATYTCRCGSGGKTCSCGMACYGASGCCAARGTKCTGACYRTYNCKGWKKASYGRSGKGKNNCAYCASNGGYTGGGGSGARTGYGTGCCYTATGYSCGRTATGRYGARACRCTGGAGWSKGTSRMGGCGCARRTTGMSGGSTTGCCWGMNGGTRTCWGNCCGKSAKGRTYTRNAKGGAKCNGYTGCCTGCGGGKGCSGCGCGMAATGCGGTSGATTGYGCSCTKTGGGATATKGAGGCCAAGCAGRCGGGCAAACGGGYYTGGSARTTGGCGGGRYTGMSSAAACCTGGGCCGGAAATTACCGCCTATACGTTGTCGCTGGACACGCCTGATGCGATGCGCGAGCAGGCGGCGAAACACGCGTTTCGCCCGTTGTTAAAGATCAAGCTGGGCACGCCGGATGATATGGTGCGGCTTGAGGCGGTGCGTAGTGGCGCGCCAAAATCGGCGATTATTGTCGATGCCAACGAGGGGTGGTCAGCCGAGGTTTATATTGAAATGGCCCCGCATCTGGTGCGCCTTGGAGTGAAGCTGGTGGAGCAACCTTTGCCTGCGGATCAGGACGAAGCGCTGATCGGAATGGAGCGTCCTGTGCCGGTATGTGCCGATGAAAGCTGCCATGATTGCAGCAGCTTACCGCATCTGAAAGGCAAGTATGATATTGTGAATATCAAGTTGGACAAGACCGGCGGGTTGACCGAAGCGATCAAGCTAAAAGCCGCTGCCGAGGCCGAAGGATACGGCATTATGGTGGGGTGTATGGTGGGCTCGTCTTTGGCGATGGCACCTGCGGTCTTGATTGCGCAGGGCGTGGCCTATACAGACCTTGACGGGCCGCTGTTGTTGGCCGAGGATCGCGATGCGCCATTGAAATTTGATCATGCCGGTGTGCATCCACCCAGCGCGGCCCTTTGGGGTTAACAGGAGAGAGACCATGAGCAGAACAGTTTACGTGAACGGCGAATACCTGCCCGAGGAAGACGCGAAAATTTCGATCTTTGATCGCGGGTTTTTGATGGCGGATGGCATCTATGAAGTCACCTCGGTTCTGGATGGCAAGCTGATTGATTTTGACGGTCATGCGCTGCGGCTGAAACGTAGCCTGAGCGAACTGGATATGGCCAGCCCGGTTGAAATGGACGAGTTGCTGGAGGTGCACCGCGAGCTGGTTAAAGTGAACGGGATCGACAACGGGATGGTCTATTYGCAGATCACCCGTGGGTCCGCCGGGGATCGGGATTTTATCTTTCCTGATCCTGAAAAAGTGCCCTCGACCATTGTTTTATTTACACAAAATGTGCCTAACCTTGCGGATTCCGATCTGTCCAAGCGCGGCACCAAGGTGATATCGCTCGACGATATCCGCTGGCACCGGCGCGACATCAAAACGGTGCAATTGCTGTATCCGTCGATGGCCAAAATGATGGCCAAAAAGGCCGGATGCGATGACGCGTGGCTGGTCGAGGATGGCCATGTGACCGAGGGCACAAGCAACAACGCCTATATCGTCAAGGGTGGAAAAATCATCACGCGGCAATTGTCAAACGACATCCTGCACGGCATCACCCGCGCCGCTGTTTTGCGATTCGCAAAAGAGGCGCAGATGGAGGTCGAGGAACGCAGTTTCACTATTGAAGAAGCGCAGGGTGCGGACGAGGCGTTTACCACGTCGGCCAGCGCATTTGTGATGCCGGTGGTCGAGATTGACGGGGTGCAAATGGGTGACGGCACACCGGGGCGAGTGGCCAAAAGATTGCGCGAAATATATCTGGAAGAAAGCCGTAAATCGGCGGTCTAAATGTCATGTTAAGTCTGATCGGTGGGGGCTGGTGTTGACCTGAGAAGTCGAGGCCAGCGCCCGTTCGGTTGGGGTTTGAGCGGCGCTAGATACGGCGTAAACATGTACGTTTGGTACAATTCAGGGACTGTTCTGTACAAAAGGAAATTGTTCCCACGGTAGGTTTTGGGCTGTAAGTCAGCTATGCGGGCAAAACCGCAGTTCACCCCCTAAGTGTCTGAACCAAAACCGGTTGAGTGGTTTCAGCACGTTGTGATTCAATTGGGTTGATAAGATTAAAAGGAGATCATAATGGCCCGGACTGAAATCACTCGTCCTGAATATGAACGGAAATCCGGGCGCTATGCCAGCGATGTAACAGATCAGGAATGGCAATTGATCGCACCCGAACTGGACAATCCAGATTGTTAAACGCTCGGACAAGGCAGAAGGTTTCGAGGTTATCCCCCGAAGGTGGGTTGTTGAACGCACCTTCGCATGGCTGAACCGATGCTGCCGATTGGCCAAAGATCGGGAAAAATCCATCGTGAGCGCCGAAGCGTGGATATTCATCGCACACATCAGAACTCTAACGCGCAGGATCGCAACCCGTTGCAGTCATGCGTAGAGATTTGAATCAGATACTAAGCCGCGCCAGCCCATAAATAAACAGCCCAAAACCGCCAACCGCGCTGACCAGAAACGGCAGGTGCAGGGCGGCTTGGCGGCCCAGATCGGGTTCAAATACCGCCACCAAAATGCCGCCGATCATTGCACCAACCGGCATCGCGCCCCAGCCAAAGAAACGGTAGATGCTGTTGACGCGGCCCAGCAATTCATCGGGGATGGTGCGTTGGCGCAGGGAAACTGTGACCACATTCCACAGCAATGCCGCCAGCATTCCGATGAACAGGGCGGCGGCGACCACATAGGCGTTCGAGGTGAAGTAAATCGCCAGATATTCCAAAGGAAAGATCAGCAGCGCGATTTTCACACTTGTGTCAATCCCAAGCCGTGCAATGATGCGCGGTGCGATCAGGCCTCCAAGGACACCACCGGCTGCCCCCGCTGTGAGGAGCAGCCCATAGCCTGCCGCGCTGAGGCCCAGAACCTCTTGGCTGAAGAGCACTAGGACCGTCAGTGTGATCATATGCAGCATGTTCATTGCCCCCAGCATTATCGCCAGACGCAGGATCAGTTTGTGGGCGTAAATCCACGCCATGCCTTCGCGCATTTGCGGCCAGAACCCGTCGGGTAATTTCGGGGCCACGCGGGCAGGCATGGCAATCAGCCAGACGCACCACGCGGCGATGGCGAAGGTTACGGCGTCCACCGAAAAGGGCAGGGGCWCGGCGTAGGCGATCAGCAGGCCGGCCAGTGGCGGGCCGACGAATTGGCCCATGATTTGCTCGATGCTCCACATCTGGCCATTGGCGGTTTCCAGATCATCCTTTGCTACAATCGAGGGCAGGACGGTTTGGGCGGCGTTGTCGCGGATCACTTCGGCGGACCCCAGCAGGAAGGCAGCGGCGCATAGCCCAAGGATCAGGGTATGCGCCTGATCCGCGGTATCAGACAGCGGCAGGGCGGGGCCGGACAGGATCAGCCCGACCACTCCCAGTGTCAGCAACAGGCGCAAGATGTCGGCCTGCACCATCAGGCCTTGGCGATTGGCCCGATCGGTGATCACGCCCGCAGGAATGGCGAACAGGAACCACGGCAGCCGCGTGGCGGCGGCCACCAGCGCGATCAGCACCGGATCACGGGTGATCAGGGTCGCCAGCCACGGGAACGCCAGCGCCGAAATGCCGTCGCCCAGATTGGAGATGGCCGTGGCGGTGAACAGCAGGCGGTAGTTTTTGTTAGCGGCTAGCAGCATGATTGCGCCTTTATCGGATGGTCAATGGGCCACCGTCTGATTAATGTAGGCCAAAGTCAAACCGGAGCGCCCCTCATGCCATTCACCGTTGCCACCTGGAATATCAACTCGGTTCGCCTGCGCGAGCCTATCGTGCTGAAGCTGCTGCGCGACGAGGCACCGGATGTTTTATGCCTGCAGGAATGCAAATCACCAGTTGATAAAATCCCCACCGAAGGCTTTGCCGCGCTTGGCTACAGCCACATGGTGGCCAGCGGGCAAAAGGGCTACAACGGTGTGATGATCCTGTCGCGACTGCCGATCCATGAGGTCGCACGCCATGATTTTGCCAATCTGGGTCATGCCCGCCATGTGGCCGCACAGCTGGAAAACGGGGTGATCATTCACAACCATTACGTGCCCGCAGGTGGCGATAAGCCCAACCGCGAGATCAACGAGAAATTTGGCCAGAAGCTGGATTACCTCACCGATATGCGCGACGATTTCCACGCCAATGCCCCCAAACGCTCGATTCTGGTCGGGGATCTGAACATCGCCCCGTTTGAGGATGACGTTTGGGATCACAAGAAACTGCTAAAGGTGGTCAGCCACACCCCGATCGAGGTCGCCGCACTGGCCGAAGTGCAAGAGGCCGGCAACTGGGTCGATGTAACCCGCGCCAATATTCCCGAGGGCAAACTCTACAGCTGGTGGTCTTACCGCGCCCGCGACTGGGATGTGGCCGACAAGGGGCGCCGTCTGGATCACGTTTGGGCGACGGCGGATATTGCCGCGTCCGGCCATTCCAGCCGGGTGATGCGCGATGTGCGCGGTTGGGAAAAACCCAGCGACCACGCGCCGCTGTTTGCGACCTTTGATCTCTAGGGCGCAGGCCCTATATAGGCAGTAACCAAACCTAATTGATGGAATTTAGACATGCTTGAACTGGGACAGGGGGTTGATGCCCCCGCTGCCGATCTGATCAAAGACACCACCGAGGCCAGCTTTATGGCCGATGTGGTGCAAGCCAGCAAAGAGGTGCCGGTGATCGTTGATTTCTGGGCGCCGTGGTGCGGGCCGTGCAAAACGCTCGGGCCGGCGCTCGAGGCTGAAGTGACGGCCGCCGGTGGCAAGGTGAAGATGGTCAAGGTCAACATCGACGAGAACCAGCAGATCGCGGCGCAGTTGCAGGTCCAGTCGATCCCGACGGTTTATGCTTTTGTCGATGGCAAGCCGGTGGACGGGTTTCAGGGCGCGGTGCCGCCAAGCGAAATCAAGGCGTTTGTTGACAAGGTTTCGCTGTTGGGGCCGGAAGGCGACGGCGGTCTGGCCGATGCGATTGAAGCGGCCGAGACCATGCTGATGGAGGGTGATGCGGCAGATGCCAAGGAAACCTTCGCGGCCATTCTGGAGGAAGATACAGTGAATGCGGCGGCCTATGGCGGGTTGATCCGGTCCTATCTGGCGCTGGATGATCTGGAGCAGGCCGAGGCCACATTAAACGGAGCGCCCGCCGAGATTTCCGAAACACCCGAGCTGGAGACAGCGCACGCGCAGATCGAACTGGCCAAACAGGCTGTGGATGCAGGGCCGGTTGCCGAGTTGCGCGCCGCTGTTGATGCGGACCCTGACAACCATCAAGCGCGGCTGGATCTGGCGATGGCGCTGCACGGGGCCGGTGAAACTGAGGCGGCGGTGAATGAGTTGCTGGAGCTGTTTCGCCGGGACCGCGAGTGGATGGACGGGGCTGCCAAGGCGCAGTTGTTTACCGTGTTTGACGCGCTGAAACCGGATGATCCGGTTGTGTTGAGCGGGCGTCGCAAACTGACGTCGATGATATTTATGTAGGATGGCGAGGCGATGATCTCTGCTGCAAACCTGCCTGACACACTGCCGTTGTTCCCGCTGTCGGGGGCGATCGTTTTGCCAAGGGCCCGTTTGCCGCTGAATATTTTCGAGCCACGTTATCTGGCGATGTTCGAGGATGTTCTGAAAACCCGCGAGCGGCTGATCGGGATGATCCAGCCGATGGACAAGGACGCCGAGGGGCAGTTGCATGTGGTGGGCTGTGCGGGGCGTGTCACCAGTTTTACCGAAACCGATGACGGGCGTTACATGATCTCGCTCACCGGTGTGTCGCGGTTCCGGTTTGTGGAGCAGATCGAGGGGTTTGTGCCCTACCTGCAAGCCAGGATTGATTGGCAGGATTTCGCGCGTGATCTGGGCGGGGCCGGGCACGATGACGGGTTTGACCGTGACGGGTTTTTGGGGCTGCTGGAACGGTTTTTTGCGGTCGAGGAACTGGACACGGATTGGGATAATCTGAAGCAGGCCGAGACCGAGATGCTGGTGAATTCACTATCAATGCTGGCACCGTTTTCGCCCGAGGACAAGCAAGCGTTGCTGGAGGCAAAGACGCTAACGACGCGGCGCGAAACGCTGGTGACATTAATGGAATTCGCGCTGCGGCGCGGCGATGGTCAAGGAGTGATGCAATGAGCCATGAAGCTAAATTTGACAGCAAGATGCTAGAGGCGATGGTTTGTCCGGTGATGCGCACGACATTGACTTATGATGCCAAGGCGCAAGAACTGGTTTCCAAAACCGCGCATCTGGCGTTTCCGATCAGGGACGGAATTCCGGTGATGCTGGTCGATGAGGCGCGCAAGCTGGATTGAGCGGCCTTCTAAATCTGTCGCCCCTGTAGAAGTTTGGGCACATCGCCAGTCAGCCCCGCCGCCTCGCGGATAAAACGTTGGCGCAAGGCCGGAATGGCATTGATGATGCCCAGCCCGATGCCGCGCCCCAAGCGTAGTATCGAATTATCATTTGAAAACAACCTGTTAAATCCATCCGTCACCATGGCCAGAGTGGTGGTATCAAACCGGCGCCATGCCTGATAGCGCTCCAGCACATCCACCGCCCCGATGTCTTCGCCGCGCCGTTTTGCCTCGATCAACACCTCGGCCAAGGCTCCGACATCGCGCAAGCCAAGGTTCAGCCCTTGCCCCGCAATCGGATGCACCCCGTGCGCCGCATCGCCAATCAGCGCCAGACGCGGTGCGATGAAATGGTCGGCCAGGGTCAGGTTCAGCGGATAGGTGAACCGCGCCCCCGCCAGTTTGATTTCCCCAAGAAAACTGCCGAAACGCGGCCGCAGATAGGCGAGGTAATCCGTGTCCGGTAGTGCATTGATCCGCGCGGCCTCCTGGGTTTCTTCGCTCCAGACAATCGAGCAACGATTGCCCGGCAGCGGCAGGATCGCCAAAGGGCCGGGCGGCATGAAAAACTGATGTGCAATACCGTGGTGGGGCTGCGCATGTTCAATAGCGCAGACGAGTGCTGTCTGGTTATAATCATGGCCGTGGCGTTTGATACCGGCCMRYRYWGCRKTRCCNGCTTTTGCGCCCGTCCGAACCGATTATTATACGCCCCGTCAGGGATTTCCCGCGGGCGGTTTGCACGGTCACATGCGCCACACCGACATCCTGTTCAATCACCGTTTCGCTGTTGATTTGGCTGATCAGCGGATGCTTTTTCAGCCCCGCCTGAAACGCGCGATATAGATAGCGATCCTCGACCATATAGCCCATCGGACCCTCGGCCAGCTCATTACTGTTGAAATGCAGCATCCATGGTGATGGCCCTTCGCCAGCGCGCCCGTCAGTGATTTTCACCTCGTTAATCGGCTGGCTGTTTGCAGCTACATCGCCCCAGACACCAATCGCCGCAAGCAGCCGTTGCGAGGCCAGCGCAAGCGCATAACCGCGCCCGTCAAAGCCCGCGTCACCACGGGCATTGGCGGGGAGCGCGTCAATGATGGTGACGCTGAGGCCGCCATCGGCCAAGGCCAGCGCCAAGGCAGGGCCATTCAGCCCGCCGCCGATGATCAAAATATCCGAGTCGAATTCCATACCCGATAATATGGCGTGGCTTTCGGGATTGTCCATGGGCTGCCGTGCCGCTACCGTTCATGTGAACAATGAAAGGTCTGGCTATGTCAAAGCAGTGGTTGAAAATGAGCGCGGCGGATTTGGGGCGCGGCATTGGGGCCGGGGAAATTGACCCTGTGGAATTGGCGCAGACTTATCTTACTGCAATCAAGGCGCATCCATTGCAGCACCGGAYTTATGCGCGATTGACCGAGGATCGTGCGTTGGCCGAGGCGGGCGCGGCGGCGGCGCGGGCCAAAAGCGGCAACCGGCGCGGATTGCTGGACGGGGTGCCGGTTTCGTGGAAAGACCTGTTC